>CANPXG010000009.1 GCA_947585795.1 uncultured Clostridia bacterium
TCTAAGTATTTCTTGCCCTTTATTTTACCATAAAAGTGTTTACTATGTCCTTACACAACCTGTTTACTATGTTACTATACTATACACCCTTTGCCGGCATCCACGCGCTGCCCTCCGTCGTTCCGTTTATGGAGGTGTCGGAGTAACGCGCTTTACCGGTGAGGACGTACTTTTGACTGTCAGCCTTTTGGCACGTCAGGGTCATTAAATTCCAATCAGGATTGCTGCTTGTTTGAAAATAGAATGTATTCTGCGCGTATGCGCCGTTCCATAACGGAACGTAGTTGTCGCTTTTTGCGTAGGCGGAATACTCGTAATATACAGATTCCGCAAATTCGTCCTCGTTTGTGACGATATAGTCGATGTAACGGCTGCTCTCAACGCTCGGGCAGGTGAATATACCCTTGTCCCGGCGGAACATACTTAGATCGTCTTTATTTACCCTCACTATTACCTGCATACTGTTTTCGTAGCTCGGGTAAACGTCCATGCTCGCGTAATCGCAGAATAACGTGCATGAATTATCCTTGCCGTACTTTCTCTTAACGTCGACCTCTTCCGCGCTTGAGGTATCTCTTGTCACAAAACGTATACGTGAGCTTTTATAGCGCGGATTGGTTACATTTTGAGTAAACGTAACCGTGTCGCCGCGGTGCAGTGACAATATTTTTACCGGCTCCGGCCCCACGGGCTCGAGTATCCAGCGCGAGGAGGAGGTAAGCGTTTCGGGGTGGAGCGTAAAATCACGCCCTATGTAATCGCCGCAGTCCTTTAGTGCGAAGTATTTACCGGCGACAAGCGTGTAAGTGCCGTCATCCTGTTTGGCAATCGAAAACATATCATCCATGCTCGGGTTGGCTCCGACATCACGCTGGTGGAGCCGCGACGGACCGGGATCTCCCGCGCTGCGTGGGCGCAGAGTCAGAGCGCTGTTGGGCCAATCAGACATTTTTATAACGCCCAAATCGTCAAATTGCCCGCCCTGGGGATATAAATACGAGGGAGTTACGGTAAACTTCGTTCCCCAACCGTTTTTCAGAATAACGTCCTTCGGGTATGAAAAGGTGGGATCGTCAAGGTATATGTATTTACCGGTCGATGCGCTTTTAATGTAAAAATCTCCTCTTATAATGTGAGAGCCGTCATCTTCCTCTTCTTCGGGATCTCTTATCGTGGTCATGGTGACCGACGCGTTGGGATCCTCGTGAATGTTTACATCAACGTCGTAATAGTCGAGCACCGCCTGGATCTTTATCTGTCCCTTTTTGCCGTTTTTGTTGTTATCGGCAAAATTGATATAGTACAGATTTGATGTTATGAAATCGTTTGTGAGCTGTACCGACGCGGACGTGGTTCCGGGTTTAAGTCCGGTGAGAAGGGGCGCTGAGCGTCCCGTGTCGGGATCGACAATATTAAGTCCCGAAATATACGAGTAGGGGCTGTTTGTCGTTACAGTAATATAGTCGCCGCTGAATTTTATAGCCGTGCCCTTGCCGTTCGTGCTCGCGTTTTGAAGAATGATATCGTTCGCGTTTTTTAGGCGCGCTATATTCGTGTTGTCAACATAATCACCGTTTTCGTTTAAAAACTTAAGCGGATCCGACGGGACGAGAGATACCTCGAACGGTCTTAAAATAGGCGCAACCGAATGTACGGTGAGCTTGGTTTCTGTGCTTAGTAAAGCCTCATCATAATACAGCTTGACCGAAAATGAACTTGACGAGATCGAATTGGTGAAAATATTGGTCTTGCGTCTGTTCCACCGTTCCTCATTGCTTACAACATCGGTGCCGGCGCTTGTAACGGTGTGTGAATAATTGCCGGCTTCCGATTCCTTTGTCCATTCGATTTGATAGCCGCTGTAATCGTAATGTTCTAATGTGCTTGCGGATATTTCCGAAAGCGGTGAACCGTCAAAGGCATTATGAAAATACATTTTAGGCAAGGTCAGAGTATATTCGTCCCCACTCTTAATTACCTGTCCGCCGAGGTGTACTTTCATATTGTTGAAAAAAGTTTTCATATCGACCTTGTCGCCGAGGATAACGTCCGACGCGGTAGCGTCCGCCATAAGCTGTGCGTCGCTGCCGTCCTCAGGGTGATATTCGGTATCGGAAAATTCAACCGTGACTTCCTTTTGTTCCTCGTCGTCAATAATAGAAATGTTTGCGCCCGATAGACCGACGATCGCCTCAGGCGTTTCGGGCACAAGGTTTACCGTGAGCGTTCTGTCATCGTCGCCTTTAAGGTTGTTCTTCGGTTTTATCGCTATAGTTTTTTCCGTTTCGCCCTCCGCGAAGTTAAGCGGAAGGTACGCGCTTTCAAGCGACGCCGAAAGTCCATCAAGCATTTCGCCGATTATTGACTTATGGTCGCGGGAGTTTTGTACGTCCTCGCCGCCGTCCTCGTACAGCTCAAGCTTATAATCCTTGCCGTACGTTGCCGTAATGTCGATCATGTCAAGTCGAAGCGTTGCTTCGGGCAAATAGTCACCGCCTCTTTGCACCTTAAAAATATACGGTGCTTCGGAGTTTTCGTCTATTTCCGCACCCGTGATCGACAGATTGAACGCGCCGCTGTTTTGCGCCGCTTCGCTCAGTTCAGCCTCCGGCAAATAAATAGGTTCCCCTTCGGCGAAAACCGGAAGCTGAACCATAGGAGCCGCAAGTGCGGCAGCAAAAGAAGCCCATTCGTGTCAAACAAGCAATAAAAAAAGACGGAAAACCGTCTTTTTTATCAGTCAAACAACGATACCTGGTCAGTATCGGGGAGCTCGTCAAAGCAGCCGTTTTCTTCGAGCACGGCAAGCGGTACCTTGCCTATACCTGTGCGAAGTCTTAGATCCTCCACGTTGCGGAAATCTCCCTTTGCCCTCTCTGCCGTGATGCTCTTGGCATCGTTTGCGCTAAGTCCCGGCAGCGCGCTCAAGGGCGGCAGTATGCCCTCGTCGGTCTGTATGAAATCGACAGCGTCGGACTTGTACAGATCCACCGGGATAAAGTTTATTCCGCGCGCGTACATCTCAACGCATATCTCGAGCACGGGAATAAGGTTTTCCTCTTTCGGTGTTGCCGTGCCGTCTTTTTTCTTAAGGTTAATCAAGCGTATTTCTTCTTTCACCCTCTCCATTCCGCGCGCCATTACGGACGCGTCAAAGTCGTCTGCACGGACGGTAAAATACGCTATATAAAACGCTTCGGGATAATGCACCTTAAAGTACGCGATCCTGACGGCGGACATTACGTAAGCCACCGCGTGCGCCTTCGGGAACATGTATTTTATTTTTTTGCATGAGTCGATGTACCAATCGGGCACGTTGTTGTCGCGCATCTCCTGTTCAAATTCCGCGGTAAGTCCTTTGCCTTTTCTTACCATTTCCATTATCTTGAACGCGTGTTCGTTTTCCAGTCCCATGGAAATGAGGTAAATCATAATATCGTCGCGGGCGCATATGGAGTGCGACAAGTCCGTTTTGCCTGACCGTATAAGCTCCTGCGCGTTGCCGAGCCACACGTCTGTGCCGTGTGACAGTCCCGAAATCCTGACAAGCTCCGAAAACGTGGTGGGTTTTGTGTCCTCAAGCATCTGACGCACAAATTTCGTACCAAACTCAGGTACTCCGTATGTTCCCAGCCGCGTTCCTATATCTTCGCCCGGCAGCAGCTTTAACGCCTTGTTTGACGTGAACAAACTCATCGTTTCGGGATCGTCCATAGGTATATCCTTCGCTTTCAGTCCCGTTATGTCCTCAAGCATTCGTATTACCGTGGGATCATCGTGACCGAGCTCGTCGAGCTTTAAAAGGTTTTGGTCGATTTTGTGGTAATCGAAGTGCGTCGTTATTATGTCAGAGTTTGGATCGTCGGCGGGGTGCTGTACGGGGCAGAACTCGTGTATATCGTTCTCAAGCGGCACGACGATTATGCCGCCGGGGTGCTGCCCCGAAGTGCGTTTTACGCCCTTACAGCCCATGGCAAGGCGCATCATTTCAGCGCCTCGCATCGTAATGCCCTTTTCCTCACAGTATTTGCGCACATAACCGAACGCGGTTTTTTCCGCGACAGTGCCTATCGTGCCGGCTCTGAATACCTTTCCTGTGCCGAAATACGTTTCCGTGTACTTGTGTATCACCGGCTGGTACACGCCCGAAAAATTAAGGTCGATGTCGGGTTCTTTGTCGCCCTTGAAGCCCAAAAATGTTTCAAACGGTATGTCGTGACCGTCTTTTTTGTACTTCGTGCCGCATTTTGGGCATACTTTGTCAGGGAGGTCACAGCCAGATAAGCCTATTTCAGAGTTGATAAACTCGACGTTTTTGCAATTTGGGCATATATAATGTCCTTGAAGTGAGTTTACCTCGGTTATGTCGGACAAAAACGCTACGAGCGATGAGCCGACAGAACCGCGTGAGCCGACAAGGTAGCCGTCCGCGAGTGAGTGGCGCACAAGTTCCTGTGCTATCTTGTACATTACGGAGAAGCCGTAGGTCGTTATTGAGTAAAGCTCCTTGTCAAGGCGTTTCTGTACTATTTCGGGAAGTGGATCGCCGTATATTTCCTTTGCGCGCCGCGTCGCGTCGTTTACTATATCCTCCTTTGCGCCCGGTATTACGGGCGGACACTTCTTTTCGGGTATGGGGCGAACGTCGTCTATCATGTCCGCGATGAGGTTTGTGTTGGTGACAACGACCTCGTATGCTTTCGGTTTTCCGAGGTAGTCAAATTCCTCAAGCATCTCTTCGGTGGTCCTGAAGTAAAGCGGAGCTTGGTTGTCCGCGTCAGCGAAGCCCTTGTAGTTCATGAGTATTTTACGATAGTCCGCGCCTTCTTTATCCATAAAGTGAACGTCGCACGTGGCGCAGACGGGTTTTTTGCACTTGTCGCCAATCTCGACAACGCGTCGGTTTAAGTTCATTAGATCCTCGTCGGTATTGACGTATGGGTGGTGGCGGTCGTATTTCATGTACGCGTTGTTGCCGATGGGCTGTATTTCGAGGTAATCGTAAAAATCGGCGATTTCGATGAGTTCGTCGTCGCTTTTGCCGTCGACGACGGCTCTAAAAAATTCGCCCGCCTCACACGCTGAGCCTAAAATAAGTCCCTCGCGTTTCTCTATGAGTAGGCTGCGCGGTATGCGCGGGGTACGGTAAAAATAGTTTAGGTGCGACTGTGAAACTATTTCGTATATGTGGCGCAGTCCCGTTTGGTTTTTCGCGAGTATGATTATGTGGTAGGCTCTGTTCTTTTTAGATGCTCCGCTAAGGTCAAACGACGCGTTCAGTGTGTCTAAACGCTCTGTCCCCTTTTCCTTTAATTCCGTGAGCATTTTTAAAAAGACATCAGCCGTGGCTTTCGCGTCATCAACGGCGCGGTGGTGGTTTTCGAGTATAACGCCGAGGTGCTTCGTGAGTGTGTCGAGCTTGAAATTGTGAAGGTCGGGGTACATGCACCGCGCGAGCATGAGCGTGTCGATGTAGGGAAAATCAAATTTTAAGTTGTTGTCCTTAGCCGCTTTTTTTATAAAGCCCGTGTCAAATTCCGCGTTGTGCGCCACAAGCGTGCAGTCCTTGCAAAATTCAAAGAATTTCGGCAGCAGGTCACCTATTTTCGGTGCGTCCTTTACCATATCGTCGTTTATGCCGGTGAGGTTCACTATCTCCTCGGGGATAGGCTGATCGGGGTTCACGAACGTTGACCATCTGTCGGTGATTTCGCCGTTTACGACCTTTACAGCGCCTATCTCGGTTATGTTGTTTTTGTTTTTGTCAAGTCCCGTGGTTTCTATATCAAATACTACGAACGCGGAATTCAAGTCACCTTTCGGGGTGCCGTAAACAATTTTTTGACTGTCGTCTATGAGGTATCCTTCCACGCCGTAAAGTATTTTTATTTTCTCGTTAAATCCCGACGCTTTCATCGCGTCGGGGAACGACTGTACAACGCCGTGGTCGGTGACCGCGACAGCCTCGTGTCCCCAGTATATCGCCCTGTCTATAAGATCCTCCACGGAGTTTACCGCGTCCATAGCGGACATTTGTGTGTGCAAATGGAGCTCGACGCGCTTTTTCGGGGCGTTGTCGGGACGTATGGGCGGTTTGCCGATATGGGCTATGTCGCTCAGCATAATAACCGTTTCGCCCGCGTACTCGTCATACTGAGCTTTGCCGCGCGCGACAATGTAAATACCACCGCTTTTTACGCCTTTTTTGAGCGTCGAATACAGCTTATCAAACGGCGCGTCGTCGTCTGTTTTTCTTATAAATAATTTTGCGGAGATGGAGTCACTGTTGTCGGTAACGGACATTGAAACAAGATGAAATTCCTTACCCGTTTTTTTGGAGGTAACGGAACGTTCATCAACAAAAAACACTCTGCCGGAAATCGTTATTCTGCCGGAATTGTTATTGACAGAGCGTATTGATACTATTTTATCTTTTATCGGTCGTCCGTAAAGCATGTCCGACACGTCGGCTTTGCCCACGTATTCAGAGGTGACACCGTCCTCAATTGCTTGGTTTGTCTGCCCTTTTTCGAGCGTGTATATCATGACGTTTTTGTCGGACGGTGTGTCTTTGCGTGATGATGTGACAATTACTTCGGCAAGGTTGCACGCTTTCTTTACGCTGCTTTGAACGCGTGATGTGATGTATTCCGACGCGCCCGATGCGAGCATAAGCTTGATTTTGCGTCTGTTTTTTGAAACGCTTATTTTTTCCACAATTATGTCCGATATTTCATCATCGCGTATCTGTGGGAAAAGTACGCCCAGCTTCGGTTTCAAAACGGGTTCCTCCTTTCTGTGATGTATTTTGCCCCGATTGGGTAAATTATGATTTATATGTGTAAACCCCTCCGTCGGCTTCGCCGACACCTCCCCTAGTAGGGGAGGCTTGCGATATGCGCCGCCCGCGGGCGGATAATATCCGCCCCTGCAAACACAAGATTTCGTGTGTACGGAACGGCTTTATGCCGTTTCGTATGGTTTGCTGACGACATGCGCGTCAGCAAACATCAATGATAAAAAAGTTTCCTCGGGAACTTTTTTATCTTCACAATTCTATATTGGCTGAAAGCGAAGCTTTCAGACGGCGTGCGGACGCGCACGCCTATAAATCATAATTTATCCCATCATCTAAAATATCCCACGCCAGCTTCAAAGAGTTTTTGGTTCTTATCGCCCGGGACGTTAAACGCGGTATTCGCGAGTGTGGTACGTTCGCTGTGTCCCATTTTGCCGAGCACGCGTCCGTCGGGGCTTGTTATGCCCTCAATTGCAGATACCGAGCCGTTCGGGTTCCACGCTATATCATACGTCGCCTTGCCGTCGAGGTTTACGTACTGCGTCGCGATTTGACCGTTTGCCGCCAATTCCGCTACCTGCTCCGGCGACGCGATAAAGCGTCCCTCGCCGTGCGATACGGCAATCGTATGAATGTCGCCCGTGTTCACGTTCGCGAACCACGGCGACTTGTTCGACGCGATCCTCGTCTGTACCATGCACGAAACGTGTCTGCCTATCGTGTTAAACGTAAGCGTCGGCGAATTATCGTCGAGGTCGCGTATCTCGCCGTACGGCACAAGTCCGAGCTTTATAAGCGCCTGGAAGCCGTTGCAGATACCAAGCATAAGTCCGTCGCGGTTTTTGAGCATATTCATAACAGCGTCCTTCACAAGCGGATTGCGGAACGCCGTCGCGATAAACTTACCGCTGCCCTCCGGCTCGTCGCCGCCCGAGAAGCCGCCCGGGATCATCACTATCTGCGAATTGTTGATACGCTTTTCCATCTCGCGCATCGAATACTCTACATCGCTGCCGCTTAAATTCCTTATAACGAACACGTCGGCGACTCCGCCCGCGTCCTCGAAGCAGCGCGCTGTGTCGTACTCGCAGTTAGTTCCCGGAAATACGGGAATAAATATTCTCGGTTTCGCAAATTTCTCTGTCGCGACCGTGATACCGCGCTTGTCGTATGTGTACGTTTCAGGCTCTGACGTGAATTTGCACGCCTTTGTCGGGAATACCTTTTCAAGCGGATTCGTCCACGCGTCGATCGCCTCGTCAAGCGGGATTTTTACGCCGCAAACGTCGATTTGAGTCGCGTCGGTCGTTTCGCCGAGTTCAACGAGTTCGGGCATATTATTGTCTGTTGTAAGTAGCGACGTTATACCCTCAACCTCCAAAACAATCGAGCCTATCGGCGCACCCCAAATATCCTCCGCGCTTATATTTTCGTTAAACTTAAATCCTATTTTATTTCCGAACGCCATTTTTGAAATTGTTTCCGCAAGACCGAAGCCCTTTACGACGCTCGCGGAAAGAATTTTCGCGCCCGCTTTGATTCTCTTGCCCTTTATTTCAACCGTTTCCTGTGGTGTGTCGAGAAAACGTACCAAATCGTACATATTTTTCAGCTTGTCAAAATCGGGCATATCGTTTTCGTCGCGCTCGGCTTTGAGCATGATCACGGTCGAACCCGCCTTTTTAAACTCCTGCGACTTGACCTTGTCCGCCTTCACCGGAGCAACCGCGAACGATGTAAGCGTCGGCGGCACGTCAAGGTCGTTAAACGATCCACTCATCGAGTCCTTGCCGCCTATCGCCGCGATACCAAGCTCAAGCTGCGCCCTGTACGCGCCCATTAACGCCGCGAACGGCTTACCCCAACGTTTGGGATCCGTTCCAAGACGCTCAAAGTACTCTTGGAATGTCAGATAAATCTTTTTATAGTCTGCGCCAAGTGCAACAGCCTTTGAAACAGACTCCACGACCGCGTATGCCGCGCCGTGGTACGGGCTCCACTTTGACAATGCAGGATTATAGCCGAATGTCATAACGGTAGCCGTGTTAGTCTTGCCGCCCTGAACCGGCACCTTGGCAGCCATGCCGTCGGACGGGGTAAACTGGTACTTGCCGCCAAACGGCATAAGTACTGAATTTGCGCCGATAGTCGAGTCGAATCGCTCAGAAAGTCCCTTCTGCGAGCAGACGTTCAAATCCGACAAAATATCAAGCCATTCCCTCTTTATGTCGGTAATTTTTTTATCTTTAAAGTATCCGTTTTCACTGTCGGGGAGCTCTACCTCCACGTCGGTGTTCTTCGTTGCGCCGTTTGTGTTAAGGAAGTCACGCGAGATGTCGCACACCGTTTTGCCGCGCCAGTTCATCACGAGCCTGTTTGCGCTCGTCACAACCGCTACCTCGGTCGCTTCTAAGTTTTCCTCGTGCGCGTATTCTATAAACTTCTCCGCGTCGGACTTTCTCACAACGACAGCCATTCTCTCCTGCGACTCGCTTATCGCAAGCTCCGTGCCGTCAAGTCCCTCATACTTTTTCGGCACTTTGTCGAGGTTTATGGTAAGACCGTCCGCAAGCTCGCCTATCGCCACGGACACGCCGCCCGCGCCGAAGTCGTTGCAGCGTTTTATAAGCGTCGTGACTTTCTCGTTTCTGAAAAGACGCTGGATTTTACGCTCTACCGGCGGATTACCCTTTTGTACCTCGCTGCCGCACGTCAAAACGCTCTGCTCCGTGTGAGCCTTTGACGAGCCTGTTGCGCCGCCTATGCCGTCGCGTCCCGTTCTGCCGCCTAAAAGTATGATAACGTCGCCCTCAGACGGCACTTCGCGGATAACGTTTTTTTTCGGAGCAGCGCCTATTACCGCGCCTATCTCCATGCGCTTCGCGACGTAGCCCTCGTCGTAAATTTCCTGCACCTGTCCTGTCGCAAGACCTATCTGGTTGCCGTACGAGCTGTAGCCAGCAGCCGCGCCGCGCGTGATTTTGCGCTGCATGAGCTTGCCCTGAAGCGTATCCTTGAGCGAAGTGCGTGGGTCGCCGCTGCCTGTTACGCGCATCGCCTGGTAGACATACGAGCGACCCGACAGCGGGTCACGTATCGCACCACCAAGGCACGTCGCCGCGCCGCCAAACGGTTCGATTTCGGTCGGGTGGTTGTGCGTTTCGTTCTTGAACATAATAAGCCAGTCCTCGTCAACACCGTCCACGTCAACGGGTACGACTATCGAGCAGGCGTTGATTTCCTCGGACTCGTCTATTTCCTTTAAAAGTCCGCGCTTTTTAAGCTGCTTTACTATAATCGTCGCCATGTTCATAAGGCAAATATCCCTGTCGGGCGCGTAAAGTTCAGCCTTTGCTTTTTTGTATTCCTCGTATGACTCGCGGATAATGTCCGCGTACTTGCCGTCGCCTATCGTGACGTTGTTTATGCGCGTTGAAAACGTGGTGTGACGGCAGTGGTCAGACCAGTATGTGTCGATCATGCGCAGCTCCGTAACTGTCGGGTCGCGGTGTTCGGTGTTTTTGAAATAGTTTTGGCAGAATTTCAAATCGTCCAAATCCATCGCAAATCCCATTTTAGTTAAAAATTCGTTCATAGCCGCCTCGTCCATGCCGATAAATCCGTCAACCACAGCTACATCGTCGGGTACGATATGCTCCATATCGAGCGACGCGGGCTTGTCCAAGCTCGCCTCACGCGCCTCGACGGGGTTTATCACGTACTTCTTTACGCGCTCAACGTCCCCGTCGGAAACATCGCCCTCAAGCACGTACACCTTCGCGCTGCGTACTCTTGGACGCTCCTTCTGCGTGAGAATTGAAATACATTCCTCCGCCGACGCGGCGCGCTGGTCGAACTGTCCCGGAAGGTACTCGACCGCGAACACCTTTCCGTTTTCAATGGGAATTACCTCGTCATACGCGTCGTCCACGGGCGGCTCTGAAAAAATCAGCCCACGCGCCGCCGCGTACTCGTCGTCCGTTATGCCCTCGACGTCGTAGCGGTTTATAAGGCGTACGTTTGTAAGTCCCGTCATTTCAAGGTTTTCACGCAGATCCTCGAAAATTCCTCTTGCTTCTACGTCAAAACCGTCTTTTTTTTCAACATAAATCCTTCTTACGCGCTCCATTTTATAACTCCTTTTTGCTCAAATTTAAACTAAATATGCATTTATTTTAACATAAATTCTTTAAGTTCGCAATATAATAACAAAATAAAACGTAAAAATTTGATTTTTTTGTAAAAGCCGCGTTATTTGACTTTGGCTTCCGTAAGTGGTATAATTTTACGCGTAAGATTACGGAGGAGAGATTATGCGTTTTGACAGAAATTTACTGCGGCTTTACGCCGTCACCGACAGGACGTGGCTTGAGGGTAGGTCGCTTTTTGATGATGTTGAGGAGGCGCTTAGGGGCGGAGCGACGATGGTGCAGCTTCGTGAAAAGGGTGCGGCGTTTGATGAGGTCGTGAATACGGCTGTAAAAATGAAAGAGCTTTGCTCAAAGTATAATGTGCCGCTTATAATAAACGATAACGTGTATGCGGCGAAGGCGGCGGGTGCGGACGGAGTACATCTCGGTCAGGACGATATGCCGCCCGATGAGGCGCGGAAAATACTCGGTGACGGTAAAATTATAGGAGTTACCGCAAAAACAGTCACGCAAGCGAAAAAAGCGCAAGACGACGGTGCGGATTATCTCGGGAGTGGCGCGGTGTTCGGCACGTCCACAAAGAGTAACGCGAAAAAATTGGAGATAGCGGAGTTGAAGGAGATAACAAAATCGGTGAGTATACCGGTTGCCGCAATCGGCGGCATAAACGCGGAAAACGTTTTAACGCTTAAAAATACCGGTATAGCGGGCGCGGCGGTCGTTTCGGGTATATTCGCTAAGCGGGATATAGAAAAAGCGGCAAGAGAATTGTACAAAAGGATAGGTGAAATAATATGAAAGCAGCGCTTACTGTGGCAGGCTCGGACTCAAGCGGCGGCGCGGGCATACAGGCGGATATAAAAACCTTCGCCGCGCACGGAGTATACGGAATGAGCGTTATAACGTCCGTTACGTCGCAAAACACCACAGGCGTTTACAGCGTGTTCGATATGCCGAAAAGTGAAGTCACATCACAGCTTGACGCTGTATTTACGGATATATTCCCCGACAGCGTTAAGATAGGTATGGTGTCCTCGGCGGAAATTATAAAAAGTATCGCGGACGCGTTAAAAAAATACAGCGCCAAAAATATAGTTTTGGACACTGTTATGGTGTCGACAAGCGGTTCGCCGCTATTGAGAGAGGAATCCGTAAAGACGCTTACGGAAGTGTTGTTCCCGTTGGCGGATATAATTACTCCGAATCTTTATGAGGCAAAAATCCTAAGCAGTTTTGAAATCAAAAGCGCGGACGATATGGTAAGAGCCGCCAAAATGATCTACGATAATTACGGAACCGCAGTGCTGTTAAAGGGCGGTCACTTGGCAGGTGACGCAAGCGATCTACTGTATGACGGAGAAGAGGAAACGTGGTTTTACGGTGAAAAAATAAACAACCCGAATACTCACGGTACGGGCTGCACTCTCTCAAGCGCTATCGCGGCTAACTTGGCATTGGGGCATGATATGAAGACGGCTGTCGGAAACGCCAAAAAATATGTTACGGGCGCGATACGCTCCGGTCTTGACATTGGCAAAGGCAGAGGTCCGCTTGATCATATGTGGAATTTAATTTAAAAAACGGCATGATTTTACACAGCCGTCTGTAATTGTATATTGTTTTTACCTCCTTTAGGGCATACTAAAGCCGTAAGGAGGTTTTTATTATGAAAAAGAAAAAGCATAGAGAACACGTGATTTTCCGCGACAGTATGTTTGACTTCGATGTGTCAAACGCCATATCGGCGCGTGAATGTACGGGACTTATACCGTGGGAGCCCGACAGCGAAAATCAGCTTGACGCTTACGACGAGATAATGGACTATTCGCCCGAAACTGCCAATATTTATAATTACGACGGCTCCGAGGGCAAAAGATAGCAGACGGATATTTTATATCCGTCCTTTTTGGGTAAGCATTTTTTTAATATATACCTTTCCCCCTCGTACACGATCTCGTTTTCGATGACGGAAAAGTCTTTCATATTCATCGCGATCCCCTTGCCCACCGCCTTCGTAAAGCTTTCCTTTTTTGTCCAAATCTCAAAAAAGGCGCTCTCGCGGTCGGCTGAGGCTTCTATATATTCCGTTTCTTCCGCCGTGAAAAATCTTTTTGCGATACCCATGTCACATTTGCCTACGCGCTGTATGTCGATGCCCACAGGCGAAGAGTGGAGCGCGCATACGGCGTAATCGCCCGAATGTGACAAATTTACATAAATATCGGCGTGCTCCGTGAGATACGGCTTGCCGTTTTCGTCAGTGTCCCATTTTACCAAGCCGTTCTCACCCGTGATTTGATTTACGGCGTACCTTAAAAGCAGCTCCGCGCCTATCGACTGCGCCTTACGGCTTTCCTTACGGAGTCTTTTTACTTTTTTTATTCGTTTTTCGGACAGGTATTTGTACCATTTTTCGTCGGACGGATCTATGCCGCTTACGTTCATCAAGTAAATTTTCATATTTTCAAGCTTCCGAGAACGGAGCCTATAGGCTCGTTAATGACAAGGTCGGCGCGGCTGTCGGCGCTCGTCGCGTCCTTATTTATAATCACGAGCTTACTGCCGCCGAAGTAATTTATAAAGCCTGCCGCCGGATATACGTTGAGTGACGTTCCGCTTATTATAAGCACGTCGGCTTTGCTGATATAGTTTACAGCCTTCCTTATCGCCGTGTCGTCAAGCATTTCCTCGTAAAGGACCACGTCGGGCTTTATTATGTTCCCGCAATCCGCGCAGCGCGGCACGCCCTTTGTGTTTTCTATATATTCAATGCCGTAAGGCTTTGAGCAGCCCATACAGTAGTTGCGAAGCGTCGAGCCGTGAAGCTCAATGACCTCCTTGCTGCCCGCCATTTGATGGAGCCCGTCTATATTCTGTGTTATCACAGCCTTTAAAACTCCCTTTTCCTCAAGCTTGGCAAGCGCGATATGCGCCTTGTTCGGCTTCGCGTTTTTTACGATCATCTTGTCACGGTAGAACTTGTAAAACTCCTCCGTATGACTCATGAAAAAAGTGCGGCTTAAAATCGTTTCGGGCGGGTAGTCGTACTTTTGATTGTACAGTCCGTCCACGCTGCGAAAGTCGGGTATGCCGCTTTCCGTAGACACTCCCGCGCCTCCGAAAAATACGATATTGTCACTGCCGTCAATAATCTCCTGAAGCGTCATTTTGCATCCTCCTTAATTTATATCTCCTATTTCGTACATAGTCATGGCGAGCACAGCCTCGCCCGCCGTTTCGGTTCGTAAAATACGTTTGCCGAGCGTTACCGTTTCTATGCCGCTGTTTCTTATAAGCTCCGCCTCCGCCGCGTCAAAGCCGCCCTCGGGACCTATGATAAATCCGACGGTTTTTACGTTATCCTTTGACAAAAGCGTTTCTTTGAGTGTTTTTTGCTCCTCGCACTCGTATGGGACGAAAAAGATGTCAAACTCTTTTGAACGTTCTATCACTTCCCCAAGCGTAATTACATCGCCTATTTTCGGCACAATGCCGCGTCCAGACTGTTTCGCGGCGGCTTCTGAAATTTTTTGCCAGCGGTCTGTCTTCTTTCTTTCGTCCTTTTGACCGTCAAGCTTTACCACGCACCTTGACAGCTTCACGGGCACTATCTCGCTTATTCCGAGCTCTGTTGTTTTCTGTATTATGTATTCCATTTTTGACGCTTTGGGGAGTCCCTGAAACAGAGTTACCTTTATCGGCGGCTCCGACGCACTTTGTTTTTTGCTTATAATTTCGCAGACGATGCGCTTTGCTTCGACTGTTTCTATGCGCGCCTCGTAGTCAATGCCGCGGCTGTCGCAGACGGTCAAGGTATCGCCCGCGCCAAGGCGAAGCACGCGGGAGATGTGCGTTACGTCGTCGGTATCGATTATGATTTTATTGTCGTTTATTTTGTCCGGTGTTACAAAAAATTTCGGCATTATAAATTCTCCGTTACTCTTTCAAAATTTTTATGGCTTATCTTTTCTATCACGTCATCGCTGTAGCCAAGGCTCGCAAGACGGTCAAAGACCTTATATGTGTCCTCTGCTCCGTTTATGCCGCTTGGCAAGCAGTCCACTCCGTCAAAGTCGGAGCCGATCCCGATATTGTCCTCGCCGCCAAGCTCCATAAAGCGGTCTATGTGGCGAACGATGTCGTCTATGCCGCAGTCGGTGTTTTGCGTAAGGAATTTTGGGTAAAAGTTTATCCCGACGCATCCGCCCGTATTTTTGATCACCTCAAACTGTCTGTCGGTGAGGTTGCGCGGGTGCGGGCATACGCGGTCGGAGCAGGAATGTGTGGCTATCAAAGGCATGTCGGTTATTTCGGCAATGTCGAAAAAGGATCTTCGGTTGAGGTGCGAAACGTCTATAAGCATGCCTATTCTGTTCATTTCTCTGACGACGCGCTCGCCAAATTCCGTAAGCCCTTTGCTTTCGTCCTTTTCAAGTGCGCCGGCGGCAATGTGGTTTGTGAAGTTCCACGTCAGCGCGGCGACGCGCGCGCCGAGCCGATAGTAGTTCCTAAGCGCCGCGAGTGAGTAGATCCCCTCCCCGCCCTCGATGCTCAATATCGTTTTTACGTTTTTCGGCGCTTCGCGCTTATGCGTAAGGTATGTGTCTATTAAGTCAAGCGTGCGCTTCGCGGCACAGGACTTGTATGTGGGGTGTATAAAGCACGCGAAAATCTGCGTGCAGCTTTTGTAGCGCGACAGGCGCTCAAAGTCGGTGTGGCAGTCGTTTGCCGAAAGACTTTTGCCGTCGTCGAGGGCGAGGCAGAGCGTGTCGCAGTGAGCGTCGAAAAGAGAGTAATTGTATTGCATTAAAGCATCTCCGTTTCAAAAAGCGTTTTCAATATGATTTACGTTTGTGATTTGCGGCGTGCCGTTTGTTTCGCTGTACAGTACTTCAATAACGTCAAATCTTACGTCGGTATTTTCTACGTCCACGTAGCAGGTGGCGGCTTTTTGTATGCGCTGCTGCTTGCGGTGGTCAACGTATTCGCCGGGGTTGCCGAAGGAGTTTGTGAGCCTGGTCTTTACTTCCGCGAAAACCGTGCAGCCGTCTTTTTCGGCTATGATGTCCACCTCGGCAAATTTCAGCCTGAAATTGCGTTTCAGTATTGTGTAGCCGTTGTCCTCGAGGTAACGCGCGGCGGCGTTTTCACCGAAGTCGCCTATTTCTTTCGTAGTCATACGTTTCCTCCCAAGAGTTTTTTCAAGAATGTTTTTCTGTGTATCTCACACGGTCCGTACTTTAAGATCGCGTCGGTATGGGCTTTTGTGCCGTAGCCCTTGTGTTTTTCAAAGCCGTATTCGGGGTACTTTTCGGCTATTTTGGATATGAAGCGGTCACGGCTTACCTTGGCTAAAATCGACGCGGCGGCTATGGAAATGCTTTTTGAGTCGCCCTTTACGACCGTGGCGTGGGGTAAGGTCATTCCCGCTATTCTGTTGCCGTCTATGAGTACAAAGTCGGGTTTTACGTTAAGTCCGTTCACGGCACCGTTCATCGCTTCAAACGTCGCGTTTAAAATGTTTATTTCGTCGATGCGTTTTTCGTCCACGCTGAAAATATTATATGCGACGGCTTTTTCCGTTATTTCGTCAAACAGCTCTTCGCGCCGTTTTTCGCTGAGTTTTTTGGAGTCGTCTATGCCTTTTATCACGGTGCTTTCGGGTAAAATTACCGCGGCGGCGTATACCGGTCCCGCAAGCGGTCCGCGTCCGGCTTCGTCAACTCCGGCTATGTCGGTAAAGCCTTTTGAACGGTATGAATTTTCTATTTCGTAAAGCGCAAGTACGCGTTCTGTTTCTTCCTGTTCGCTAAGTTTCTTTCTCGGCATTTTTCTTCTCCTATTTTTTATATTTACTCTATCTTTTTTCAATTATTTGTGGTATACTTATGTATAACGAATAACGGAGGTAATATTATGCTGTACCAAAAAGAAATTGAGGATTCCGTGCTGATACAGTTCATCATACTGTATACGCTGAGTAAGGTAGACAGCGCAGTGCCGTACAACGAGCTGCTAAATCTCGTGCTCGACAACTGTAACATCAATTACAATGATTTTCAGGTGGCGCTCGATAATCTCGTGCAGACAAGTCATGTGAGCGCGTACCTTGAGGGTAAGCACAGTCAGATGTACGAGATAACGCAAAAGGGCCTCAGCGTGGGTGAATTTTTTCGTTCAAATATACCCGTGTATATACGTGAGCCGATCGACAGCTCCGTGAAGGAGCTTTTTAGGGAGGAGCGCCGCAAAAATGCGGTTCAAAGCGCCATAACTCCCGTGCGGCGCGATGAATACAGTGCCGACTGCGCCTTGTACGATGACGATAACACGCAAATTTTAAGTCTTTCGCTCTACGCCGGTTCGCGTGAGGAGGCTGAAAAAACGGCGGTTTATTTTCGTGAACATTCAGAAGAGGTCTACTCGAAGATCCTCGAGGCGTTTAGCGGCAGTGAAGAATGATCACTTGCTGTTCACGTAAGCGTAATCGTGTATGACAGTTGTGTCCTTAATTACGTCAAGGTATTTGCGGCACGCTGTTTTTGCGTTTTTAAGGTTTAAGGTTTTGTAATTGCCGCACTCGATCTCACTCGCGCCGAAAACCGTGCCCGTGTGGTCTATTGTTTTTTGGAGCGCGTCCTTTACGGTTTCAAGTACTTTCTCGCAGCTCACACTGCTTAGCGTGAGCAGGTAAAAGCCGGTTTGACAGCCCATAGGTCCGAAGTATACGACCTCGTTTTTTATATCAGAATTTCTGACGAATGTCGCTACCATATGCTCTATCGTGTGCATGGTGACGTTGTCAAGCACATCGCCGCTGTTGGGCTTGCAAAAGCGCATATCGTATGTTACGATATTTCCGTCGATTCTTGAAATGTATATACCTTTATCAAGCTTCCTGTGGTCTACGGTGAAGCTTTTAATTTTTTCCACTTTCACGCACTTCCTTTACATTGTTCAAAAAGTCAATAATAATCTTTATCGAATTCTCCGCGGCAAGCTTTGCGAAGGTCGGATAGTCGATAACGGAATCGTCGTTCGCGCCGTCTGAAATTGCCCGTAAAACTCCGAACGGTACGTTGTTCATAAGACATACGTGACCGATACTCGCGCCCTCCATTTCCGCCGCTACGGCGTTGAAGTCGGATATTATCCTGTTTCTCTGTTCGTCGGACGAGATGAATTGGTCGCCCGAGGCGATTATGCCGCGTTTTACGTTTATTCCGTCAAGCTTTGACGCGGCTGAGGCGAGAGCGTCGGAAACATTTTTCGCACATTCCATGTAAACGGTGTTGATACCGGAAATAAATCCCTTGGGATCGCCTATCGGCGACGTGTCCATGTCATGCTCAACGACTGCGTCCGCGACGGCTATATCGCCTATTTTAAATTCCTTGCAAAGACCGCCCGCAACTCCGACATTTATGAGCATATCGGGCGAATATGTAAGTATCATGGTTTGGGCGCATACCGCAGCGTTGACCTTGCCCACTCCGGCGACCGCCACGACCGTGTCCGCGCCGTGTATTTTGCCGCAACAAAAGTCAATACCGCTTATTTTGTCTGTTTTTGCGCAGTCCATAAGGCTTTTCAATGTCTGTACTTCAAGCTCCATAGCTCCTATAATTCCGATAAGCATGTAATCGCCTCCTATTCTTTAATTATATACCAATAAAAGGTCAATGTCAATTTTATTTGGCGATAGTCTTTGACATTCGACAAAAAAAGTTGTATAATAAAAAGGTTAGGAGAGATAATATGGATTTTGTAGCGATAGATTTTGAAACAGCCACGTCCAATTACACAAGCGTATGCAGTCTTGGAATTTGCGTGGTAGAAAATAACGTGATTACGGACAGGAAAGAAATTCTGATACGTCCCGTACCTTTTGAATTTAACGAGTTTAATATAAAAATACACGGCATAACGCCGGAAATGGTTGAAGATAAGCCGACATTTGATATGTATTGGGACAGTGTTAAGCCGTATCTCGAAAACAAAACGGTTATCGCGCATAACGCGGACTTCGATGTGGGGGCGCTTTGCGCCACGTTGGAGTATTTTAAAATACCCTTCCCCACCTTTGACTATCTGTGCACGGTAAAGCTGTCGCAAAAGGCGTATCCCGAGCTTCCGAGCCACAAGCTCAACAACCTGTGCGACGCGCTTGATATACATTTTCATCATCACAGGGCGTATGACGACGCTTACGCGTGCGCAAAGGTGCTGCTCAGGATTTTGGAGGATTACTCGCTGCTTTCACTCGAGGACATAGAGGAGTGTTTTGAAATGGATATAGGGCATCTAACGCCCGACACGCACTTAAAGTGCCGTAAAAACAAAAAGAAACATCATAAAGAAGAAACAGCCGTCGGTAAATAATGAACGGCTGTTTTTTTAATCGCATAATTTCACGGGATCAAACGATATATAATCTCCCGATACCAATCTGTACTCTATACCGTCTATAACGCCCTCCACCGCGTTCTTTTGCGACGCGCTGTGCAGATGACCGTAAATACACTTTGTCACGGGGTATTTCTTCATCATGTCCACAAATTCGTTACCCTCGAGCGCGGTCGACATGGGCGGATAGTGGGTGAAAACGTATATTTCTTTAAAATTCGACGCGGCTTTTAGCGACAGCTCCAGCCTCGCTGTTTCGCGGTCAAATATCTTCCTGTCCTCGTCCTTGAAGCTGTCCCAAGCGGGGTGTATCCAGCCGCGCGTGCCGCATATGGCAATATCTCCGTAAGCGAAAAAATTATTCTGCAGAAAATCTATATTTGAAAAACCGTGCTTCGCTGTAAATTCGCCAAGCTTGTTTTTCGTCGTCCACCAGTAATCGTGGTTACCCTTAACAAGTATTTTCCTACCGTTTAAGCCGTTAAGATATTCAAAGTCCTTAACGCTTTGCTCCAAATACGTCGCCCAAGAAAAGTCGCCCGGTATCACGACAGTGTCGTCCTCCTTGATTTTTCCCTGCCAGTTCTCCCTAAGACGGTCAACGTAGTTTGTCCACGCGCTGCCGAATATGTCCATAGGCTTATCTATACCAAGCGGTAAGTGTAAGTCGGCAATAGTAAATAACGCCATTTTTATTCTCCTTATTTTTAGTGCAATCTAATTATAATCCATATTGAGAAATAAATCAAGCGCATTATATATTTAAAATTATACCCTGTATTTTTCCGCCTGCTTGTTAAACATCTCCGCGTATTTGCCGCCGAGCGCCATAAGGTCGGCGTGACTGCCCTCTTCGATTATTTCGCCGTCCTCGAGCATGAATATCCTGTCCGCCATGCATGTCGTCGAAAGGCGGTGTGAGATGAATATCACAGTCTTTTTCTCCGACAGGTGAAGCATGGTTTCGTTGAGCTTATATTCACTTATCGGATCGAGCGCGGAAGAGGGCTCATCGAGTATTACGTAGTGACAGTCGCGGCTGAAAATTCTCGCTATCGCTATTTTTTGCTCCTCACCGCCGGAGAAGTTTACTCCGTCCTCGCTGAACTCGCGCGTCACCTGCGTGTCTATGCCGTTTTTGAGCGTCGCAAGCTTTTCGGAAAAACCGCTTTCATCGAGGCTTTTCACTATCCGTCCGCGCGCCTCGTCCTTTACAAAGCCCATTTCCACATTTTCGCCGACGGTGCCCGCGAAAACCTTGTAGTCCTGAAACACAGAGCCGAATTTGGCGCGGTATTTGTCGGTTTCGTATTCCTTTATGTTTTTGCCGTCAAGTAAAATTTCGCCCTCGGTCACGTCGTAGAGCCTGAGAAGAAGCTTCGCAAGCGTGCTCTTGCCCGCGCCGTTATAGCCTACTATCGCTATTTTTTCGTACGGTTTTAATGTAATGTTTATGTTTTTCAGGCTGTATCGCTCTTCACCGTGGTACTTAAACGACACGTTTTTAAGCGTCAGCTCACCAATCTCGTCCTTGGGCGCATCTCCCGACTGCGTTTCTATTTTCGGACGGTACGCCAAAAATTCACGGAAGTTATCGACGTACATCGCCTGCTTCGACAGCTCAATACATTGGTCAACGGTCTGCTTCATTTCGCCCGTGAAGTGGTCGGTGGCAGATATAAGTCCCGCGAGGTCGCCAAAGCCCAACGCGCGCGTTATGATCGTCTGATAGCAGAGGTACATATACATCGCAAATTCGAGCAGTCCGTCCGAAAAGAGATTGCCGAGTACCGAGTAGCGTATAAGCGTTTTTCCGTCCTTGTCCCACACGCCTTTTATGCGCTTCATCGTGCCGCGAAGGCGCTCGAACAAAGTCTTATGCATATCGGAAAGGCGTATTTCCTTCGCGTAGTCTGCAAGGTAGAACACGCGCGTCATGTAGTCGCGTTCGCGCTCTATAGGCTTTATTTCGAGGTCCATTTGATAGCGTTTTCTGATACGCAGGCGGCTCGAGATCACGCGGGCGGCTATCGCTATCAGCGCGAATATGAACAGCGTCTTGTCCGTCAGCGCCATAAATCCGCCCATGAACACGCCCTCCGACACGCGCGCGACTATTTTCGTCCACGTCGCATACATTTCCCAGAGCTTGTCGTCCGCCTGAGTAGCCGCCCAAACGAAGTCGGTGTAGAATTTCGGCGTTTCGTAGTATTCGAGATCCATGTTGTGCGCGTGCTCGAAGATCACCTTCTGCATACCGGTGCTGACCTTTACCCGTGCCTGCGCTCCAAGGTATTCCGCAAAATACGCGCCGAGCGTGTTGCGCAGGACTATAACAGCGCTAACGATGAGCATGAATATCAGCAGTTCTTTAAACGTTTTGCCGCCGGTCAAACCGTTTAGTATGTACTTGAGTGCGACAGGTCCCGCGAGTGTGTCCTGAAACGACACGAATACGCAGAAAAGCGTGTTGCCGATAAGGTACGCGGGCGCGAAGCGGAAATAGAATTTCAGCATAAGAAAGTGATTTGATAGGGTATGTAGTATTTTCTTCATATGATGTTCCTTTCCTGAACGGGCGAACACAGTTCGCCCCTACGGCAACGGAACGACGGTTCGGCGTTCCGTTTTGTTATCCGGCGGCGTGCGGACGCGCACGCCTTATTCGCGGTATTTTTCCGCCTGCATGGTAAACATTTCGGCGTATTTGCCGCCAAGTTCCATTAATTCCGTGTGAGTGCCCTCTTCCACGATTTCGCCCTGTTCGAGCAGATATATCTTGTCCGCCATGACAGCCGACGAGAGTCGGTGAGAAATGAAAATCACCGTTTTGTCCGCACAGGCGGTCATCATATTGTTAAACATTTCGTACTCACTTATCGGATCGAGCGCGGAGGATGGCTCGTCGAGTATCGCGATAGACGAATCTCTTGCGAATACGCGCGCCACCGCGATTTTCTGAAATTCACCGCCCGACATCAGCGCGCCGTTATCGTCAAATTCCTTCGTAAGATGCGTTTCCATGCCGTTCGGAAGTGTTTCTATCTTGTCCCATAAACCGCTTTCCTTTACCGCAATTTTCGCCTTCTCACGGTCGGTTTCGTCCGCGGGCGGGTGAAGGAGCACGTTTTCCGTTACGGTCGTCGCGAATATCTTGAAATCCTGGAATATAGTGCCGAATTTGCGGCGGTATTCGGACAATTTGTAGTCCTTTATATTCACTCCGTCGAGCAGAATTTCACCGTCGCTGACGTCGTAAAGACGCATTAAAAGCTTTACAAGCGTGCTTTTTCCCGCGCCGTTATGTCCAACGAGCGCTATTTTTGTTTTCGGCGGTATGTCTATCGAGATGTTTTTAAGTACCGGCTTTGACGCGCCGTGGTACGTGAACGACACGTTTTTGAGCGTCAGTCGGTTTGTGTCCGAAGCGGGTATCTTTCCGTTTTCGTTCTCCGTTATTTCCGGCTTGTATTCAAGAAATTCACGCAGGTTTTGAATATACACGCTGTTGTCCATCATGTCCGACAGGTGCCACGAAAAGCTTGATATGTACGACTGGAAGTTGGTCGCGGCGTTCATTACGGTTATCATGTCCGTGAGCGAGTAGGCGTTATCGACAAGATATCGGTACGCAATTATTCCGCGTGTGCCGAGGAACGCGCCGAGGCTCATTATAAGTCCGCGCACACAGCGCAGAATGGATATTTTGCCGTAATATTTTTTCGTTATGTCTATCCAGTCGCGCACGGATTCTTCGAAGTGACCGAGCAGTGGGAAAAAGATCTCACCGAGCCGCATTTCCTTCGCGTAATCCTGTAAATAAACGGTGCGCTTTACGTATTCGGTACGGCGCTGATGCGGCGTTGTTTCCTTTACGCACTCAAAGCGCAGTGCGGCGCGTTTTTTCTCGACAATCGTTGAAACTATTCCGACTCCTATCACGACCGGAATTATTATCGGTTCCCACCGCGCGGTTATTACGACGCACACCGCCGCGCTTACTATCGTTGAAACGACAAACGCCATATTTTCTATTATTTGTTCCAGTCTTTTGATAAGCTCGGTGTTTGCGCGCGTGAATTTGTCGTAGAATTTCGGGTTCTCGTAGCACGCGAGGTCGCAGCTAATCGCCTGTTTATATATGAGCGTCAGAAAATATTCCTGAAACGTAACAAACATTTTCGGAAGGTATAGGTTGTTGAACCAGCTTTCAAACGCCAGTCCGCCGAGTGACACGGCAAGCATGATAAGCAAAAGCCGTACCACACCCGCGAAATCCGCGCCCGTTTCGAGCATTTGCATGAGGTAGCGCATGAGGTATATCGAGTAAAACAGGCTTACTCCGCGCCATATGAAGAACTCGAGAAAACTCAGGATCGTCCCTATGGGCGACGCTTTGAACATATGGCGCAGCATATATATGTTGTTTTTGATTACAGACATTTTGTCCCCTCCCTCCGATGTGAAGTACGCATAGACGCAAAAAATACGCTGCCCGCACGGAGTCAGCGTATTTAAAAACACATTACTCCGATGCTGCAACGCAACTTTTCAGAAAAAAACAAGAATGTGAAAAGAGAGAATGCATTTTTTACAGATTTAGCATCCTTGTTTTTCGGTATAATATTCAGTTGCGTTGCAAGTATATTTTGCCATAATTGCGCCGTTTTGTCAAGGAAATTTTTCTCTGTGACAAGTATAACACGCGGCGCGCCGCCTTTCCATACCAAATTTGGTTAGCCTAACTAAACTGTAGGTTAATATGCCGTTACATATATAAGACGTTTTTGAGGAGTAAAGTGTTGAATTTTTTGTGGTTGGGGTAAATTTGTCTTGACTTTACGAAATGCGTGTGATATAATTTCACGTGTTGTAAACGTAGTATGCCGATGTGGCGGAACTGGCAGACGCCCGGGACTTAAAATCCCGTGGGTAATTTTTCCCGTACCGGTTCGATCCCGGTCATCGGCACCACTCAAACGCCCGAAAAACTTACCTTACAATTGGGGCAGGTTGAGGGCTTGAGGGCATAGTTGTCCCTCTGTCAAGCTGCAGAGGGACTGTAAAGACGATTTCCGGCTACAATTGGGTATAGGAGTAGGGAATCGGTCACAGGGTATCGCTACTCCCGGAGCGCCAACTCCGGGCGTGGTATGCCCCACGCGTAGCAGTCCGGCCACGCACAGCGCGCGGCCCATACACCACCCGAAAGATTTTAAAGGGTTCATTCGTGTTGCCCCTGACGGGCGCGCGCTGTGGATACCGCACAGTGATACGCGTCCGGTAGGATTTTATAGCATCGGCCCCTACCAACCCACCCTTTATTTTCCGGTAAAAAAGGGTGCACGAAAAAAAGGTAAAAAATTGTTGATTTTTTGCCCGAAGCCGATTATAATAAAACCAGCGACGGTTATATAACAGCTCCTATTTTCAAAATAGCACACAATTAACATTGATGTCAAGAGAAAGGAGCGATTTTTCATGTTACAAAATAATGACAAGACAGAAGCGCAGCGTCAAGGCTTCGGGAATTACCTCAGAAGTTTACGCATTGAAGCAGGCTTGACATGCAAAGATTTCGCGGAGTTAGTGGGCTTTTCACGCCCCACCGTGTCGCAGTACGAAACGGCAAAAATCATACCGTCAAACCGTAATCTCGACCGCTTAATCGCTGCCATGCGTGACATAGGCGTTGAAGACTACAAGATAGACATACTACGCCAGCGCCACAGCGCGAGCCTGAAGGTGTCATCGGGGAAAGTCATAGGATCCGTTTTAAAAGGTTGACATAAACCTCTCAACATGTTACAATTAATGCATGGTTATGCAACGCATAAACAGCTGTAAAACCGTAACTGTTACAAAATCCATTACTCACACTACTGCTACCACAGCAGGACTAAACAACGCCGATGGCGTTGTTTTTTTGCGTTCTGACGGGCAAGAAGCCGTCTAAAAGCTCGGCGGCGCGGCGTAGGTCGTCACTATCAACGGTATCGTAAATGCGCAGCGTAATCGCAACGTCAGCGTGTCCAAGCCACGCCGAAACGACCTTCGCCGGCACGCCGCGCCTCAAGGCGAGATGAGCGAAGGTATGCCTAAAGACGTGAAAACCACCGCCATAAACACCGATACGAGAGGAGAAAAACCGCCAATTATCGAGCAAAGTCCTATACTTGATCGGCTGACCAAGCGTATTTGTAAACACACGGTCGCTACAGCGCGATCGATAACGGTCATGAATGATACGCTCAAGCTCACCGTAAATCGGCAATGTCCGCCTACCGTGACGCGTTTTCACGCGCTGAAGCTGACCGCGATAGTCGGTATTCCTGATATGCAACTGACGGGCAAAGAGATCCACATCAGACCAACACAGCCCGATGAGCTCGCCCACCCGAAGCCCTGTAAGCATGAGCGCTCGATAAACATCACAGTAATAGCTACCGTCTGCGCACATGATACGCTCTACCTCGTCGCGCCGGAACGGCTTAACCTCGGTCGCGTCCTCGGGTGGGAGCTCCAGTTCATCAAGCATGGCGAGCGAGCTCACGAGCCCCAGCTTCTTGGCTTTCTGTAGCGATTGCCGTACAAGCGTAAGCATATGCTTCACCGTCGACAGCTTCAAACCGTCCTCGACCATGCGATTGATCAATTCCTGTATGTCCTCTTGTCGCAGATCAGAAAGTTCAACCTCACAATCCACATGAGACGCATACGTTACGTAACTGTCAAACGTAGACGGCTTCACCATGATCTTTTTGTAGGTTACCAACCATTTTTTAACCCAGTCTGTTAAATTCATACAAAATCACCTCACACCGCAAGTATACGCCTCGCCTGACGCAAAATCAAGCCGCAGGTGCGCGGGTCGCCCCGTTCCCCCGTTCCCCCCTCGAGCTCCCCCCTACGAGCCCCCTCTCCCCGTTCGCGGCGGCGGGTCCCACGTTCCCGCCTGCCGCGTGATAGGATGATTACAAAATTCGAGGGGGGAATGGCGGGGGGTGGGGCTTCCGTTGTCGGGGCTTTGCCCCGCCCCGCCGCGGATTTCCGCGGCTCCTTGCCCGCGCTTCCCCGTCTCCTGCGCGCTTCCGCTTGCTCTTCAGAGGTTGCCCGCCCCCTCCCCGACTGGGCGGGCGGATTAATGCGGGGCTCCGCCCCGCGCCCCGTTCGGCCCGCCGCCCTGCTACGCCTGGCGCGGGCGTACACCCGTAACGGGACATAAAATGTGCCCGTAACGGGTGTTTTAACGATTTTCGTCCTGTTTTTAACGATTTTCGTCCTGTTTTTAACGATTTTCGTCCTGTTTTTAACGGATTTTTTGTATCAATTGCTTCCCGCCGATCGGAGATAGTCAAGGGTAATAGAGCTAACCGTTTTTCACGCCGTCATGACGATAGAGCTAACCGTTTTTCACGCCGTCATCAGGATCAGATTTGACATTATCGATGATAACAACGTCCCGAACGCCCTCGGAAACGGGCGAATCGAGCCCATAATATCGCGCAAGCGCTTTGGCAGCTTGTAACGTAACGCCGTCGACCGACTCTCCGCGAATTATGCGCGTATAAAGCTCCAAAACCTCTTCTTTACTGGCGATTGCCATTTTATCAGCTCCTTTCACAGTGGATTTCAGGTCGGATTTTGTGCCGTAAATTAATTTATTATATACCGACATGAGCGCGTCAAACGCCCCACCCCGATACATCTCATCGGGCAAACATTTTTCCTGCAAAATTTTAATTTCAGCGCGGATAACTTTCGCCACATCAGACTTTAACAATACCTCTTTCATTTTCGCAAAAACCTCCTCAAAAAACGTGGATAACTATGCCTCAAAATGACCTCAAAATGATCGAAATCACATTGGACTTAAAATCCCGTGGGTAATTTTTCCCGTACCGGTTCGATCCCGGTCATCGGCACCATGAAAAATGGCTTGAAACCTTATGTTTCAGGTCGTTTTTAATTTTTATCAGATTTGACAATGGTCTGTTTCGCGAATTTTACCACCACTTTTGAATCAAAATACTCCGAACCGATTTTATACGATTCGGAGTATTTTTTGTTGCCATTTCGTGTTAAGCCCACGACACCTTTAACTGTTTTTTATTTTCGCAACAATCCGCGAGATATAAGTTAATAAGCGTCTGATACGGAATACCTGATGATTCCGATTGAGATTTAAAATATTCAATCGTGTCCTCATCAATGTTAATCGTAATCTGCTTCTTTAGTTTTTTTGCATACGGATTCTTTTGTGCATTTTTAAAATCGTATTCTTCTCTCATATTAATCACCTCATAGATAATATTGCTTTTCTTCGGATTTAGTCGCTTTTCTTGCGGATATGATCCGTATAACCGATTCTGATTTTCTGTAGCAATGACACACCACAAGCAGATTAGCCCTTTTGCTGAACCCAAGGATTATAAATCTTTCCTCCTCCTGTGAATGCTCGGGATCGTCTATTACTAATGCTTCCTCATCATAAAATACAGTTTTTGCTTCTTCAAAAGATATTTTATGTTTGGATTGGTTGATTCGGTTTTTGTTTTCATCCCATTCAAATCTTATTGTTTCCATAATTATATTATAATTACTTTATAATTATCTGTCAATGGTATTTTTAAATAGTTTTGTAACCTATAACAAAAAAATAAAGACCATGCATCACACATGATCTTTACTATGGTTGGAATAATCAATTTGTTGATTTGCGATTTGACATTCTTAAATAGATGCGATTTCCGTAAATCCGGCGTGGCACTTGTCAAGAGCAAGTCCCTTTTCTGCATATTTTTTCGCCGTTTCCGCGTCGTCCTTACCCATGTAACCGAGCGACGCCATGTACAGGCAGTGGATTTTATTTTTCTTATTCAAATCCGCCTCGAATATCAGGAAGTCCGGCAGTGACACCGCAAAGTAGTCAATTTTAACCTCGTCATTCATATGCTTGTCGGCGTATTCGATAAACATATCGAACCGCTTTTGCGCCTCGTCGCTGTCGCCGAGAGCCTCAATCGCCTTTGCCGCGTAATACATCATCTCGGGCGGCTGGTCGTTATAGTACATCGCCGACGTAAGCTCAAACTCACCGCGCGCAGCCATTTTGTACGCCCAATCCGACTTTTCTTTATCCTCATACAGCCCGCCGAGCATATAGTAAATGTCGTTGTCGAGGTTGCCGATAAGTTTGCCCTCGCCGAGATTGTACGGGTACACGAGTGCTTTTTCCAGATATTCCACAGCCTTTTCAGGTTCAGCCTTCGCCTTATTGATAAGCGCAGCTCTGTACTGCGCGGGGATCTTCCCTTCCCCACCTTCCCACGGGTGGAAATTGTGGCTCATAATACGCTCATACGCGTTATCGTACTCGCCGTTGAGGTTCAAAAGCGTTATGTACTCCGTGTACAAATCATCGCGCTTTTCCAAAAGCTCGGGGTGCGCGTTCATGTTCGCGAGCCTGTCTTTAAGCGAGTAATTGAGCATTTTATATAGCTGGTCTAATTCAAAGAACACGCGCGCGTCCGTTTTATCCATTTCAAACGCCTTTTCCATAGCCGCCTTCGCCTTGTCGTAATCGCCCATTTTGTTGTAGTAAGCGAGCGACAGGTTTCTGTATACTGTCGGCAGATTTATTTTGTCCGCGCAGCACTCCCACAGCGTCACGCTCTTTTCCCACAAGCCTTTATCGTAGAACAGGCAGCCGAGATAATATTTCGCGTACTCGCCGCCCTTGCCCGCCGCGTTTCCGAGCACCGAAATGTCCTCCAAGCGGTTCGGGAAACAATAAAGCGGGTTTGCGCTTTCAGCCTTTTCAAGTTCCGATTTGTCGCCCGTACAGTAGAAACGGTAATAGTGCGTCATAGGCTCGTCGTCGGGCGCAAGCGACAACGCTCTGTCCGCCTCGTCCCTCATTCCGGCAGCGATATATGTGAGCGCAAGCTCGATATAATTATGGTTGTCGCCGCGCATAACCGGTGTAAATTCGTCTTTACCGGTGAGCAGGTACAGCTCATATCGGCAGCCGTGGTCGAGCGCGTCGATATTCTTTGTTTCATTCGCGAACGCAATCGCCGCTTCCGTCTGACCTGTAAGTCTTAACAGCGCGGTTTTTAATGTGCGCGCCTTTAAGTTATGCAGTCCGCGTGCGAGCGACTTTTCAACGAACGCGAGCGCGTCCGCGTACTCTCCCCTTTCAGCCGTCATGCAGGCGAGCATATAAAACGCCTTATCCTGCATATTACCGTCCCACGTCGCTTTATAAAACGCGTCGAACGCCTTGTCACGTCCGCCGCCCGACATTTTGAGCGCAAGACCAAGATTGTAATATGGCTCACAGTCGTAAGGGTTAGGGTTCTTCCACGTTGACGCCTTAATCGCCGCCCTGAAATATTCCACGCTTTCCGCAAATCTTCCTCGGTTATAGAGATACTTGCCGTAGCCGTTATTCAAGCGTATGTCCTCGCTGTCGCGCTTTAAGCCCTCAAGGTAGTACGGCTCCGGTGAGTACGTTGCGTGACGGTACTGCTCTAAATGTGTCGCCGCTAAAAACAACTTTTCGTTTGTCGGTATTTCCTCCGGCGCGGGTATCGCCTCGGCGGGCGAGGGAACGGGTTCCGTATTTTTGACGGGGATATGCTCCAGTATGGTTTTAGTGTCCCCGGTAATTTTCAGAGTTATATCGTCATACTCCGCTCCGTCCACGTCGATTTCCGTTTCAAACACCTCGGCGGGTTTTAAGTTTAGTGTCCCCGTAAATATCGTCTCACCCTTGCATTTTACCAGAAGCTGCGCGCCGTTAAGCCCCGACGGTGTGTATACCGTTACCTTAACTTTAGTGTCCCCGTTTTTAGTGTCCCCGACCTCAACGTTTACCGCTGCGTCGAGCGACGCGTTCTTTATCGCGCCGACCGCCTTGTACGGCATAAAATACTGCGTGAACGTCTTTTCCTCATACGGCTTTAGGAATGTGAAGTCGGGCTGGTTATCCGTGAACATACCCGTCATAAGCTCGATATAGGGGCCGTTTTCGTCGGTGAGGTTTCTGTCCCACGCCTGTCCGAAATCACCGCAGCCCCACGTCCACTGCTTTTTGCCGGGCGAAACGTGATGGTCGGCTATATGCAGAAGTCCGGCGTTTTTGCCGTAATCATAGTTGCCGATGAAATTAAAGTCGCTGTGGTACGCCATGTACGACGTCGGAACGGGGATATTTTTGTACCGCGAAATATCCGTGCCGGGCGCATAATCGTACTTGTAGTACACGCCGTCGGCAATCGGGAATTTCGACACGCCGCGCTTGCCGTGATCCATTACCGCGTTCACGTCGGGCGGGAAGATCGACTGCGTGTAATCGTTTACCGCGACGGCGGGGTTCGCCCACCAAAGAAACGTCTGCGGACGGTCTGTGGGATTGTAGATCTGACCCTTGATTTCGAGATACGCCTTGTCGGGGTAAACGGTAAAGCCTGCCATACCCTTGGTGTGGAATATTTTTTCCGTCTCACCGACCCATACCGTTACAGAGCCGTCGCTATTACGCTCAATCGTGTAATCCACGGGGTCAAACGTTGACGGGCGGTGATGCTGGGGCCAGTTAAACTCGATGCCGCCGCTGATCCACGGACCCGCGAGACCCACGAGCGCGGGCTTTACGACCTCGTTGTAGTACACCGCGTCGTAACCATTCGTCTTATCGTAAAGACGCTGGATTTTTCCGCCTATCTCGGGCAAAATCATAACCAGAATATAATCGTTTTCAAGATAAATCGCGTTGTATTCCTTATCGGTTTTCACGTCCGAAACGCCCTCGCACACGGGGTGCGGGTAAACGCGTCCCGACGAGCCCTGATACACGCGCTTTTCGAGAAACATCGGGTTCTTGTCGTACTCCGACAACTCGTAAGTCGGTATTATAACTTTCTCTTCCCTTAAAATAACCTCTGACATTGTTCACTCCTCCATAATTTTAATTGAATTGTTGCCGTTTCGGGCGCGGCATTGATTATGGTACATATTATATACCTGCCGCACAAAAAAATCAATAGACGATATTATTGCCGATATTCCGCTTTTCAAAAAAATTTTATTTTTTTAATCTTATTTTAATAATTTTGTTTTAAAATCTACCTGAAAATCAATAAAAAGGAGATCGAATATGGCAATAGAGGTATTTAACAGATACGAGTACAAGTATTTGCTCGATAAGGACACGTATGAAAAGGTAATTAAAATCATGGATGAGCATATGGAGCTTGACGAGCATAATCAAAACCACCGTACTTACACAATAGCAAATATATATTTTGACACACCCGATGATTATCTTATACGTCACTCGCTCGAAAAGCCGCAATATAAAGAAAAATTGCGGATGAGAGCGTACGGTGTCCCGGGTGAAGAATCAAAGGTATTTTTGGAAATTAAAAAGAAGTATCGCGGAATAGTGAATAAGCGCCGCACAACGCTCGGGCTCGAGGAGGCTTACGACCTCGTCGCCTCGGGAGAAATGCCTGACGTTAAGGATCATATGAACGAGCAGGTGCTGCATGAAATAGTGTACTTCCTGCACCGCTATAACCTCGAACCAAAGGTTTATCTCGCGTATAACCGCATAGCGTATTTTGAAAAGGACAATCCCGATTTAAGAATTTCGTTCGATACAAATATACGCTCGCGCCGCTATGACGTGCATCTTGAGGACGGCGACTACGGCGAAAAGCTTATAAACGATGAAATATACCTGATGGAAATAAAAACAGCGCGGGCAATACCTCTGTGGCTCACCCACGTGCTGACGGAGCTCGAAATACACAGGTGCAGCTTCTCAAAATACGGAACGGAGTTTACTCATTTCGTTCATTCAAATCTGTACAATAATCAAATACCGGCGGAAAGAAGGGCTTAAACGATGGATAATTTATTTAATGAAATTCTTACGAACGTATCGGCGGATATGACGGTAACATCCGCTGTTATCACAATACTTATAGCGGGAGTTATGGGGCTTGTTATAGCGTTTACATATTTTAAAACGCAGGAAGCCGAAACTTTTCAGCGAAGCATGGCGATCACGCTCCTTATGCTCCCCATGATTTTGTCGGTAATAATACTGTTTGTCGGCAGCAATATAGCCCGTGCTTTCAGCCTTGCGGGAACGCTCTCGATAATACGCTTCAGAAGTGCGCCGGGCGATCCGAAGGATATAGGCTTTATATTCTTTGACATAGCCGCCGGTCTTGCCTGCGGAGTGGGACTTTACGGCTACGGAGCAATATTTGTCGTAATACTTTGCGTTATCATAATACTTGCCGAAAATGTAAGGCTGTTCGAAAGAAAAACGGTGCAAAAGACGCTTAAAATCACTATCCCCGAGGATTTGAACTTCGAGGGAGCGTTTGACGATATACTGGAGAAATACACAAAAAAGTATTCGCTTGATAAAATAAGAACGACCGATTTGGGCTCTCTTATGGAGCTTAGCTATCATGTAACGATGGCTCCGAATCAGCCCGAGCGTGAATTTATAAACGAGCTGCGCTGCCGTAACGGCAATCTGAACATCATTCTGTCCGTTACGCACAACGCGCATGATTAAAGGAGGCTGTAATTATGAATGCCATTATAAGTAATTTTTTGGCGGCAATTTTAACACTCTCTGCTGCAGCGGGTTCGGCTATGACATCGATCCGCAGCGCACAAAACGGCGACGAGTGGAAAAACAACACGGGTGTGATTGATCTCGATACAATGACCGTCACGGGCGGCGGTGTGGCTGTTGACGGAAATGTAATCAAAATCACGGACGGCGGCGATTTTAACGTTTCGGGCACGCTTTCGGACGGTATGATTTACGTAAATTCCAACGAAAAGGTGAAGCTGCGTCTGAGTGGGGCAAGTATAACAAACAGTTCCGGTCCCGCAGTATTTTTCGACAATGCGGAAAAGGCGTTTATAACGATAACGGAAGGAACTGAAAATTACCTTTCCGACGGCAAGACGTACTCGACCGAGGACGCGGACGCAGCGCTGTTCTCAAATGACGACCTTGAGATAAAGGGCGACGGTTCTTTGAATATTACGGCTAATTACAAGCACGGCATAGCGGGTGACGACGATGTGAGTATCGAAAACGGAATAATTACCGTAAATTCTTACGAGCACGGCATCAAGGCAAACGACACTCTCTCCGTTACGGGCGGTAATATAACGGTTACGTCGGAAACGGGAAAAGGTATGAAATCCGATTTGGAGGTCGTAATCGACGACGGTACGTTAAACGTCACAAGCAAACAGAGCGAGGGTATCGAAAGTAAAGGTACTCTGACAATTAACGGCGGCGACGTGACGGTAAATGCTGCGGATGACGGCATAAATACCGGTAACGCGAGCAGCGACACGGCTCAAGAGGGTAATTTTGTTCCGCGTGACGAGGCAGGCAAAAATGCGGACGGTCAGCGCGGTATGCGCGGCAATATGTCAACACCTCCCGACGGAATGACACCCCCTGACGGCAATGTGCTGCAAAACGGTGAATTGACACCCCCTGATGGCAATATACCGCAAAACGGTGAAATGACACCCCCTGACGGTGAAATGCCTCACGGCGGTCATATGATGAACGGAGATACCCCTATCAACGGCAATATGCCGCAGGGCGGCGGACAACGCGGTATGATGATGGACGAAGAAACTGCGGCAGCTCACGCGATAACGATCAACGGCGGCAAGGTAAGCGTAAGCGCTGAGGGTGACGGAATTGATTCAAACGGCTCTCTTGTTATAAACGGCGGCACGGTTATAGTTGACGGTCCTTCAAGCAGCGGCAACGGTCCGCTTGACGCGGAGGCGGGTATCAGCATGAACGGCGGTACAGTTATAACGGCTTCGAGCGCCGGTATGCTTCAAATGCCGACAGCCGCTAAAGGGATAAATTCGCTACAAGTATTTTTTGACGGTACACAAAACAGTACTACGTCTGTTTCGGTAAAAGAAAAATCGACCGGAAAGGAGCTTGCGTCAATAACTCCGACGAAGAATTTTCAAGCGTTTTTATTCGCTTCAAGCGAATTAAAAACCGGCACGGAGTATGTGGTCTACATTAACGGCGCGGAATATCAGACCTTTACTGCGTCGGAGGGCGTGTCCACGGTCGGCAGCGCGTCATTCGGCGGCTTCGGCGGTAAAGGTATGGGCGGCAGACGAGGCGGAAATGTCTGATCGGGATTTACATTCACCGCTTAATGTGGTAAAATGTATACAGCTTAAATTAAATGTGAGGTGATCGGCTGTGCGGCTGTTGGTTGCGGAGAATGAAAAGGACTTAAACAGAGTTATATCAAAACGTCTTGAGGCGGCAGGATATAACGTTGACAGATGCTTTGACGGTGAGGAGGCGCTTGACTTTATCGCCGCGGGCGAATTTGACGCTATTATTTTGGACATCATGATGCCAAAAATATCGGGAATTGAGGTTCTTAAAACGCTTCGCCGTAAAAATAACGCTACACCCGTGCTGCTCCTTACCGCGAAGGACAGTATCGAGGACAGAGTAACAGGTCTTGACGCCGGCGCGGACGATTACCTTATAAAGCCGTTCGCCTTTGACGAGCTGCTGGCAAGAATAAGGGTTATGACAAGAAAAGCCGTCGGCGGCACAACAAATCAATTTGTACTAAGCGACCTCGTGATGGATACAAAAACGCATACGGTGACGCGCGGCGGTGAAGAAATATCACTGTCGGCGAAGGAGTACGATATTTTGGAATATATGATGATGAACAAGGGTACCGTGCTCAGCCGCGAAAAAATTGAAAATCACGCGTGGAATTTCGATTACTGTGGCGGTACAAACGTGGTGGACGTGTATATAAGGTACCTACGAAAAAAGATAGACGACGCGCATGACGTTAAATTAATTCATACGGTGCGCGGCAGTGGGTACGTCTTAAAGGAGAACTGATTTCGTGAAAAAACTGTCGATTAAGCTTAAGGTGACGATATGGTACACCGTGGTGATGATTATAATTTCAGCCGCCGCTTTGTTTGCCATGAATTCATTCAGCCGTAACATGATGGAAGCGAGTATGGAAAACGGTTTGAAACAGGCGGTAAACGAAATGGCGAAGCAAATTTCACGTCCCGAAGGCAGAATGCGTCCCGTGCGCGACTTTGAGCTCTACAGTCACGGCGTGTATATGATGGTGTATGACGACAAGAAAAAACTTATGCGCGGTATGGTGCCGTTCGGAATTTCTGACGAGTTTTCGTTTTCCGATAACGAGCTTCGCGTCACCTCACATGACGGTAATCAGTATTACGAGTATGACAGGCTCATTCATTTTCAGGATATGCCCGACTGCTGGCTTAAGGGAATTGTGTCGGTTTCCGAGGAAATGAGCGCGGTGGACGCGTCAACGCGCAACAATATTATTTTGTCGGCGGTACTTATACTTATAGCGGCTGCGGGCGGGTACATCATTATCAGCCGCGCGTTTGTGCCGGTGGAAACTATACGTAAAACCGCGAAGGAGATAAGTGAAAGCCGCGATTTGTCACGCAGAATATCTATCGGTGAGGGCAATGATGAAATATACGCGCTCGCCTCCACGTTTGATGAGATGCTTGATAAAATCGAAAGCAGCTTCAACCAGGAAAAACAGTTTACGTCGGACGCGTCGCACGAGCTCAGAACACCGGTCGCGGTTATTTTGTCCGAATGTGAGTACTCGCAGGAGTGCGCGAAAACGGTGGATGAGTACAAGGAGTCGGTCGCGTCGATAAAGCGTCAGGCGGGCAGAATGTCGAAGCTCATATCGGAGCTCCTTACAATTTCGAGAATGGATAAAAATACGATAAGTATCGAGCTTGAAGAAATTGATTTGAGTGAGCTGTTGTCGTTTGTGTGCGACGAGCAGGTCGAAATAAACGATAAAAATATCGCGCTGACGCGGAATATTCAATCAAACGTGACGGCAACGTGTGACAGGCTTTTGATAACGCGTCTGTTTATAAATCTTATTTCAAACGCGTACCGATATATCGGGGACGGTGACAAGATAAGCGTAAATCTCAGCGAGGCGGACGGAAACGTTATTTTCTCGGTCGAGGATAACGGTATAGGTATCGCGGAGAAGGATCTGCCCAAGATATGGGAGCGTTTTTACCGCGCTGACAGCGCGAGAACGTCCGATGAGCATGACAGTATGGGACTTGGGCTGTCCATGGTAAAGTGGATCGCAAAGTGCCATAACGGCAGCGTGAGCGTGGAAAGTAAACCGGGTGAAGGCAGTATTTTCACGTTCGTTATGCCGAAAAATATTGAGTAAAAATACAGTTAAAAACGGCGACAGTAAATGTCGCCGTTTTTTGTTATACATTTAAATTCGATTTAAAAAACGTTTCGAGCTTGTCGAACGGTATCGCGTTCTTTCCGCCGCCGTCGTAGAGGTCGGTGTGTACCGCGTCGGGTATGATCATAAGTTCCTTATTGTCGGCGTACTTGCTGCCGTTTATCATATTCGCGTACGCGTCGCGGCTGAAGTAGCATGAGTGCGCCTTTTCGCCGTGCATGATAAGTACCGCACTGCGGATCTCGTTCGAGTATCTAAGAATGGGCTGGTTTATAAACGACATGCAGCCTATGACGTTCCAGCCGCCGTTTGAGTTAAGCGATCGCGCATGATAGCCGCGCGGCGTTTTGTAGTAATTGTAGTAGTCCCTTACGAAGAACGGCGCGTCGTCGGGAAGCGGATCTGCAACACCGCCGCCGAGTGCGTAGCTGCCGTTTTTGTAATCGGTTATTCTCTGCGCATTAAGCGCCCTTTTCATCTCGTAACGCTTTTCTTCGCTGTCGTCCGCATCGAAGTAGCCCTTCGCGTTTACGCGCGTCATATCGTACATCGTGGACGCGACGGTCGCTTTAATACGCGTGTCGAGCGCGGCGGCGTTAAGAGCCATACCGCCCCAGCCGCAGATACCGATTATGCCTATTTTGTTGCTGTCAACATTGTCACGCGTGGACAGAAAATCGACAGCCGCCTGAAAATCCTCGGTGTTAATGTCGGGCGACGCCATGTAACGCGGCTCTCCCCCGCTTTCGCCCGTAAACGACGGGTCGAACGCTATCGTCAAAAATCCGCGCTCCGCCATTGTTTGGGCGTACAAGCCCGACGCTTGTTCCTTTACCGCGCCGAACGGTCCGCACACCGCGATTGCCGCCATTTTTCCCGCCGCGTCCTTCGGAGTGTACATATCTGCCGCGAGCGTTATTCCGTAGCGGTTGTGAAACGTCACCTTTTCGTGGTTTACCTTTTCGCTTTTCGGGAAGGTTTTATCCCATTCGGTTGTGAGTTTAAGTTCCATTTTTACTGCCGCCCTTTCGCATTATTTCTTGATTTAATTATATATCCGCGTATGTTAAATGTCAAATGCTTATATTAAATAACATACTATAACCAAAAGGCATGACTGTTTGCGGTGTGTATGTTATATCTTCTTCAATACGACCGCGTCGTAAGCGCCGATCGTGATTTTATCCTTAAATGTTTTACCGCTAAGCATATCCGAAAACTCGGCTCTGCAATTCATATCAACGCTATTTTCGCCGTAATTTAAGAGAAATACACACTCCCCTCTTACCGCCAGTTCGATCTCCTCGGGTATATCTATAAGCTCGTCCAAGTTCATCGGCGGGTGTATATCCACAAGCTCCGTAAACGCCTTCGCGCTGTCCTCGGCGAATGCCGCGCCGAAATAGAAAACCTTGCCCTTCCCCACTTGTTTTACGGATACTGCGGTTTTTCCGGCGTAGTAGTTGTTTTCAAAGGCTCCCGCTTCCTCGCCGTCCGTAATTTTAAGAATGTCGTTAAAGCAAGGTGCGCTTACGCGTTTTGTGCCGATATTTACGTACTGCTCCTTGTCATACGGCGAAAGGAAAGTAAATTCTTCCACCTTGGCTCCGCACATTTTCGCGGCAAAGCCGGGCATGGGTATCATTCTACATTTTCCGTTTAAGTCCTTGTAACCCGTGCGGCAGCCGAAAATCACCGTGCCGCCCGATTTTGCGTACTCCTCCAAAAGCTCGGCGCGTTTCTCGGTAAAAACAGTCGGGTGCGGGTACACGACAAGCTTGTACTTTAAAAGCTCGCTAAGCTCTGTATCGTCGTTAATATAAACCAAATTGTACGGTATGTGCTTCTTTTGCAGCGCCTTAAACCACCCGTCGTAGCTGATATTATCGACGCTGCCGTGCCATACATCCTCCTCAGCGTCCCATTCGTTATCGTAGTCCTTTAAGAGCGCTGCCTCGGCTTTATATTCCTTGCCGCATACCGACTGTATGCGCTGAATATCATCATATGTGCGTTTAACCTCTTCGGTGCGTCTGTTGGGCTCGTTACAATAATCAAAAAGACCGTGCCAGTAAATTTCGTTGCCGAACGTGCATGTCCTCCAGCGGAAATAGCTTACAAAATCCGCGCCGTTCGCGATTGCCTGTATCGTCCATAAGCGTATCTGCCCGGGTTTTGGCGTGCTCTGTTCCATTCTGAAATTCCAGCCGGCAGGTCCCGCCTGCTGCTCCATAATACCGAATATGGGTGAAATGCTTCTCGCGCGCATTAGGTTATATGAACTGTTTCTGTCACGCATACCGTTTTGACGAGAAACGTCCAAATTCCTCTCATACGCGAAGTTGGGATAGTTGTCGTACGTTATAAAGTCAAGCACATTTTCGGCAAGATTATGATAGTCTATATGCGCAAACAGCCCGTTGGTCGTTATGGGCGCGCCGCTGTAACGGCGTATTATATCGGCTTGCATTTTGAAAAATCCCGTAACGGTATCGGATATAAAGCGTTTTTCGAGAAGTCCGACGTGAGGATTGCCCATTCTTCCCGAATTGGTGCGGCGGGGCAGGTGTACCTCCTCCCAATCGGTATACGTCTGATTCCAAAAAGCCGCGCCTATCGCGTCATTAAGCGCGTCAAGCGTTTTGAATTTATTTTTTAGGTATTCCCTGAAAGCAAGGTGGTCGCTTTGTGAGTAGTATCGGTCACACTCACAGTTTATCTCGTTGTCGAGCTGCCACGCCGTTATGTTCTTGTACTTGCTGTAGTGCTGTGCCAGCTTTTCCGTAATACGCGACACAAAAAAGCGGTACTTTTCGGAATTGAGGTTGCAATGCCGCCTTAGTCCGTGGTATATAAGATTGCCGTCTATGTCGGCGTTTAATATTTCGGGATATTTCGTACTCATCCACACCGGCGGCGTTGCCGAAGGCGTGCAGAATATGACGTTAAGTCCTTCCTCGAGCGTCATGTCCATGAACTCGTCGAAAAAGTCAAACGTGAATGTTCCCTCTTTCGGTTCAAACATCGTCCACGCGAACTCCGCAATACGTACTGTTTCTATTCCGTGCTCCTTCATTCGCAGTAAATCGTCGCGCCAAAGCGACTTGTCCCAGTGCTCCGGATAGTAGCATACGCCCAGCGTTATGCGCTCTGCATTCAATTTATTCATAGCCCGATCTCCTTAACAGGTGGATTTTTACAAACATTTTAACATATAAATATAGCCAAGTCAAGCCAATTGCATCAATTATACGAGTATTTTTGATTGATTTATGCGTTATATTGTGTTATACTCACCGTAACGAGCTTAAATATTTCGGAGGGAAATTATTATGAATCATAACATAGTCGATTACGGTGCATCTGCGGACGGTACGACCGTTTGTACGGAGGCGATACAACGCGCAATAGATTTATGCGAAAACGGCGGCACAGTGTACGTGCCGAAAGGAACATTTATGACGGGAGCGCTGTTCCTTAAAAGCAATATGACGCTTTACATAGAGTACGGCGCGCGTCTTTTGGGTAGCTGTGACCTTTCTGATTTCCCCATTATGACCTATCCTTTTGAGGGTAAAAATCAGCTTTGTTACGCAAGCCTTATAAATACTCACGGCGCGCCGTGTAAAAACATAACGATCGACGGCGGCGGCACGATAGACGGAAACGGCAGCGCCCTATTTGCCCTTGAAATGGCGGAGAACCGCGCAAAACGAGGCAGGACGATATGTATAAGAAACACAGACAATTTGACGGTACGGAACGTTAAAATACGTCAGTCGCCGTCATGGTGTTTGCATCTCGTATACTGCAAAAACGTGCTGCTTGAAAGTATAGAAGTACATTCAAAATACGATGAAAACGGGCGAATATATGAAGGTATTTATAACGGTGACGGAATTGATATTGATTCATGCGAAAATGTGCGCGTGCTTAACTCCCTCATCGCAAGTCAGGACGACTGCATAGCGGTTAAATCCGGTCGCGGCGAAGAAGGTCGGCGCGTTGGTATACCGTCGCGTGATATACTGATTGAAAATTGCGCGTTTAAAAGCGGGTTCGGAGTTGCCGTAGGCAGTGAAATGTCGGGCGGAGTGGAAAACGTATACGTGAAAAATTGTACCTTTGAGAATATGCACAGCATAGCGAGCATAAAGGCTGTGCGCGGGAGAGGCGCGTATATTAAAAATATTCATTACGAAAACTGCACGCTTGTAAACCGTAATCGGGATATTACCGACAGCCGTTGGTTTCGCGGCGCGCTGTACGCCGACGCATTTTACGGTGAAGACGAATTTGACGCTGACACGCCCGCGCCGATTTCTGATGGTACGCCCGTGGTGGACGGTATTTACATGAAAAATATCGACGTCTACACCGTTGCCGGTAACGCCGTGTATTTATGCGGGCTGCCGGAAATGCCGTACAAAAACGTGTTCCTTGAAAACGTAACCGCGCACGGAAAGTACGGAATGAAGGTTAAAAATATCGAAAATTTAAAGACGGTAAACGTGAAGGTGACGAGTGATTTTGAATAGATCATGAGAATTAACAAAGCATCGCGGGAATTCCGCGATGCTTTATCCGTTATGAAAGCATTAATATTATTTCAAGTACTATCACAATTGCGCTGAGCACGCTCAGCACTGTAACGCCGAGCACGCATTTTCTCTTTAACCGACCAAACGCGGTTTCAAGGTCTAAAATGGAGTTCTTTGTGTTGTACTGTGTGTTTTTCAAGTCGAATATACTGTCGTTTAATTTTGAAACGGAAGTGACCGCCTGCTTGATCTCCGCAATGTCTGCCGCCGCGGAATCTATGGAAGCTTTTAAGTCGGAGTAGTTTCCTTGACGGTCTTTCGTGTTTTCCTCGGCGCGGCGCGCGCCGTCGTCCAGCTTGGACGATATACTTTCAAGCTTTGAAGAAAGAACGTCTATGTTATTGTAAATGTTTTCGATACGCGCATCGGTACCGTCAAGCTTGTCCGCCAGTGCGGCGGTTTCTTTCAGCTCGGGATGGATATTCTGCGATATGTTCTCGATAGCCGTCTTGACCTTTTCCGTTATCGTGTCATCGCCATCGTCGGTTTTATCGGCTGCTTCGTCGCCCGCGTCATCTTCCTTCTTTGTCTTTAACATATCCATTTTGCTTACGACGGTATCCTTGAGCGTTTTTGCGCCGCTGCCTATCTCGCCCGCCGTTTTCTTGAAACGGTCTATGACGTGCTGGAGATTTATTGTTTCATTCAAATTAATTCTCTGCGTGTTCTCCACAGGCTCGGCTTCCTCACCGTCATTTATTTTTATGTCGGCGTTTTTCAAAAACTCCTCGTACTCCTCGTCCGTGCCGCTGTAAAAAGCGTCCTGTCCGTCGTAGGATTCTATGTTCATATCCTTTTTCTTATACATATGTTCACCCTTTTCAAAACGTTTTGCGGTTATTTGTTATTCGGCTTCCTCCGTTACCACGTCGATAACGTCCTCGCTCTCCTCTGCCGCAAACTCCTCGTCAGCGGTAAGCTTTTCACCGCACTTTGAGCAGAATACGTCGTCGCTGTGATTGTAAGCGCCGCATTTCGGGCATTTTACCGTTTCCTTAAGCTCGGCAAGGTTTTCCTTAAGCTCGGCAAGCTCTGTCTGTAAAGCGTCGATCTTATCGCACTTTTCGGATATTGCGTCGGCAATGCTCGCGCCTTCTTCGCGTCCCTCGTACACTGCTTTACCTATTTCGGCGTATATGTCCTTTATTTTGTCCTCTGTTTCGTTTATGGCAAACTTCAGCTTTGTCTGATTTACAACGTTGTTAGTCTTGTCAATAACGGTTTTTGTCCACTTTTTCGCCTCATCCTTTGCTCTGTTTGCCTGTACTTTTATTTTGTCAAATACTTCTTCCATTGTTTTATGCTCCTTCCATCTTTTTATAAAACGAATTTAACTGCTATTATTATACCACATAATACGTTATTTGTATATGACATTTCTGTTATTTTTTCATTTCAGGATAGTTTTATCAGACATTTTTTACGTATTTTTGTGCTTTGTAACGTGAAAAAGGAGCGCGCTGCGCCCCTTTTCGTTATTAAACGTATCAGTTTTTGTACGCTTTTTTCATAATTTCCTCAATTTCCTTAACAAGCGGAAGCTTCGGGTTCGCTGTCGTGCACTGATCCTCAAACGCCTTATCCGCAATTTCGGAAAGTTTGTTCATGTACGTTTCCTCGTCAATTCCGCACTCGGCGAACGACAGAGGCTCGTTTACTTCTTTCATCAGTCCCACAACAGCGTCTATAAGGCTCTTTACGCCCTCAGCGGTCGTTTTCGCGGGAAGTCCCAAAGCAGCCGCGATTTCGGCGTACTTCTCGTCCGCCACGAACTTGTTGTATTTCGGGAATGATACAAACTTGGACGGTGCTGACGCGTTATACGCGATAACGTGCGGCAAAAGCACCGCGTTTGCTCTTCCGTGCGGAATATGGTACTCTCCGCCTATCTTATGCGCGATAGAGTGGTTAAGTCCGAGGAAAGCGTTCGTGAACGCCATACCGGCTATACAGCTCGCGTTGTGCATCTTTTCTCTCGCTTCCGCGTCCTCCGCGCCGTTCTTGTAGGCTCTCGGAAGATATTTGAATACAAGCTGTATCGCTTTAATGGCAAGACCGTCAGTGTAGTCGGAAGCCATAACAGAAACGTATGCCTCAATTGCGTGCGTCAGCACGTCAAGACCGGTATCGGCTGTCGCGCTCTTAGGCAGCGACATTACGAACTGCGGATCGATGATCGCAACGTTCGGCGTGAGTTCGTAGTCCGCAAGCGGGTACTTCATGTTGTTCTTTTTGTCGGAAATAACGGCGAAGCTCGTAACCTCAGAGCCCGTTCCCGACGTTGTCGGTATCGCGACAAGCTGAGCTTTGTTCCTCATCTTCGGGAACTTGAACGCGCGCTTTCTTATGTCAAGGAAACGCAGTCTGAGCGAGTTAAAGTCAACGTCCGGATGCTCGTAGAACAGCCACATGCCTTTAGCGGCGTCCATTGCGCTTCCGCCGCCCAGCGCGATTATTACGTCGGGCTTAAATTCGTCCATCATCTTCGCGCCGCTTTGTACCGTTTCGATCGACGGATCAGGTTCAACGTCCGAGAATATCTCGCAGTGAACGTGGTCGGGTCTTTTTCTCAGGTAGTAAAGTATCTTATCCACGTATCCCAATGATACCATGCCCGGATCGGTTACTATGAACGCTCTTGAAATGTTGGGCATCTTCTCCAAATACTGTATCGAGTTGTTTTCAAAATATATTTTATCGGGTACCTTGAACCACTGCATATTAACTCTCCTCTTCGCGACTCTTTTCTGATTTATCAGATTCATTGTCGTAACGTTGCCGCTTACGCTGTTACCGCCGTAGCTGCCGCAGCCGAGCGTCAGGGACGGTATGTTTGAGTTGTAGATGTCGCCTATCGCTCCGTGTGACGACGGTGAGTTTACGATAAGGCGGCTCGCCTTCATTCTGTCGGCAAACTTGTCTATAACGTCTTTGTCCTTCGCGTGTATAACGGCGGAGTGTCCCATACCGTGGAACATTACCATTTCTTCCGCGCGGTCTATACCCTCGTCCGCGCCTTCAACGATAAAGTACGCGAGTACAGGGCTCAATTTCTCCCTTGAAAGCGGGTATTCGGGACCTACGCCGTCAAGCTTTGCGAGAAGTATTTTCGTGCCTTCGGGTACTTTTACGCCCGCGTTTTCGGCGATCCATGACGCGCTCTTTCCCACTATGTCGGGATTTACCGCGCCTTTTTCGCTGTTTATGCAATAGTCGCTTACTTTCTTTATTTCATCGTCCTTCAGGAAGTAGCAGCCGTACTTTTTCATAAGCTTTTCAAACTTAGAGGCTATTGACTTGTCAACGATCGCCGCCTGCTCCGACGCGCAAATCATACCGTTGTCAAAGGTCTTGGAAAGTATGAGGTCGTTTACCGCCTGCTCCAAGTCCGCGCTCTTGTGAATGTAGCACGGTACGTTACCGGGACCTACGCCCAGCGCCGGTTTACCGGTCGAGTAGGCCGCTTTAACCATGCCGCTGCCGCCGGTCGCGAGTACCGTGGCAACACCCGGGTGGTTCATGAGAGCGTTCGTCGCTTCTATCGACGGGTATTCGATCCACTGTATGCAATTTTCGGGCGCGCCCGCCGCAACAGCCGCATCGAGTACGACCTTAGCCGCCGCAACGCTGCACTTCTGAGCCGACGGGTGGAAGCCGAAGATTATCGGATTTCTCGACTTGATGCAGATAAGCGCCTTAAAGAGCGTCGTGGAAGTCGGGTTCGTAACCGGCGTTACGCCGCATACCACGCCTACCGGCTCCGCTATTACCTCATAGTCCTCAAGGTCGTTTTCCTCGATTATACCCACGGTTTTTTCGTTCTTTATCGAGTGATACACATACTCGGTAGCGAACATGTTTTTCGTTATCTTGTCCTCGTATACGCCTCTTCCTGTTTCCTCGACAGCCATTTTTGCAAGCTCCATGTGCTTGTCAAGTCCGGCAAGCGTCATCGCCTTAACGATAGCGTCGATTTTCTCCTGGTCAAAGCTCATAAACTCCTCGAGCGCCTTGCGCGCTTTCTTGACGTAACCGTCGATCATTTCGTTTACATTTACTTCCGCCATAATATTACCTCCTGAATATTGGTTAATTGTTTTTATATGCAATCGATAAAAAATATCGTTATTTTTTTATCAATCTTCCGATAATACATTATATTTGATTGTTAAAGTTTTGTCAATATGTTTTTGCCTTTAAATTTATTCTTTGTTAATACTATATAAAAAATACGCGTCAGCGCGCGGCATTTTCAGCTTTTAAAACAAAGACGGATTTAATAAAAAACGAGGGCGACACGTTAAGCGGCGCCCCCGTAATTTAATCAGTTTCTTTTCCATATACGCGGTGAGAAGAGCAGGAGTATGGGATAGAGTTCCAGTCTGCCCGCCAGCATATCTATTGACATAACTATTTTTGACAGAACCGAAAAGCTGCTGTAATTGCCCATAGGTCCGACTGTCGAAAGTCCCGGTCCGATATTGTTCGTAACTGATATTACCGACGTCACCGTAGTTGCAAAATCCATATTGTCAAGACTGACAATAAGAATTGATATACCCATAAACAGCATGTATACCACGAAGTACGCAAGCACGCCGCGTACTACGGTGTCCTCGACGCTCTTACCGTCCGTCTTGACCGACAGCACGCTTCTCGGGCTTGCGGCTTTCCTTACGGCGTGGTACGCGGTTTTAAGGAGTATAACGACGCGTATTACCTTCATACCGCCGCCCGTGGAACCGGCACAGCCGCCCATCAGCATCAGAAGCGTGAGTATGATTTGTGACAGCATAGGCCATTGCACAAAATCCGCTGTCGAGTAGCCCGTTGTGGTCACTATGGACGTTACCTGGAAGAACGAGTATCGAAGGGAATTTGCGACCGTGTGGTAGATCGGCATAATATTGATCATTATGATCACGGTGGCGGCTGCTATAACTCCCAAATACCATTTGATTTCGTCGTTGCCGCGCACTTGCGAAAATTTACGGATTATGAACAGGTAGTATATGTTGAAGTTTATGCCGAACATCATCATAAATATTGCCACGATGTATTCAATATACGCGCTGTCATAATAGCCTATGGACGCGTTCTTAATACCGAAACCGCCGGTACCCGCCGTGCCGAAGGCGTGTACAATACTGTCAAAAAGCGGCATGCCGCCGATAAGTAAAAATATGGTTTCAAGCACGGTAAGCGCTATATATATCATGTACAGTATGCGTATCGAGAACTGCCATTTGCTCGTAAGCTTTCCCACTACCGGTCCCGGCATTTCCGCACGCATCATATAAGTCGTTCGCGTGTCCTTCGCGGAAAGTATCGCCATAGTGAACACGAGCACACCCATACCGCCGAGCCAATGCGTAAAGCTGCGCCAAAAGAGCAGACTGCGGTTCATCGTTTCCACGTCCGTGAGTATCGTCGAACCGGTCGTCGTAAATCCCGACACTGTTTCAAAGAAACAATCTATGAAACTCGGTATCGCGCCACTGATGTAAAACGGCAGCGCACCTACGAGTGATATTAAAATCCAGCCGAGCGCCACTATTACCATACCTTCTCTGACGTACAATCCCTTATCCTTCGGCGCTTTTAACGACACTACCGTTCCGATGACCACCGATATGATTATCGGTATCAGGTACGCTATGGCTATTCCCTCTTTATAGTATACCGACAGGAACAGCGGCAGAAGCATTGTCGCCGCTATGACCGTTAAAATACGTCCCACCGAGTACGCTATCATTCTTAAATTCATAATACTATCCCTTCCTATGCAAGTATGTCGCTGAGAGTGGTAAGCGGCTTCGTCGTAACCACCACTACCGTGTCGCCGACAGCGATTTGGCTGCTGCCGTCGGGTACGAATACTTTGTTGTTCCTCATAATCGCCGCTATAAGGATATTCTTATCAATTTTTATCTGCGATAACGGCTTCGACGTAAGCTCAGACGCTTTATTTACTATAAATTCCATAGCCTCCGCCTTATTGTCAACTATTCGGTAAAGCGTCACTATTTCTGTGTCCTTCGCGGAATTCATGGCGCGCGCGTAACGGATTATCATATCCGCCGTTATGTTTTTCGGGGTTACTATACTGTACACTCCCGAATTTTCCATAAGGTCGGAGAATGAGATACGGTTTACTTTTGTGACGATTTTGTCAACGTTTCTCGTCTTTGCGTACATGGATATTATCATGTTTTCCTCGTCGATACCTGTGAGCGCGACGAGCGCGTCAACTCTGTCAATACCTTCCTCGGCGAGCACGTTCCTGTCGGTACCGTCGCCGCACACAACGTCAGCCTTAGGCAGATATTCGGCAAGCTCCTGACAGCGATCCATGTTGCTCTCGATTATTTTTACCTGCATACCACTCTCGATAAGAAGTCTTGCGAGGTAAAAGGATATGCGTCCGCCGCCTATAAGTATTACGGACTTGAGTTTCTTTTGTATCACGCCTATCTCACGCATAAACTGCGTCAAATCACTGTGCGACGCGGTTATGTGAAGCTTATCTCCGGCTTCTATGACAAAGTCACCGTTAGGTATATACACGTTATTCGCGCGCTGAACGGCGCATATGAGCACCTTGATCTTATACTTTTTGTATATTTCGTATATCGCTTTACCGCAAAGCGCGTTATCGTCACCGACGTTGAACTCGATAAGCTCTATGCGTCCTTTCGCAAACGTTTCCGTATTCATCGCCGCCGGGAAACGGAGTATTCTCGATATTTCGCTCGCGGTCGCGTATTCGGGGTTTACTATGAGGTCTATACCCAAAGCGCTTCTCATAAAGTCAAGCTGCTTAAAGTATATTCTGTTCCTCACCCTCGCAACGCAGCGCTCCGCACCGAGCTTCTTCGCCATTACGGTGGAAAGCGCGTTGTTCTCGTCGTTTTCGGTCACGGCAATAAATAAGTCCGCGCGTCTTACCTCCGCTTCGTTAAGCGTTTCGAGCGATGTGCCGTTTCCGTTTACGCATCTTACATCGTAGCTTTCCTCAACCTGCTCGCACACGGAAGGCTTAATGTCTATAAGAATGACGTTGCTGCCCTCGTTGTTAAAGTCCTCCACAAGCTTTCTTCCGATTTTTCCTCCGCCAACTACTACAACATTCATATTAAATACTTACTCCTTCCAAAACGCTTGAACCGCGTCAAGCCTCTTCCCTTTTCTCGCGCGTCATAAGCCGAAGCACGGCTTCCTTCGCATTTTTACCGTTATATAATATGTTGTACGCCTCTTCGACGATAGGCATTTCAACACCGTATTTCTTAGCCATTTCGTAAGCGGCTGTCGCCGTGTTCACGCCCTCGACCACCATGTGGACGCTTTCAAGCGTTTCTTCAAGGCTCTTTCCCTGTCCCAAAAGTATGCCGGCTCTGCGGTTACGCGAGTGCATACTCGTGCAGGTCACTATTAAATCGCCTATGCCCGAAAGTCCCATAAACGTCCTTTCATCCGCGCCCATCGCTTTACCGAGCCTTGCTATCTCGGCAAGTCCGCGCGTTATAAGCGCCGCTTTCGTATTATCTCCGTAACCCAAGCCGTCGCTTATACCGGCACACAGTGCGATCACGTTTTTGAGCGCGCCGCCAAGCTCCACTCCTATCATGTCGGTTGAAGTGTATACGCGGAACATATCTCCCATGAAAACGTCCTGTATGAACTTAGCCGTTTCCTTATTCCCCGAAGCCACAACGTTTGTTGTCGGCAGCCCGCGCGACACCTCCTCCGCGTGCGACGGTCCACTCATCACGGATATATCCGCCTGCGGGATCTCCTGCTTATAAACCTCGGAAAGTCTTAAAAGCGTACCTTCTTCAAGTCCCTTGGATATATTTACTATCCTTTGCCCGTCTTTCACTATGGGCGCAAGCTGTTTCGCGGTGGTGCGCGTCGCGGGCGACGGAGCAGCCGTTATTACGAGCTCCGCGTCGTTTACACATTCGCCCATATCGTGAGTACAGTAAATATTTTCGGGAAATTTTACTTCGGGCAAAAATTCTTTGTTTTCACGGTCACGGTTGAGCCTGTCCGTTTCCTCCTGTATCCATGACCACAGGTAAACGTTGTGCCCCCTCTTTGCAAGCATCACGGCTATTGCCGTTCCCCATCCTCCGGAGCCTATTACGGCGATTTTCATATGCATGACCTCCCTATTTATCGGTAAAGCTTAATTTATTTTCCGTTCCGTTTATCAGCCTTTTTATATTGGCGTGGTGGCGGAGTATGATCAGTGCGCCAAGCAGCACTGCGCATACAAAACACACCGTATTCACCGGTTCTTGCATCAGTATTCGCGTTCCCTCTATCAATATGTAAGATACACAGCCCAGTACCGATCCGAGCGAAACGTACCTTGTAATTGCCATGATCAGTATGGCGAACACCGCAACGATAAGTCCGACCTTCCAGTCAAGCGTCATCACAACACCCAGCGCCGTCGCAACGCCTTTGCCTCCCTTAAAGCCGAAGAATACCGGGAAACAGTGTCCGAGCATAACCATCAGTCCGGCTATGTACGGAAGCGCTTCGCACAGCGTATCATCAACGCCTGCTGTGTTTATCGCGTATGAACCGGGGTGAATCATTTCAAGCGTTGTGGAATCTGCAAATAGATAAAGCGCCGCGACATAGGCTAACACAACAGCCAAAACGCCTTTTGCAATATCGCATATAAGCGTGATCACAGCAAATTTCTTGCCGTGCGTGCGGAGCATATTCGTCGCGCCCGCATTGCCGGAGCCGCTTTCACGTATGTCCTTGCCGCTTATCGCCTTTGAAATAAGTATAGAAAAATTAACCGAGCCGATCAAGTACGATACTATCGCAACGGCTGCAATACAAACAAACTTGGTCATAACAATTCTCCCCGTTTACATCTTTTTTTCATTCTTTTCTCTTACTATAAACCTTATCGGCGTGCCTTCAAAGCCAAACGCTTCCCTGACCTGATTTTCTATAAAACGCAGGTAAGAGTAGTGGAACAAATCGCGCGAGTTCGCGAACAGCACGAACGTCGGCGGGGCGGTGGACGCTTGAGTGCCATAATAGACCTTGAGCCTTCTGCCCTTGTCCGACGGCGGCTGCTGCTTCGCTATCGCCTCATTCAGCACGTCGTTCAGCATACCTGTTTTAATTCTTCTCTTATGCTGCTCGTTCACGCTTTTTATCATATCAAGGAGTTTATCGACTCTCTGTCCCGTTTTTGCGCTTATAAATATAATTTCGGCGTAGGACATAAACGCAAATTTTTCTCTTACGTTCATGGAAAAGTTTTTCATCGTTTTGTCGTCCTTGTCCACAATGTCCCACTTATTTACGGCAAAGATACACGCTCTGCCCTGCTCGTGAGCGTAGCCCGCGATCTTCGTGTCCTGCTCGGTAATTCCCTCGCTCGCGTCGATCATTATAACGCACACGTCGCTGCGGTCTACCGCCGCGAGTGAGCGTACAACGCTGTAGCGTTCAACAGCCTCGTCAATTTTGCCGCGCTTCCTCATGCCAGCCGTGTCTATAAACAGGAACTTGTCCCCGTCCTTTTCGTAATGAGAGTCGATAGCGTCGCGCGTCGTTCCCGCCACGTCGCTCACTATAACTCTGTTCTCACCCAAAATCTTGTTAATAAGTGACGATTTGCCCGCGTTCGGCTTGCCTATTACCGCAACTCTTATCTCGTCCTCGTCCTCAGACGTGTCCGCGCCCTGCGGGAACCTTTTCGTCACCTCGTCGAGCAAGTCGCCCACACCCAAGCCGTGCGTCGAGGAAACGGCTATCGGATCGCCGAGTCCCAAGTTGTAAAACTCGTAAAATTCAAACGGCACGTCGCCTATGTTGTCAACTTTATTTACCGCGAGAACTATTTCCTTCCTTGCCTTTAAAAGCATTTGCGCGACGTCCCTGTCGTTGGCGGTAACGCCATCCTTTACGTTTACCATAAGAACCACAACGTCCGCCATTTCTATGGCAAGCTGTGCCTGACGGCGCATCTGTACAAGTATTTCGTCCTTCGATGTCGGCTCGATACCGCCCGTGTCAATAAGGGTGAAATGTTTGTCAAGCCACACCGCATCGGAAAAGATCCTGTCGCGCGTCACGCCCGGCGTGTCCTCGACAATACTTATCCGTTTGCCCGTTATTTTATTAAACAGTGTTGACTTTCCCACATTCGGTCTGCCGACTATAGCCACTATCGGTTTCATATTTTAAAACTCCAATTCCTCTCCGAGTATTTTCTCCACAAATTCGTATCCGTCATTCGTTACGGAAATAACCTTCACATTGAGCGCTTTTTCAACGTCACCGACGGTCGTGTCGTCAAGGAATATGCCATCGTTATCGCGAAGCATACTGTCCGGTATAAAAAGCGTGTCAGCGGTTATTTTGCCTTCAAGAGCGCTTATTATGTCACAGCCGCAGACAAGTCCGGAAACGGTTACGCCGCCTCCGAAAAAGTTATTTTTTATCGGGTACACGTCTATTTTTACGCCCTCGCACCGTTGCTCAATTACTTTTGCGAGTCCTCTTATAAATTCGTACGCGATCTCACCCGTAGCCACCGCAACGTGTCTTTCACGTTTTTTCGGCTTTAAAAGACGCATCGCGCCGTCAAATTCCTCCTTCATACTCGCGATAAGTCCCACGCCGTTCTCAAGCTGCGGAAAGCCCTCATAGCAATCGGCGCTCGGTACGGGAATACCCGCGTTTACGTAGAACTCGTCCGAAAGATACACAAGACGCGTGCCGTATTTTTCAAGAAATTCCTTCTGTATATTTTCCACGAAGCGAACCGTTTCAGCGCTTGTTTCCTTTGTGAACGGCTTTATTGAGTAAAGTCCGTCACGGTATCGCGTAAGTCCTACGGGTACGACGGAAATGCTGCTCACGTTCGGATAAAGCTCGCCAAGGTCTGTAAGCGTGCGTCTTAAATGCTCGCCGTCGTTAATTTCGGGGCACAAGACTATTTGACAATTCATGTAAATATCGTTTTTCGCGAAGCGCTTCATTATGTCAAGGCACTTGCCCGCGAAGCGGTTATTAAGCATCATGCATCGAAGCTTTGGCTCGGTCGCGTGCACGCTCACATTTATCGGTGATACGCGCATTTTTATAAGGCTTTCTATTTCCTCGTCGGAAAGGTTGGTCAGCGTCACATAATTGCCCTGCAAAAATGACAGACGCGTGTCGTCGTCCTTAAAGTAGACCGTTTCGCGCATACCCTTCGGGAGCTGGTCGATAAAGCAGAAAATACACTTGTTTGTGCAGCTTTGCGCCTCGTCGATAAGTCCCTCGGAGAACTCAACGCCTATGTCCTCATAGTCGTTTTCAACCGTTATAAACTCGGTCGTGCCGTCCTTTTTCAATACCTCGAGCGTGACCTCGCACTCCGTGGTAAGATAGCGGTACTCGAGAATATCGTGAAACGCATGTCCGTTCACGCTTACGAGCACGTCGCCCTCGCGAAGTCCCGCTTCGTCGGCAACGCTGCCCGGTTCGACGTATTTAATTGTCGTGTCTGCCTTTCTCATACTATCCCCCGAAGCGTTATTTTCCGTTGAATATTATCTCACAAAGTGCTAAAATAATCAAGCATTTTGCGCTAATTTGTCCCTTAATTTATGTTAAATTACGTTAAAATGCGTTAAAATGCACGCCAAATGAGCGCTTTTTTACGCAAAAACGGCGCTTATTTCCCCTTAAGCGCCGCCTTTTTTTGCGTAGTTTTACCGTATTTTTACCGTAGTTTTAGCGTAATTTTACCGTAAATTATCACTAAAAAACCTTATTTTTACCCCTAAAATCATCTTTTAGAGAAAGGTTCGTATGTTCATTGCAAGGTCCTCTTCGAGGTTTATAAGACGCTTCGCAATGTCCTTAGAATTTTCATCCGCCGCCTCGTACTTGTTCAAATATTTGTTGAGCGTCTTTACGCCCATGTTGCAGCCGTCGGTAATGAGGTCGGCGACGGTTTGGTCGCTGTCGTTCGCCATCAGCATGGCGTTTGTCTTTATCCAAGACATTCCCTTTGCCATAGGATTCGGCTCTTTGCCATCGTCACGGTAACGGGCGAGCGACGTTTCTATTTCGGAGCGAAGCTCCTCGTGCTTCTCCTTGCAGTCGGAGAGATTTTTCTTTAATTCGCCGTCCTTTACGTAGTCCATGGTTTCGTTTATCGAGGCTACGCCCATTTTTACGCCCGCGTCACATTCGCGCAGGAGCTTTATTGTGTCTTGTTCTATCATTTTTGTTCACCCTTTCGCAAGTTTTACGATTAGAGTGCGCAAAATTTCGGAAAATATTCGTAAAAGAAAAAACCCTTGCTTTCCGTAAATTCTCGGGGCGATTTTGGAGCATTTGTCGCTCTGTAACCGCCTTTGAAAGCAAGGGCTATGTATTTGTATTCAGTTGTAATCATACGCTCAAATGGAGCATTTGGGGAAGAAAAAAGCGCCCAAGTTTTACGCTTGAACGCTTGAAAGTGATTATTCGATGAGTAAATGTAATCAGTACCCCAGCTTATTGAGCAACTTCTCCACATCAGCGGCTTTCAGAACCTTACCCATAGATACCACCTGTTCATTGACGACAATGGCGGGCATACTCATAACACCATAGGCCATGACCTTTTCCATGTCGGTGATATACTCGACTTCCAAATCCAGCCCCATGTTCCCCACGGCCTGTTTTGCATTTTCATACTGCTCATGGCAGGACTTGCAGCCGGCCCCCAGCACCTTGACACAGCAGATACCGTCCACGGCTTTCCCGCAGCACTCATTTGCCCCCTTGAGCTCCGTTGCTTCACTGACAGGCGCAGCGCCGCCACAGCAACAAGCGGGAGCCTTTGTTTCTTCTTTCTTTTTTCCAAACAGTGACATGATAAACACCTCCATTTTTTATTTGACGCTTTCAAAGCTTTTTTTAAGATTTTGTATTTGACGAAAACCAGCCCTTTGTTCCGTTGGCTATCTTCACCAGAAACAACATGACCGGGACTTCTGTTAAAACACCAACCGTTGTAGCGAGGGCTGCGGGGGACGTTGTTCCGAATAGAGCGATAGCCACCGCCACCGCCAATTCAAAGAAGTTGGATGCTCCGATCATTCCCGCAGGAGCAGCTATGTTGTGCGGCAACTTCAAAACCTTACAGGCAGTATAGGCGATTGCAAAAATCAAGAAAGTCTGCAATACCAGTGGAACGGCGATTAAAACAATATGCAACGGATTTTCCAAAATGACATTGCCTTGAAAAGCGAAAATCAAAACCAATGTCAGCAGTAAGCCGATTGTTGTTACACCGTCGAATTTGTGTACAAACACATTTTTAAAATATTCCTTGCCCTTTTTCCCTATGACGATAGTTCTGGTAGCCATACCTCCCAGCAGCGGTATCACGACGAACAGCACCACGGAAAGGATCAGCGTATCCCACGGCACAGATACGTTGGAAACGCCCAGCAGGAATTTTACAATAGGGACAAATGCCGC
>CANPXG010000010.1 GCA_947585795.1 uncultured Clostridia bacterium
AGGCGTTCAATCCCCAAGAAATGAGCCTGTTCAACCAGTCCATACCAAGGACTTCATTCTGAAAGAAATCCCATGCGCGTTTTATAAAATCCATAAAGTATCCTCCCTGTTAGATTGTTAGATTGAAATATGTCTATGTATTGGGTTTTAAGATAGCCGGCCGGAAAAGCGAGTTGGTATTTTCACTTCTCACAGCACGGCTGATCTTTATCTATGCCGATTACTGTTGTAAGCTGCTGCAAGCATTTCACCGCTGCGGCGGCTCCCTCCGGCGAGATGGAATAGTACGTCCATTTTCCCTCTTTGCGTCCCACAACGATTTCCGAATCGCAGAGTATTTTCATGTGGTGGGAAAGAGTGGGCTGGGTGATATGCAGATCGTCCAGCAGGACACAGGCACATTTTTCACCGCCTTTGAGCAGTTGCAGGATTTTAATTCGGTTCTCGTCGCAAAGCGCCTTGAATACCCCCGCCATCTGCTTCTCTTTTGTCTGCAAGCTCGTCACCTCCCATAGACGATTTTCTATTTATCTATATTATACGCGACACATTGAAGTTTGTCAATGGGTGCGGCTGTAGTTTTACACAAAAAAATATCCGGGCGTCCCCCGGAAACACATTTTACACCGCAAGCGGAAATTACACCGCAAAGGCGCACTTTTCAATTATTCCTCGGCATTGTATCAAACTCTGCTATGTAGTTGCCGTTTCGGTCGAGCGCCCAAACGGCGTACACCGACACGTCCGCCGGATCCTCGGCGTTGATCGTCACCTGTGTGACGATATTTGCGTCAGTCGGAAGCGCATCGTAGTACGCGTTGCAGATGTAGTTTTTTCCGCCGCCGAAACCGGCAGCGCGATATTCATCATTGAAATCATATTGTGTGAAAATCAATAGTCTTTTTGTATAGTTTTAACAAAGTTTTGTTGGGTTTTACGTTATTTTGTAGTGTGCTAAATTTTATATACAAAAAGCGAAAAGATGATTTTCATCTTTTCGCTTTTTAATGTTGATTTTACCGGAATTACTTTGAAAGGTTAGCTTCGAGCTTATTAAGTTCGTCCGCCATTTCCTTCGGCAGTCTGTCGCCGAACTGCGCGAAGTACTGCTTGATACCCGTGTCGGGATCCTCAACGTCCTTAAGCCATTCAGCCTTATCTACCGTAAGGAGTGCCTTAACATCGTCAACGGTCATGTCAAGGTCGGTGATGTCGATGTCCTCGGGCTTGGGCAGGTAGCCTATCGGTGAGTCGACTGCATCAACCTTGCCCGCGCAGCGGTTGAGTATCCAAAGAAGTACGCGCATATTGTCGCCGAAGCCGGGCCACATGAAGTTGCCGTCGTCGTCCTTTCTGAACCAGTTGACGTGGAAAATCTTCGGAGCTTTGTCACCAAGCTTCTTACCCATCTCGATCCAGTGACCCCAGTAGTCAGCCATGTTGTAACCGACAAACGGCTTCATAGCCATCGGGTCGCGGCGTACAACGCCTACAGCGCCCGCCGCAGCGGCTGTCGTTTCCGAAGCCATTGTAGCGCCCACGAACGTGCCGTGCTGCCAATCTCTTGACTGGTATACCAGCGGAGCGCACTTCGCGCGTCTGCCGCCGAATATGATAGCGTCAACGGGTACGCCCTGCGGGTTCTCAAATTCGGGTGAGATGCACGGGCAGTTTACAGCCGGAGCCGTAAATCTCGAGTTCGGGTGAGCGAGGTTGTTACCCTCGGCAATGTACTCGGGACCGTTCACCTTCGAGCCCTTCCACTCGGTCGCGTTTACCGGCGGGTTCTTGTCAAGACCTTCCCACCAAACGGTCATGTCGTCGTTGTTTATAGCAACGTTTGTGAATATCGTGTTCTTCTTTGTCGATTCGAGAGCGTTGAAGTTTGTCTTTACGCTTGTACCCGGCGCTACGCCGAAGAAGCCCGCTTCGGGGTTGATCGCGTAAAGTCTGCCGTCGGGTCCTATGTTGAGCCATGAAATGTCGTCGCCGACAGTCCATACCTTGTAGCCCTGTTTCTTCAAATACTCGGGCGGTATGAGCATCGCGAGGTTCGTCTTGCCGCAAGCCGACGGGAACGCCGCGCAGATGTACTTGACCTCGCCCTGCGGGTTTTCAAGACCGAGGATAAGCATATGTTCAGCCATCCAGCCCTGATTCTTACCGAGGTACGACGCTATACGGAGCGCGAAGCACTTCTTACCGAGGAGCACGTTGCCGCCGTAAGCGGAGTTGATCGACCAAATCGTGTTGTCCTGCGGGAACTGTACGATGTATCTGTCGTCTGGGTTTACGTCCTTCTTCGCGTGCAGGCACTTTATAAATTCGGCGTCGGGATCGTTGCCGAGCTGATCGAGTACCTTCTGTCCGACTCTCGTCATGATTGCCATGTTGAGTACAACGTAGATACTGTCCGAAAGCTCGATACCTATCTTCGAGAACGGTGAGCCGACGGGTCCCATCGAGTACGGTATCACGTACATCGTTCTGCCCTTCATTGAGCCGGTGTAGAGAGCCTTCAATTTAGCGTACATCTCGTCCGGAGCCATCCAGTTGTTGATCGGTCCCGCTTCTTCCTCGGTCGGCGTGCAGATAAATGTTCTGTCCTCTACTCTCGCAACGTCGTTGGGGGCTGTTCTGTGGTAAAGGCAACCCGGAAGCTTCTCATCGTTAAGTTTGATCATTTCGCCTGTCGCGACCGCTTCTGCTCTCAGCGCGTCAAGCTGTTCCTCGCTGCCGTCGATCCAAACGATCTCGTCCGGCTGACACATGGCTGTCATTTCGTCAAGCCATGCAAGAACTGTCTTGTTTTCTGTCATGGTAAAATCCTCCCATTCGTTTTAATTTTATACAGTGTTATTTTATAACATTGCTTCCTTGTTTTTGCACGTTTTTTGCAAACTAACGGTATTATAGCATATTTTTTGTTTATTTTAAAGAACTTATGATAAAAAAAATAATTTTTATTAATTTTAACCAAAAACGGCTATATTTTCTTCATACTCTTAAACACCTTAATTACTTCGTCCGTTTAGCTTACGCGCTCTTGATTTTATACAAAAGCGCGCCGAAAAAAGCGGCGCGCCATTGCGTTTTTTTGTTTTAAGAATTACTTGTCTGTGTCGGGATAAAGCGTCTTATGCGTGACGCAAGCTCGCTTATGCTCATCGTTTGCAGCCACACCGTACCCGGTCCCTCCAAAACCGTAAGGAACAAGCCTTCGCCGCCGAAAAGCATATTTTTGAATCCCTTAACCGTTTCAATGCTGTACGAAACGGATTTTTCAAAGAATGCGACGTTTCCGCTGTCAACCTTTATTTTCTCGCCCGGCGCGAGCGCTATTTCCTTTAGACTGCCGTCAAGCTCCAAAAACGCGGTTCCGCTGCCCGAAAGCTCCTGAAGCACAAATCCCTCGCCGCCGGCAAGTCCCGAGAAAAAGGATTTTGTAAACACGGATTTGAGGTGCACGCCCTCCTCGGCGCAAAGGAACGATCCCTTTTGAGCAATATATTCATGCTCGGAATCGATCATAAGCGGCTTTATCTCACCCGGTACGGACGAGGCGAACGTTATCTTTTCGTTGTCCTTATCCGCCTTGTACGTCGCCATAAAAATCGAGTCACCGGAGAAAGAACGAGCAAGTCCCTTTAAAAATCCGCCCTTCGTGTTGGTTTCCATTGAAAAACCGTCCGTCATCCACGTCATACCGCCCGACTGGGTGTACACGCTTTCGCCCTTGTCAAGCGTCAGCTCCACTGCGGGGAGCATATTCCCGAAAATATCGTATTTCATGTAAAATATCGGCAAGGCTTACCGTGATCTGTGCGCGGCGGCTCCTTGCTCTCTCCTTTCCCTGTTTCTTATTTTGATTATATCACACTCACGCGCTTTGTCAACCGATTTTTACCAAAAAAGCGATATTTGCCGATTTATCGCCGCATCGTTGACAGGCGGAGTGAATTGATATATAATTAGCGTATAAGATATTTTGCGGCGGAGGTGACAATTTTGAAGGAAAAGATATATACGATACCCGTGAACGAGGCGTATGACACGGACTGTGAGTGTCCGATGTGCTTTCTTGAGAAGAATTTGGAGCGTGAAACGCTTGACTACACGCTCGGCGCGGCTATGATGGAACCCGATTTTAGGGAAAACTCAAATAAAAAAGGTTTTTGTAACCATCATTTTTCAATGCTTTTTGATATGCAAAGCAAGCTGCCGCTTGCGCTTATTCTCGATACGCATTTGGAAGAGGTGCGAAAGGAGCTCGGTAAGCTCGCGAAGGACGCGAAAGCGCTCGGTGCGGCTAAAGGCGGTCTGTTCAAGAAAACGGGCGCGGATTCGTTCGCCGCTGCCGTCACGGAGCGTATCGGTGAGATCGAGCGTGGCTGCGTGGTGTGCGACAAAATCAATTACACGATGGAGCGTTACGCCGATGTGCTCTTGTATATGTGGGCGAACGACCGTGAGTTTAAGGAAAAATTTGATAAGTCCAAGGGCGTGTGTCTTAAGCATATGCGTATGCTTGCCGCTATGGCGGGAAAGTCACTTAAGGACGCGCAGGCGGCGCAGTTTTTGTCATCGCTGTTCGAGAAGGAAAACGCGGAGCTTTCACGCGTACAGGACGATATACATAAGTTCACGCTCAAGTTCGACTACCGTAACAAGGATATGGAGTGGGGCACGGCGCAGGACGCGCCGATACGCGTTATCGAAAAAATCACGGGTTATATCAAAAATGACGCGGAAGATAAGTAAAATTTAGTATAAACGCAAAAAAAGACAGCCGTGAGGCTGTCTTTTTTAATCATGTAAAAGTTATTTTTTCTCGGTTTCGAGGAACTTGTATACAAGTGCCGCGATCGCCGCGCCTACAAGCGGACCGATAATGAATACCCATATGCACGATATAGGCTCGGTATTACCGCAGATCGCCGCTACTATCGCGGGACCTATGCTTCTCGCGGGATTTACGGAAGTACCCGTAAGTCCTATACCGAGAATGTGCACGAGCGTAAGCGTGAAGCCGATAACAACACCCGCGAACGAGCCGTGCTTTGCCTTCTTCGACGTTACTCCGAGGATCGTGAGCACGAATATGAACGTGAGCACTATCTCAACGAGAAGTCCCGCCGCGAAGCTTCCGTTCACGCCCGAAAGTCCGTTTGAACCGAAGCCTCCGGTCATGTCGGTAACTGAGCCGAGTCCGAAGATTGCCGCGAGCACGCCGGCACCTGCGAGCGCACCGAAGCATTGCGCTATCACGTAACCGACAAATTCCGAAACGGTCATTCCGCCACTCATGAGAACGCCCAGCGAAACCGCGGGGTTAATGTGGCAGCCGGAAATGTTACCGACGCAGTACGCCATGCCGACGATCGTCAGTCCGAACGCAAGCGCGGTCAGTATGTAACCGCAGCCCGATTCCGCGCCGCAGCCGACAAGCATAGCCGTACCGCAGCCGAGAATTACAAGCGTCATTGTGCCGATAAATTCGGCTATAAGTTTTTTTGATAAAGTCATGATGTTCCCCTCCTTGAATTTTATATTTTTTATACTTACAGTATAACAGATTTTACCTAAAACGTCAATATACCCATTCACCGACCGAACCGCCGGTAACAGCGCTTACGTTTCCGTCAAAATCGGACGAGTAAAGACGCTTGCTCGCGCGGTCGGTGAAAAATATTTTACTGTCCCTCACGGAAAGCCCGTCCGCGTCCCTGTCATATATTTCAGCCTCTCCGGAGCCGTCCTTGTTCGCTATGTAAACTCCGTTGTACGACGCGGCAAGCTTGTCCGCACCGAGCGCTATATTGTCGGCGTAACATACGTAACTGTCGCCGCTTCCGTCAAGGTTTACACGGTATACCTCCATACGCATTGGGTGCTTGTAGTATACCGTTTCACCGTCGCGTGCAACAATTTCTATATCGAGCCACGACGCGTCACCCTTGTGAACAAGGCGGTCGTCCGCGCCGTCAAGGTTTACACAGTAAATATCCTGTCCCGCGTCGGGTGATACATAGACTATTTTATCCGAAAATTCTTGGTCTTTAAACAAAATAGAGTTACGGTTGGTAAGCGTGCGAATATCCGTGCCGTCAAGGTTCACGCGCATAATATTGCCGTACCACATACCGTTTTCGATGAGTATGTAATCGCCAAAAAACACACAGTTGAACGGATAGAGCTTCGTGTAAGCGCTGTCGCCTATGTCTATGACGCTCAAGGAAGCGCCGTCAAGCGTGAGCGCGTATAATTTGTTGTCATTTTCAAGGTTAAAATACAATCTGCCACGGTAAAGACGCGGATACTGTACGGGATTGTCCGTAAGCCGCCGAACCTCGCGCGTTTTTGTGTCGATACGGTAAAGCACTTGGCTGTCCGTTTCGCGGTAGTAAACATAGCCGCCGTCCACGGCGACTTTATCGACGCTTTTATCCAAAATCAGCTCTTCCCCGTCCTCCACGCTCGCGCGATACAAAAATCCGCTGTCCTCGGCGACGTAGTAGACGTAACCCTCGCACATTTCAAGATTTTTCACCGGTGAAGAGGAAAGCTTTACCGTTTCACCCTTCGGTGTTGCGGCGTACAGCCGTCCGTAGTCGGAAACGGACGAATAGTACACAGGTTTATCTATATTTTTCGCGGTCACGACGGTCACGGAATTATCCGCGCCGTTCCAGTGCACGGACGCGCCCAACGCTTCCGACACGGCGCGCACGGGCACGTATGTATAGTCATTTATTATTTTAGCGGGCACATCGAGAGTAATGCTGTCAACCTCTACAGCAGCCCCGTCCGAATTAAAAACTCCGGTACGCAGCAGCGGATCGTCTATCGTAAGCTCGGTAAAACCGTCCTCACGCTCAGCGTAGACCGAACGTGTTTCGCCGTCCCAGCGCACATCGGCTCCCAGTGCCTCAAAAACCGCGCGCATAGGTACGAGTACACGTCCGTCAACGTTAAGCGGCGGCACTCCCGCAAGCTTTTCTCCGTCAACGTAAACCTCTATATCGCCCTCGGCAAAGGCGCAAGTGCCAGCAATAAGCACGAACAGAAGCGCGAACGCGGTTATAAGCTTTTTCATTTTATAAAAACTCCTTTACGACCGAGTAAATGTCCTCGTGTATGCTCTCAAGACTTCTTATCTTGTCGTTTTCCACACAGAAAATACGCTTCCAGCCGCACCTTTTTGCGACGTAAAGCGCGTTATCGTAGCTTTTTTTAAGGTACGCAAAATCGTTTTCGTGTATGTCCTTTTTTTCGCTGCCGTCAGCCTTGTTCGCCCTGTCCTTCATAAGCGCCGCGCCGTACTGCGGCGGCATATCGAGAAATATCGTCACGTCGGGACGCGGCAGTGAGTATATGTTGTGCTCCAAATCGTCAAGCCAGTCGATAAACAAGTCCTTTTCCTCGGGTAAATCTATTTTACTCGCCTGATGTATTAAATTTGAGGATACGTACCTGTCGGCAAGAATGATCGTACCTTTTTCGTAGTCACTTCCCCAGTCTGTTCTATACGTCGCAAAACGGTCTACGGCGTAAAAGGTGGACGTGGCGTAAGCGTTCACGTCCGACGGGTGCGCTCCGAAGTCGCCGCCGAGATACATTTTTACAAGCGTTGACGACGGTTTGTCGTATGCGGGAAATGAAATCATTCTGACGTCCCTGCCCTCGTTCCGAAGGCGCTTTAAGAGAAGATCGGACTGCGTTTGCTTACCGCTTGCGTCAACTCCGTCAATAACAATAAGTGTACCCATAGCCTCTCCTAATCCTGTTTATATTTTTTACCTTTGGCGATCACCGTAGCCGCGAATTTCGGCAATTCCATCATTCTGCCTATGCGCCACGGTTCCTTGCAAAGCCTGTAAAACCACTCAAGTCCCGTCTTGCAGAAGAAGTCGGGCGCTCTTTCAACGCGTCCCGCGAACACGTCAAGGCTGCCGCCTATACCCATAGCGACACGTATATTAAGCGCGCTGCGGTTGCGGTCGATCCATTCCTCCTGCTTCGGCGCGCCGAGGCACACAAACAGCATATCCGCGCCCGACGCGTTTATCTCGTTTACGATCTCACTTTCCTCTTCAGGTTTAAAGTAACCGTTTCTCATACCGACAATGTTAAGATCGGGGTATTCTTTTAAGAGGTTCGCCTTTGCTTCCTCCGCCACTCCCGGTTTGCCGCCGAAAAGAAACAGCTTATGCTCCGAACCGTTCATTTTAGCGAGCACGAGCCGCGCTATATCGTAGCCGGCGGCACGTTCCTTTATCGGCTTTTTTAATATCTTCGATGCGTAAACAACGCCTATACCGTCAGCCGTAAGAAGCTCGGCGCGGTTTAAAAGGTCCGCGAACGCGGCGTTTTTGTACGCGTGCATTATAATTTCAGAGTTAGGCGTGAAAACGGCGTGGAATTTGTCCTCGTTCATAAATTCCATGATTTTGTCCGCCGCCTGCTCTATATTAACCATATCGACGCGCACGCCGAGTATATTTACCTTATCCATACGTTTCTCCTTTTAACGCTTATCTATTTCCACATACTTCTTGCTCTTGACCATCGACTTATACGCCGGACGTATTATCCTGTTGCAGCCTATAACCTCTTCAAGACGATGCGCACACCAGCCGACAATTCTCGAAACAGCGAACAGCGGCGTGTACATATCGCTCGGTATACCGAGCATTTTATATACAAAACCGGAGTACATGTCAACGTTGGCGCACATAACCTTTTCGTTGTTTTTGACCTTCGCAAAAACCTCGGGAGTAAGACGCTCAACTGCACAGTAGAGATTAAACTCTTTTTCAAAATCGGGATTTTGCTTCACGAGCGTCTGCGCCTTCTCTTTAAGAAGAATACATCTCGGGTCGCTGTACGTGTAAATTGCGTGTCCCATACCGTAAATAAGTCCCGAACTGTCAAACGCTTCCTTATTCAGTATCTTTGCGAGGTACGCTCTTACTTCGTCGTCGTCCTCCCAGTTTTTGACGTTGGTCTTTATATCCTCCATCATACCCATGACCTTAGCGTTTGCGCCGCCGTGTTTGGGTCCCTTTAGGGAGCCTATCGCCGCCGCAATCGCCGAATATGTATCGGTGTCGGACGAGGAAATAACTCTCGTCGTAAACGCCGAATTGTTACCGCCGCCGTGCTCCGCGTGTATCATTAAAAGCACGTCAAGCATTTCTGCTTCCTCACGCGTATATTTATTGTCGGGACGGAGCATGTAAAGCAAATTTTCCGCCGTAGAAAGGCGCGGCTGCGGCGCGTGCAGGTAAAGGCTGTTGCCGTCGTGGTAATGGCTCTTTGCCTGATAGCCGTACGCCGCCATTACCGGCAGACGCGCTATAAGCTCGATCGACTGACGTATTATATTGCCCGCCGTTATTTCGTCGGGGTTGGGATCGTAGGAGTACGCGGCGAGCACGCTTCGCGCCATTTTATTCATTATGTTCGTGCTCGGCGCTTTTAAAATCATATCCTCCGTAAAACCTTCGGGAAGCGGACGCAGATTTCCGATAAGCCTTGAAAAGTCTGACAAGACTTTCGCGTTTGGCAAATGTCCGAACAAAAGCAGATACGCCACTTCCTCAAAGCCGAATCTGTTCTCCTTTTCACAGTTTCTCACTATGTCGGAAAGGTCATAGCCGCGGTAACGAAGGTGTCCTTCCATAGGTACCTTCTCGCCGTCGTCGATGTAATATCCGATTACCGCGCCGACCGATGTAAGTCCCGCCATTACGCCGGTGCCGTCCTCGTTTCTAAGTCCTCTTTTTACGTGATACGTCTTAAAAAGGTCCTTGGGAAACGGTTTGTACACTCCCATCGCTTTTTGCTGAAAAATTTCTTCAAGTCTTTCTCTCTCTTCTTTGCTAAGCATAGTTGCCACTTCCTTTCCGTCCGCGCAAAACGCGGTACACAATATCAAATAAGGCTCAGCTGCGCGTCGCCCTCCTTTAAGAACGCTCCCGCCGCGGGGATATTCTTTGTCCTGTATCTGTCGGGCTCCTTAAGTCCGCTGTCGGAGGCAGCCGATACAAGCGCCACCTTCGCGCCTTTTTTCTTGAGCGTCATTGCCTGCACTCCCTGAGTGCTCTTTGTCGCTTTTAACGGTATTTTTTCGGTGTTAAGACACAGTACCCTGTTATTGTCCGACATGAGCACAATGTCAATGTCCTCTGATATAAGGCGTATATCAAGCACGGGCGACTTGTCGCTGTAAGCGCCGATAAGCTTTTTCCTGTTCGTTTTAGTAGCGTAGTTTTTAAGCTCCACCTTTGCCATTTTACCGTTTTCAAAGGTGAAGAGCATGTTACCGCTGTAATCCGTCGTAACAACAGTATATAATATTTTTTCGTCTTCTTCAAGTCCCAATATTCCGGGAAGGTACTCGCCCATCGTGCTGACCTTCGCGTCCGCGAGGTCATACGTGCGCATTTTGTAGGCGGCGCACTTGTTTGAGAAGAAAATCATTTCCGATTTGTTACTCGTTTCTATAGCCTGTAAAATCTCGTCGTTCTCCTTGAGCTTGTGCTCCGTGGTGCTTGAGCGCAGCGACACCGCCGAAATCTTTTTAATATAGTTCTCGCGCGTAAAGAAGATGGTGAGCGCGTAGTCGTCTATGCTTTCCTCCACTTTGTACTCCGTCACGTCCTCGTCGGATATAAGCGTTGTTTTTCTGTCCTGACCGTACTTCGCGGCAATTTTCTTGAGTTGGTCGGATATGAGCTTTTTTACTTCCTTATCGTCACCCAAAATTCTGTTAAGCTCCTCAAGATCCTCCATAAGCTTTTCTATGTCTGCGGTACGGTTTAAAATATATTCGCGGTTTAAGTTGCGCAGCTTGATTTCCGCGACATATTCAGCCTGTATTTTGTCTATACCGAAGCCGTCCATGAGATTCGGCACAACGTCCGCCTCACGTTCGGTGTGGCGGATAATGGAGATCGCCTTGTCGATGTCGAGCAGTATTTTTTTAAGTCCCGTAAGTAGGTGAAGACGTTCACTCTTTTTCTCAATATCGTACTTTATGCCGTTTTTCACGCACTCCATACGGAATTTTATCCACTCGAGAAGTATATCTCTTACACCCAGCACCACCGGACGCGCTTTTATAAGCACGTTGAAGTTACAGCTGAATGTATCCTCAAGCGGAGTGAGCTTGTACAGCTTGGACATAAGCGCGTCGGGATCGGTGCCGCGTTTTAAGTCGATCGCTATTTTAAATCCGTCAAGTCCCGTTTCGTCGCGCGCGTCGCTTATTTCCTTAAGCTTGTTCGCCTTGACAAGCTCCATCAGCTTACCGATGATCGCCTCCACGGTGGTTGTGTACGGTATTTCGTTTATTTCTATACAATTGTTTGACTTGTCATACGTGTACTTGGCGCGCATTTTGAAGCTGCCGCGTCCCGTTTCGTATATCGAGCGCATTTCATTCTCGGAGTATATTATATCCGCACCCATTGAAAAGTCCGGCGCGGGCATGTACTTTATAACGTCGGCTTTTTCGTTGTTAAGAAGCTCACGCGTCGCCTTACATACCTCGCCGAGGTTGAATGAGCATATGTTACTCGCCATACCCACCGCGATACCTTGGTTTGGATTTACGAGTATATTCGGGAACGCCACCGGCAAAAGCGTCGGCTCACGCATTTCACCGTCGTAGCTGTCAACAAACTCCACGGTGTTTTTGTTTATATCACCAAAAAGCTCCTGACATATAGGCTCAAGTCTTACCTCGGTATAACGCGGCGCGGCATACGCCATATCGCGCGAATACTGCTTACCGAAATTACCCTGCGACTCTATAAGCGGGTGCAAAAGCGCCTCGTTTCCGCGCGTTAGACGCACCATCGTTTCATATATCGCCGCGTCGCCGTGGGGATTCAGTTTCATCGTCTGTCCGACGACGTTGGCGGACTTTGTGAGCTTACCTCCCAAAAGTCCCATTTTGTACATCGTGAACAAAAGCTTCCTGTGCGCCGGTTTAAGCCCGTCTATCTCCGGTATCGCTCTTGACACGATCACGCTCATCGCGTACGGCATATAGTTTTTTTCAAGCGTTTCGGTTATGGGCTGCTCGTCTATCGGAGCGTATACCATTTCTTCCGTTTCCGTTTTTTTCTTTCTTGCCATCTATAAAAAATTCCTTTCATCCGTATTGCCGTCGTCACGACAGATCCAGCATCTCCATATAATCTCCGCCGTTTTCGGCGATATAGTCCTTTCTGTCCTGTATATTGTCACCGAGAAGCACGTCGAACATTCTCGCGGTACGCTCAGCGTTCTCGGGCGTTACGCGTATAAGGCGGCGCGTTGCGGGGTGCATCGTCGTAAGGCTCATCATCTCCGGCTGATTTTCACCGAGTCCCTTCGAGCGCTTTATGTCGTAATCGTCATTTTCCTTTGAAAGACCACTGTCGGTCAGGCGGCGAAGAATTTCCTCTTTTTCACCGTCGGTGTACGCAAAGTATTTTTCACCCTTACGCTTCGTCTTTGTAACCGATATTTCATACAGCGGCGACTCGGCGATATACACCTTGCCCTTCTCTATAAGCGTCGGCATAAGTCGGTAGATCATCGTAAGCACGAGCGTCCTTATTTGGAAACCGTCAACGTCCGCGTCGGTGCAGATTATCACCTTGTCCCAACGAAGGTTGTCTAAGTTAAAGCTTTCTATACCGCGGTTGTTCGACGTTTTTATCTCCACACCGCATCCAAGCACTTTCACGAGGTCCGTTATAATATCGCTCTTGAAAATCCTCGGATAGTCGGCTTTAAGGCAATTCAATATTTTACCGCGTATGGGCATGATTGCCTGAAACATAGGATCACGGGCGAGCTTGCACGAGCCCAAGGCGCTGTCGCCCTCAACTATATACACTTCGCGCTTTGTAACGTCCTTTGTGCGGCAGTCAACAAACTTTTCCACCCTGTTTGTTATGTCCATATTGCCGGTGAGCTTTTTCTTTATGTCAATTCTCGCCTTTTCGGCGTTTTCACGGCTCTTTTTGTTTACCATGACCTGATTTGCTATTTTTTCCGCGTCGGTCTTGTTTTCGATAAAGTACACCTCGAGCTGCGCGCGCAAAAACTCGGTCATAGCTTCCTGTATAAATTTGTTGTTTATCGCCTTTTTTGTCTGGTTCTCGTAGCTCGTCTGCGTCGAGAACGAGTTTATCACAAGAACGAGGCAGTCCGCGATGTCGGCAAACGTAATTTTGGTGTCGTTTTTGTTATACTTGTCGTTTTGCTTTAAATATCGGTCGATCGCGTACACAAACGCGTTTTTTACCGCCTTATCGGGCGAGCCGCCGTGTTCGAGGTAGCTGGAGTTATGGTAATATTCGAGCATATTTACCTTATTTGAAAAGCAGAACGCGACCTGCATTTTCATTTTATAATCCTCTTTATCCTCTCTGTCGCGTCCCTCACGCTCCGTTTCCCATGTTTCGACGGTGGTAAAACCGTCGTCACCGACGGCTTCCTTTACATAGTCCACGATACCCTGCTCGTAGTAGTACTCAAACATTTCGATACCGGTTTCCGTTTCGTTGTAAAGCACGAATTTAAGTCCGGCGTTTACCATCGCCTGCTTATTGAGCACGTCTTGGTAAAAATCGAGAGGAATGTCTATGTCGGTAAATACGTCGGTATCCGGTCGCCATTTCTGCGTCGTACCCGTTTGAACGCTGCGTGTTTCCTGCTTTTTTAAGCCGCCTATATTCTCACCCTTTTCAAAATGAAGCGTGTAAAGCGTCTTGTCGCGCACAACGGAAACATCCATGTACTCGCTCGAGTACTGCGTGGCGCACGCGCCCAAGCCGTTAAGACCGAGGCTGTACTCATACATACCGCCCTTGTTATTCTCGTACTTGCCGCCCGCGTACAGCTCGCAATAGACGAGCTCCCAGTTGTAGCGTCCTTCTCCCTCGTTGTAATCGAGGGGTATTCCGCGACCGTGGTCCTTTACCTCTATCGAGCCGTCTATGAAGCGCGTCACTTCTATTAAATTGCCGTAGCCCTCACGCGCCTCGTCTATCGAGTTTGATAATATTTCAAAAAATGAATGTTCACAGCCCTCAAGCCCGTCCGAGCCGAATATTACGGCGGGGCGCTTTCGCACTCTGTCCGCGCCTTTAAGGCTTGTTATGCTGTCATTTCCGTATTCCTGTTTCCTTTTTGGCATTAATGCCACCAATCCTTTCCGTTTTGTATGTCGATCTGTCAACATATAGAAGTTTTATTCTGTATTCTAATAATTATACTACCATATGTGCTCTTTTGTCAAACAACGGCATTTCTCTTTTATATTAAATGATTGTTACAATTGCGTTATACGGATAAAAAAATCGTTTTCCCTATTGTTTTAATGAAAAAAAGGTGATAAAATATGATGGAAATGTACCGATATAAGTGACAATATAGGTGAAAAAACGTTTTATATGTGAGGTTTAGTATGAATACCGCGTATGTTTATTTACAATTATACAGGCTTTTTGACGATATTACGCCGGTTGCGGCTGACTGCGGTATGCTTTGTAAAAAAGCGTGCTGCAAGGGTGACGACAGCGGAATGTTCCTGTTCCCCGGTGAAAGGGAGGTCTTTAAGCTGCTCGATCCCGACTGGATAAGGATAGAAAAAACGGATTTTAACTATACGCACGATGGAAAAAAGTACAATGTCCCCATCGCATTTTGCAGCGGTCACTGCGACAGGTACCAAAGACCTCTCGCGTGCAGGATCTTCCCACTCACGCCGTATCTTAACGCGGACGGTAAGATAGAGATCATCACGGATCCGAGAGGTAAAAGCATCTGTCCCTTGGCGAAGGCGTTTTTACTCGAGGATTTTGACGCTGCGTTTGTTAAAAACATCAAAAGGGCGTTTACACTTTTGGCGAAAAACAAACAGTTTTACGACTTCTTAAAGGAATATTCCAGCTATTTGGATGAGTTTCGGCGATTTTACGATTGAGAGGAAGGGTAGTTTCTATGCAGGAAAATAACAGCGTAGATGAAAATATAAATAGTAGTACGGAAAATAAGCAAGGTGAGCCGACAGTGCTCGAGAGCGACGCGAACGCGCCCGTAATCGAAAGCAATACGCAAAGCGCGTCGGACGAGGATGTAAGTGACGGTGAAGGCTCCGATATAGGTGGCAGCGCGGATGACGGGTTCTTTGACGGTGAGGAAAACGAGGACGCTGATTTTGAGGGTAGCTCCGATTTTGAAGATGACGTTGAAAACGACATCGACGAGGATGATTTCAGCAACGATACGCGTTTTGACGAGGTGTTTGACGAGTATTCGGGCACGGATGAGGATAAGCTGCGTAAGGAAGCGGATAAAAGACGCAGACAGGAGAACAGGCGTAATTTCCTCAGAAAAGCGAAAAAGCCGTTTTTTATAACGCTTGCCGCGATTTTGGCTGTATTTATAGGATTTTTCGTGTACTCGCTGACTACGATCTCACCCGACAGAATTATGAAAAACGTTTACGTGGAAGAGCTTGACGTTGGCGGAATGACTTACGACGAGGCGCTTAACGCCATAAGCACGGCTTATCTTTTCGACAATACGGAAATCAGCGTTGTAAACGGTGAGCAAACGTTCACGATAAACGGTGCTGACATAGGGTTGAGCGCCATACCCGAGCAGACTGTCGAAAAAGCCATGAGCTACGGTAAGACGGGGAATTTCGTACAAAACGGCTTTGATGCGATGAAACTGATTTTTCAAAGCCACGTGATAATACCCGCGCCGCAGGTAGACACGGCGCTTTTGGACGCTAAGCTCGGTGAATTCGGCAATATGGTGCTGGGTGAAAGAAAACAGCACTATGTGGAGCTCGGTGACGACAGTATGGCGACAATATACTCGGGACAGACGGGCTACAACGGCGATCCCGAGGCGGCTCGTCAATCAGTAATAGACGCTATATCAAACGAGCAGTTTACCGCTATACCAGTTTCGTTCGAGTCGGCTCCGCCCGACGATATGACGCTCGAAGCGTTTGACGCGCTCGTGTACAAGGAACCGGTAGACGCGCGGTATGAAATAGACGGCAACAGCGTCAGCGTTGTCCCGGGCGATACGGGCAGGTACATAAATAAAGACGAAGCGGCTCCGCTGCTGCAAAACGTATACGAGGGCTGTGAGCCGGTGAAAATACCGTTTTACGTGTCACAGCCGAAAAAAACATCGGCGGTTTTGCAAGCGAAGCTGTTTGAAAAGACGCTTGCAAGCTATTCCACATCTTACGGCTCGTCTACCGCGAACAGGTGCGCCAATATAGCGCGCGCCGCAAGCCTTATAAACGGTACCGTGGTAGCTCCCGGCGGTGTGTTCTCCTTTAATGACACAGTCGGCAGCCGCACATCGGCAAACGGTTTTTACACGGCTACGGAGTATGTGGACGGTAAGAGCGTCGAGGGTATCGGCGGCGGCGTGTGCCAGGTGTCGAGCACGCTTTACAGCGCGGTGCTGTACGCGGATTTGTCGATCGTCGAGCGCCTTAACCACATGATGACGGTGGGATACATACCACTCGGTCAGGACGCTACCGTGTCGGACGGCGGCGTGGATTTTAGGTTCAAAAACACTACCGATTATCCCGTAAAAATATCCGCGTACACAAGCGGCGCGACGATTACCGTAAGTATAATAGGCGGAGCGTGGGAACCGTCAAGAGATGTTAAGATAGTGAATAACACGTCAACGGTCGGCGAAAATACCGTTGTGCACTCTACGCGCTACGTTTACTCGAACGGCGAGCTTATATCGACAGACACGCTCAATTCAAGCACGTATATGCCGCATAAACAAACGGAATAAAAATAATTTGTAAAATTGTAATTTACCCCTTGCAAACATTTTGAAAGTGTGGTATATTATATAAAGGTATACAGCAAAGACGTTGTATGTCAGAATTTATTTCTGTCATACCGCGTCTTTTTTCTGTTTATACCTTAAAATTTATCGGAAACGGAGATAAACGGATATGTTTAATTCAGAACTGACAAAGCATCTTGCGGAGCTTTCCAAGCTTGAGTTTACGGACGAGGAGCTTGACAAGATGACAGAGGATATGACGGATATTATCGCGATTATGGATAAGGTCTGCGGTTTTGATACGTCAAAGCCGGCGTACGCCCTTGACGCGGTCGATTATAACGATTTGCGCGCCGACGCGCACACAAATTCCTATCCCACAGATAAAATTACCGCTAACGCGAAGAATGTTAAAAATAACAGCTTCGTCGTGCCGAAGGTAGTGTAAAAATTAAGAAAGGAACGGTTTTTGTAAAATGGCTTTGAAAAAACTTCGGGATATGCTCGACAAAAAGGAAATAAGCGCCGTTGAGCTTACCGAGCAGTATCTTGATAAAATCGAAAAGGCGGATAAAAGTATTAACAGCTATATAACAGTCTGCGCCGAAGGTGCTCTTGAGGACGCGAAAAAGGCACAGGAAAAGATAGACGCGGGCAGCGCGAACGCTTTTACCGGTATTCCCATATCGGTAAAGGACAACATATGCACCATGAACGTGAAAACCACCTGTGCGTCGAAAATGCTTGAGGATTTTGTACCGCCGTACGACGCGACGGTCATGGAAAAACTAAAAAAATCAAATATAGTAATGCTCGGCAAAACGAATATGGACGAGTTCGCGATGGGTGGCTCATCGCAGACCTCGTACTTCGGCGGAGTTAAAAATCCGTACGACTTATCGCGCGTGACAGGCGGTTCGTCGGGCGGTGCTGCGGCAAGCGTAGCCGGCGGGCTTTGCGCCGCGGCACTCGGTTCCGACACAGGCGGCTCGGTACGTCAACCCGCGTCATTTTGCGGCGTTACGGGACTTAAACCGACTTACGGCGCCGTATCACGGTGGGGACTTATCGCCTTCGCGTCGTCACTCGACCAAATAGGCGTTATAGCAAAATCGGCGGAGGATACAGGATATTTACTTAACGGTATATACGGTTACGACGCAAACGACGCAACATCGAGCAAAAAATCCGAGGGCGGTTACACGTCGCTTATCGGAAGCGATATAAGCGGTATAAAAATCGGTGTACCCAAAGAGTTCTTTGGCGACGGACTTAACGACGAGGTCAAACAAGCGGTGCTAAGTGCTGCGGAGTATTACAAAAAACTCGGCTGCGAACTTGTTGAGGTATCACTGCCCTCACTCGAGTACGCTGTGTCGGCTTACTACCTCATCTCATCGGCTGAAGCCGCGAGTAACTTGTCGCGCTTCGACGGTATCAAGTACGGTACGCGCAGCGGTTTGGGCGACGATTACAACGATCTAATCAAAAATTCACGCCGTGAGGGCTTTGGTAACGAGGTCAAGCGGCGCATAATGCTCGGCAACTACGCGCTCTGCTCCGGCTACTACGACGCGTACTACAAAAACGCGACACGTATTCGCACGCAGATACGCAGCGAGTATAAGGAAATATTTGAAAAATGCTCACTCTTGCTCACCCCCACCGCGCCGACAACGGCGTACAAAATAGGCGAGCAGGAAAACGATCCCGTCAAGATGTATCTCGCGGATATATACACGGTGACGGTAAACATAGCGGGACTTCCCGCGATTTCAACAACCTGCGGCTACGACAAAAACGGTATGCCTATAGGTATGAGCCTTATCGGTAAGCCGTTTGACGAGAAAACCGTGATTTCCGTATGCGACAGATTTGAACGTGATTTTGACAAAAGGGAGGCGGCGTTATGAGATACCAACCGGTAATCGGTCTTGAAATACACGCGGAGCTTCTGACAGACTCAAAGGTGTTCTGCACATGTCAGAATGAGTTCGGCGGCAGCGAAAATACGCGCGTGTGCCCAAGGTGCAGCGGTCTGCCCGGCACTCTCCCCCTTCTTAATCAAGGCGCGGTGCGTCTTGCGGCAAAGGCGGGCTTCGCCACGGACTGCGTCGTCCACAACTACTCCGCGTTCGACAGAAAAAATTATTTCTACCCCGACCTCCCGAAAGCGTATCAGATCACTCAGTTTGAGCATCCGATATGCACCGACGGTCACATAACAGTCACGGGCGGCAAAGATATACGCATAAACCGTATACACATCGAAGAGGACGCGGGTAAGCTCGTACACGACGACTATGAGGGTATTTCCATGGCAGACTACAACCGCTGCGGCGTGCCGCTTATAGAAATAGTGACGGAGCCCGATTTCCGTTCGGTCGAAGAGGTTCAGGACTTTGTCGAGCAGATCGCTCTGCGTCTTAAATACGCGGGCGTATGCGACGCGAGAATGGAACAGGGCTCAATGCGTGTGGACGTAAATATATCCATAATGCCGGTAGGCTCGACGGAGTTCGGTACGCGCGCGGAGCTTAAAAACTTAAACTCATTAAAAGCAATAGGACGCGCGATCGAGTACGAAATAAACCGCCAAGCGGAGATACTTGATAACGGCGGCACCGTCGTGCAGGAAACGCGCCGTTATAACGATAACCACGGCGACACTAAGGCGCTGCGTTCAAAGGAGGAGGCTCACGACTACCGTTACTTCCCCGAGCCCGACATTCCGCCCGTGCTTTTAAGCGACGCGGATATGGCTGAAATTAAAGCGTCCATGCCGGAAATGCCTCAGACGCGTTTTGCGCGTTACACGAAGGAGTACGGTCTGCCGGAGGAGGATTCGAGGCTCATAATATCGAACAAAGAGTTCTCCGACTTCTATGACGAGGCTGTAAAGGTAAATCCCGACTACAAGCAGATTTCAAATATCATGCTGGTGGAGCTTATGCGTCACCTGAACGAGTCGGAAAAGGCTGTAAGCGACCTCCTTTTCTCACCCGCCGACCTTGCGGAGCTTGTTAAAATGTCAACGGACAGCGTTGTTTCAAGGAACGCGGCAAAAGATATTTTAAAAATTATGTTTGACAGCGGCAAAAAGCCCATGGATATAGCGAAGGAAAACGGATTTATCATGGATAATGACGCGTCGGGCATGGACGACATCGTGAGCAAGGTGCTTTCGGAGAACGCCGACAGCATGGAAAGCTACAGAAACGGCAACGAAAAGGTTTTCGGCTTCCTTATGGGACAGGTGGTACGCGCCGCCGGAAAGGGTGCCAATCCGAAGCTGATAAAGGATCTGCTTACCGAAAAATTAAAGTAATCGGAGGAATTAATTATGCAAAAAATAGACGGTTCACAGCTTATAAGCGAGCTTACTCTCGCAGATTTGGAAAAGGCGGAGGGCGCGTCGCTTTCCTTCTGCGCCTGCGTTCACAAGCTGAGAAATATGAGTGGGTTTTCGTTTGTAATTCTCCGCACCGCAAGATACGTGCTTCAGTCCGTTTACACGAAGGAGTGCGACGGCGACTTTGACGCGCTCACCGAGGGTGCTTACGTGCGCGTGACCGGCACAGTAAAAAAGGAAGAACGCGCAAATTACGGCTATGAGATAACGCTTACGTCGTTTGAGATTCTTTCGAAGCCGGCGGCGGAGTATCCGCTGCACGTTTCCTCGAAGCATCTCGGCTGCTCGATCGAAACGAGTATGGAATATAGAAGCGTGGCGCTGCGACATCCGGAGCAGCGTGCGGTATTCAAGGTCGCCGAAGGCGTGGTATCGGGTTTTAGGGAGTTTATGCTTTCCGAGAATTTTACGGAGATACACACGCCGAAAATAGTTGCGGCGGGCGCTGAGGGCGGCGCGAACATATTTAAGCTCAAATACTTTGACAAGGACGCGTACCTCGCGCAAAGTCCGCAATTTTACAAGCAGACGTGCGTCGCGTTCTTTGACCGCGTGTTTGAGATCGCGCCCGTATACAGGGCGGAAAAACACAACTCGACGCGTCACTTAAACGAGTATATCGGTCTTGACTTTGAAATGGCGTTTATAAACGACATGCACGACGTTATGGCTATGGAAACGGCTATGCTGAAACACGTTATGAAGTATCTTGGCGAAAACTACGCTCACGAGCTCGATATGCTCGGCGCGGTGCTGCCGGTAATAGACGATATACCGTCCGTAACATTCTTTGAGGCGCTTGATATCCTCGGCAAGTCGCACAATCAGTTTGACCTTGATCCCACCGACGAGGTCAAGCTGTGCGAATGGGCGAAGGAAAATCACGGAAGCGAGTTTGTGTTCGTAGAGAAGTTTCCGGGACTTAAACGTCCGTTCTACGCTATGGACTCCAAGGACGATCCAAAGCTCGCGGAAAGCTTTGATTTGCTGTTTAGGGGGCTTGAAATTACAACGGGCGGTCAGAGAATACATGATTACGACGAGCAAATAGCCAAATTGAAGCGTTACAACGTTGAGCCCGAGGAATTGGGCGCGTATCTTGACATACATCGCTACGGTATGCCTCCGCACGGCGGCTTGGGTATCGGGCTGGAGCGTATTGTGATGAAGCTTTTAGGTCTTGCGAATATACGTGAAGCGAGTCTTTTCCCGAGAGATATACATCATCTCGATCCGTAATAATAAAAAAAATTAAGAAGCGGCGCGTAAGCGCCGCTTCTTTAGCAAATAAGGGGGTTATTAACCGATGACATCGGCTTTTGTAATGTATTTTGTGAGGTCATTAATATTTATTTCCCCTTTTTTCGTTTTTATACAGATTTTTTAATATTTTACTTGAATGTCTGTCAATCGAGGTGGAAAAGTAGATCGAGGTCGGTCGAAACGGGGCTGTTGTCGGGGTTTGTTTCCATTATGTCAGCCATGAAGTCCCACCATTTGCGGTTTATCGCGGTGTCCGCGCCCTTCGCCCAAAGCTCCTCGTCCTCTATCTCGATGTAACCGAAAAGCGTAAGCGTTTCTTTATCGAGGTAGATCGAGTAGTTTTTGCCGCCGTGCTCGTGGATCATGTCCTTCATTTCCTGCCACAGCTCGTTGTGACGCTTCTCGTACTCTTTTTCCTGTCCCGGGTACAGCTTCATTTTAAATCCCTTGTGTATCATATTTATTCCTCCTTAAAATTTATTTTTTGTGTTATTATGGTTTGATGGTGTATTTATGGCGGGCGATGCATCTCGTGAGGCCCCCTTGTCAAAGGGGGCTGTCACGCGGAGCGTGACTGGGGGATTCCTTTCTATTTAGACAATGAATCCCTCCACCGCCTTCGGCGGTCCCCCTCCCTTTAACAAGGGAGGCTTACGCCGTTAAATCCCCATTTACCTCATCCCAATTTCTTATGCGCCTCAACCGCTATTGCGCATTCAAGGCGTTTTTTCTGAAATTCACAGCCAAGCTCGTAAGGCTTATTTATATCGCCGTTAAAGTTGTACGCGTTGGCGGAGCAGCCGCCGCTGCAATAGAACTTTGAAAAACAATCCGCGCACTTTGGCTTTGTGTATACGTTGGAACGCTCAAAGCGTGTCATTATGTCTTTGTCAAGAGTACCGTCGTTGACGCTGCCCATAAGAAATTCGGAATTTCCCACGAACTGGTGGCACGGATATATATCGCCGTTTGGCGCGACCGCAAGGTACTCGTGCCCCGCGCCGCAGCCCGACAGGCGCTTTATCGCGCACGGACCTTGGTCAAGGTCTACCATGAAGTGGAAGAAGTTAAAGCCCCTTCCCTCGTCGTAACGCTTTACATAATCCTCCGCGAGCTTATCGTACTCTGCGCATACAGTTTCTACATGTTCCTTTTTAAGCGCGTAATCCTCCGTTTCAGGCGCGACGACAGGCTCCACGCTCGTCTGCTTAAAACCGAGGTCGGCAAGATGTATAACATCCTTCGCAAAGTCCGCGTTATACGCGGTAAACGTCCCGCGGACATAATAGTTATCCTGATTACGGCTTTCGGCAAGCTTTTTAAACTTCGGCACGATCGCGTCATACGAGCCGCTGCCGTCCACGCGGTAACGCACACGGTCGTTCGTTTCCTTCGTACCGTCAAGACTAAGCACGACATTCGACATATTTTCGTTTATGTAAGCCATTACATCATCGTCTAAGAGTATACCGTTTGTCGTGATCGTAAAACGGAAATTTTTATTATGCTTCTTACCCTCTTCCTTCGCGTACTCCGTTATCTCCTTTACAACGTCAAAGTTCATAAGCGGCTCACCGCCGAAGTAGTCGATTTCTATATTGTGACGATTTCCGCTGTTCGCGATCACAAAATCGATCGCCTTTTTACCTACCTCCGCGCTCATAAGACTTCTGCCGCCGTGAAACTCACCGGTATCTGCAAAACAGTACTTACACCGCAAATTACAGTCATGCGCCACGTGAAGGCACAGCGCCTTTACGACCGACTGTTTGTTCCAATTCTTCGCTATATCGGCGTAACAGTCCTCGGTAAATAGCTGACCGTTTTTTGCAAGCGCACATATTTCCGCGTAACTTTCACTTATTTCCTCATCGGAATACTTGTCCCCAAGCGCCGCCTTTACATTCTCGGGACACGCGTCCTCCGCCGTAAACGGCTCGTTTATATGGTCGAGCATATCGAACATAACATCGTCCACAACGTGCACCGCGCCCGAATATACGTCCATAACTATGTTAAGTCCCAACTGTTTATACTTATGTATCACTTAAAAAAACTCCCTGGATCAATATTTTTTTCGGTATTTGACTTAAATTAGAAGAAAATCACCGACTACAAAGCCGATGATTAACTCTAATGTTCATTTATCCGGCAAAACAATCAGTTTGCTTGTTCGCATTTTTGGTTTGCAACCGTGCATGACGTCTTGCAAGCCGACTGACATGAAGTCTGGCACTCGCCGCAGCCGCCGTGCTTCGCTGAATTTTTTAAATTAGCGCTGTTAAGTGTCTGTACGTGCTTCATTACTAAGTCCTCCTTGTACGTATTTCATCTTCTACCATTGTATCACATTTTTTATTTCTTGTAAATAGATTTTTTCCTTTTAGTTTATTATTTTGGATTTTTCGCATAAAACCGTGGTTTGTACGGCATTATTTGAGATTTGACTGTACTTTATTCACTTAATTTTCTCAAATTCTACCCTACTTTTACCCTAATTGTTGGCTTCACTAAACATAGCCATTACCGCATTAACTTTGTCGCTTTGAGATACATGGGCATAAACCTGTTCTATCATCTTATAGCTGTTGTGCCCCAATAATCGCTTTAATGTTTCCAGTGATACGTTACTACGCAACGCTCGGCTTGCAAACGTGTGTCTGAAATAATGCGGTGAAAACATCTCTATCTCTATGTTATAACATCTCTTTAAATAATCTAAGACGTTTTTTATGGCGTTCCAATAGTACGCATGGTTATGAAGCTCGTTGAGCTTAAAATCTATAAAGATAAAATCGTCATCGGATATTGTTTGATTTAGCGCAACCATAATCTCTTTATTCTCTTCATACTTCTTCCGTAATTCTTCGCTGACTCTCGGTATGATAGGTAAGGTGCGAACAGATGTCTTTGTCTTTGGTTTGCTAAATCCTTTCACAAGTCCTTGCTCTGATGAGTATTGAATATATGTTTTGTTTATACTCATACTCGAATAGTTGTCTGAAAGGTTGCACCACTGTAACCCTATAATCTCGCCACATCTCGCGCCTGTAGTTACCAACATCATGAAAAACAGTAAGTCTTGCGGTCTTTTCTCTTTCAAACCTCGGAAAAACCATTTTAGCTCATAGTCTGTCAGTTCTCGTCGTTCTTTGCTGTCTGTACCATTGACCTTGACATTGTTTACCGGATTGTTACTTATGAGCTTATGCTCTACTGCCCTTTTTAACATGGTAGATAGCTCACCGCGTATGTTGGATATAGTATTGGTAGCATAGTGCAATGTTTGTAGCCGGTTTAGCAGTGTTTTCACATCCATATCTGTTATGTTCTGTACACGTTTACTGCCAAGCATTGGCTGTATATGTTTCGTATACATCTGTTGCTTAACGCTGATCGTTTGCGGTTTTAATACCCCTTCAACGTATAGGCTTAAGTACGTTTCTCGCCATTCGTCGAGCGTTATGTTGTTTTGCGATACAAAATTGCCCGTGTCTTTCTTTACAGCAATCTGTGACAACATTTTTCGGACTTCCTCTTTAGTGTCCCCATACACACTTTTTTGCTTCTTTAGGTATGGATCGTAATACCTCCCTTCCCACCTAATGTTACCTTTCTTCCCCGATACTCGTTTGCGTATCGTTCCTTCACCGTTGGCTCGTTTTGCCATTTTAATTCCTCCTTCTGATTAAAAAGCAAAACCCGCCTATTATTGATTTTTTTGTTATCTTATATCTTATCATATACTACTCCTTCTGTCAATAACGTCAGGTCTTGCCTTTTGTTATATAACCTTACTTACTTCCTCGTCGTTGTTCAAGGTATCTGTCCAGCGTGGGCTTATGCACCCGTACATTTCTGCCAATGTACTGTATACCGTCAAAATGCTTATCATGTATTAGCCTGTCCACGCTGCGTATGCTTATCTTTAAATATCCCGCTATTTCTTGGCGTGTCATATACTCGTCGCCGCTTATATCCTTGCCTGTCATAACCTTCGCCTTCTTAGCACTGCCCAAACTTCTTCTTTTAGCATATTTAACACACTCCTTTACCGTTTCTTTCGCCTTGATACGTTCTCTTGACGTAATCTCTCGATTATGAGCTTGCCGGGTATGTCCGTTAAGGCTTCAAACCAGCTCCCACCGAAAAAACGCTCACATTCCTTTAATACACCCAAATTCTCTGTACGTTTCGCGCGACGGTAGTCCTTTACCGCCTGAATTATTATCGCGTACGCTAATCGCTCATAACTACCCATCGACTCTATCACAGATGTATTGTCAAGGTTGAACGTGGGCGACGAGTATATACGCTTCTGTGTCGTAGTCATGTCGCTCTCCTCCCCGTTCCCTACTTCACGTCCAGTGAGCTGATACCCTTTAGCACGATCCGTATTGCTCCGTCACTGTCGCGTTCCGTTTCGAAGCAGTCCGCATACAGACCGTGCGGGAATTTTATCTCAAACCCGTTATCCGTTATTACCTTGACTTTCTCGTTCGCCTTTTTAACCGTATAGTCGTCAATGGGGAGCTTATCATCACCGTCCGTAACAAGTCCTGCGCCTATTGCCATGTCAACAAACTCTTTCTTCTCGCCGTAGCTCTCAAAGATATTCGCGGATATTGTGTCAAGGCTATACGTCTTATCCTTACTCCCCGATTGCGCCGTTATTATGTTCTGCATGGTGTCTTTCAGCTTGACGTTACTCCTGAGCGCATCCGTAGATACCTTGCGTATCAGTTTCTTTATGCTCGTATCGGCTTGTTTGCTCGATACGCTCACATTCTCACATTCGAGAACCAGCTCCGACATGACATCTACTCGCTCGCCGTCTATCGGGTATGTCTTGCTCGCATACTCTATGCCGAAGTCGTCCTCGTTTATAACGGCAAACTCTTTCACGGTCTGATTATTCGGCAGTAACGCCGTATTGATTGATATGGTATTGCCGTTATCTATTACGTTATGCACATACCCTGTCTTGCGGTCGAGGTTCAGAATGACTATGTACTTACCGCCCTGTATCTCTACCTCGGCTATAACCACGTCCATACCGCCCGCTTTCTCGTACCCTGCCATGCCGTCATATATCCGCTTCGCTATTTGACAGGACAACGCTATAAATCCGATTTCGCCCTTCTTGTAATCTGCCAGTGCGACCTTGCAGCCGCTGTTGCTCATGAACTCTGCGCGTTTCTTATTGGAACTGTTTATCACCTTTGTCACCTGTGCTGTGATGTATAGGTATATGTTCGTGTCGGTTATGTCCAGTTCCTTATCAGACCATATCATTGTCCCCGCGTTCATCTCGCATATGTGCAATATCGCCCTTTCTACTCTTATCATCATCGTTCTCTCCTTTCTGTTTATATCATCTGTTCAACAAAAGCTTTCGGGAGTTTCACATCGCCCGATTTGCTCTTGCAATACTTACACTCGTGTACTTGCCCTCTCAGCATACGAACGTCTACGTCCTGCTCTCTGCCACAGCTCAAGCATACACACCTATACTTATGATGCCGATGCTTATCCGCACCTAAGTCTTTCTTTACCTCTAAACAACCAAACCGATTACCTATCTCTACTTTACTCATCGTTTACTGTCCCCTTTCTGTCCGTGTTTTTACTGTCCCTATTCTGTACTGAACTGTCATCTACCGGCTTTGCTCTGTTCTGCTTATGCTTTGCTTCGCTCCGCACAGGTAGGGAAAATAAAATTTTTATTTTATTTATTTTATTTTTTATTTTTTTATTTCCCTATTTTAATTTTTTATTTCTTATTTAATATATAATAACTCACTCTGTCCTTCGGCATGATACGCTCGTAATAGTCCTGTTGGTGTGGGTAGCAGATGATAACCACATTAACAGATTTTTGATAGCTTAGATTGCGATACAAATACTGGATACGGCACAAGTCCATGTCAGTGCCTATATACGCAGGTGTACCGTCATAGTCAAGCTCCGTGATAGGTGAGTATGTGCTCTGGAATGAACTGTCAAGGCTAAGTAGTTTGTCCCGTATCTTTATACGATAGTTATCCTCGTAGGTAAGTATCTCTTTAAGTATTGGTAGGTTTGCGGACTGGATGGGTACAGCGTACAGGTGCTTAAATATTCGCGCTAATCGTCTATCCATAAACTGTTCTTGGTCTTGCCCCATACGGTCTTTAAGACTGTTAAATACTTTCCCAAACTCTCTGCCGTTCTTGCAAAATACTATACCGTTGCTTAGTTCGTTGCTTACGCCTATACCTTGCATACGCAGCATGGTACTGACTGATAACTGTGCTCTCTCTACTGCTTTTGCTTGGAATACTGTCCCGTTCGGATTGGACGCGTAGATGATATAAGGTATTGAACAGTTAAGCAATAGACCGATGTGCGTTGAGAATTTGTACTGTGCTACCTCGTCTTGATTGAGTGTGAAGTTGTCGTGTATAGTTCTTGAGTGATAATATCGTGTTACTGTGTTGAGTGCATTTGCTATTTGGGTACTGTTTATGGGCTTATCTTGGGCTATACTGTACTGTCTTTTCGCCTTTTCTATCATGTCTATAAAGTACAGTGTGTCTGTTGCCTTTTTATTCTCTTGTTCTGCCGTTTCTATGCCGATTGACTTGAACATCAATGACGCTGATATGCTTTTAAGATATTTCTGTATTGTATCGTTATTGGTTATGTCCGTTATGCGAAATCTCGGCACAGGATTTGGTAAGAATGGAATGTAGCTATCGTTTGGATAGTTATCTATAAGCCACTGAACCCCTTGACGTGTGATTGATATGTATTGAATGGTGTATTTACGGTTGTTTGACCGTATAGGCAAGTCTTTACGTTTTATATATCCTTGACGTGTTAATATGGATATGTAATTACCTACCTGTGAAGTGCCACCCAATACCGCTTTTATAGTTTGGGAAAGTGCTATACCGTTGTCCATAAGACACATTAAAATGTTGTATTTTATGTGTGATTTAGACATAATTTTTGCTCCTTTCTTTTTTGCTGTTGCGTGGTGTAAATCTATCAAGCTAATCTATCTTCAATAGATTTTCGGTCTTATGCGTTAAAAATCCTTAGTAAAAACCTGTGTAAATCCGCTTCTTAACCTTGTGAAATTTATGTAGGTGAAAAATTACATAAATTTCACGAGTTTTCAAAGGCTGAAAATCAGAAATTTTGAAGGATTTCTAAGGTTTCGGAATCGGATTTTACTCCACTACTCTTAGGTGTGACTATAACATAGCTGCCGTCAGGTACATCGTCTGTCAGAAGCGTCGTCATGAACAGTGAACAGTGTACTCCGCTATCCCCATAGCCCGTATAGTCGGATATGACATCAATCAATCGTTTTATGTCATAATTGTCATTGTCGGGGACTCTAAGCTCACTCATCGCTGTGGGATATATATGGACGATGTGTATCAGCTTGTCACGGATAAGCGGCACATTGACGAGCGAAAGCTTATCGCGCAATAGGTCTTGGAACACCGAAGAGCGAATACGAGCTTTAACCGGCAGATGTGGTAGTTTCACAGCGAGCATATCATCTGTGGCAAATGCCGATATGAACGAACTGTCGCACTCAACCGTTACCGTATTCTTCAAATGTGCATCGTACACAGCGTAGAATATGTTGCTGTAATCGTTATATAACTGCTGATACAGCAGCAGAAACCGTATATAATCGCGAGTTATAAGCTTTTGTATATCTTTGGCGGTCTTATGCCGTTCCTTTGGCAGCATAAATCTGTATGTGCTCGCAAATACTTCAAGCGTAGGCAATGACTTGCTTATTTCGTTTTGTAGCTGTTCAGCTGTCTTGCCGGTTGCCTTATAGGTATTAACCATGTCGATTATATCCACATCAGCCATATTCTGCACAAAATCCTTTGTCATGGCTTAGTCCTCCCACTCGTAGTATTTAGGCTTGCCATTCTCGTCGAGAATACAGTAATTATCGAACCCGAACGCCTTTACCTTGTTTGCCATTTCCTCATCGGGAAGCAGCGCGATATGTATAGTCATATCAACCTCACCCGGTGGGACGATCTGATTACGTTTAGGGATAATCGACATATTGATAGAATCGAGTGTTTGCCATGTATACACCGTCACATCATAGACGTTGTTGTCCTCGCCTATGATTAGTAGTTGGGACGGATAAGAAACGGGAAAGAAGTCCCGTACACGCGTTTCACCCATGTGCGCTAAAACCCATGTCGCTGTCGTCATTAGCTTCTGTCCGAAATCAGACTCGTTCACCCATTGTCGACGTGTAATTATTCCGCGCTCCCTGTCCATATTGATTTGATTGGTTCGGCTAAGATGTCGTAAACACCAGTCAATGGTATCTACGTCGTGCGTCATACCGAACATCGTAAAAACCTGATTCTCTTCGACAACCCCAATACGGTTGACGAACTCAAGAATGTTGTTTACTAAAATCGTTGAAATCATAGCTATTTGTCCTTTCTTAACGTATATAAAACGTTTAATAAACGCTTTGTATACGTTTTAATAAACGTTTTGATTACCGATAAACGTTTTTAACACGTTTAATGCACGTTCATAAATTATTTTTTCATCCCACCGCCATATGAAACGGTGGGATGAAATGTTATTAAGCCTGTCGTTCTTCGCGCTTGCGTGTTGCAATTTCGCGTAACTGGTTTGAATCGGTTGTAATCAATTCGTCTTCTGTCTTGGATGCTGTTACCTTTATCAGCACATGATTGTTGTTAGCATATAGCAGTCCTTCACCTTTTTGGAACTGTACTACCTGTTGCCGTTCTGTGTCGGATAGGTTAAATTCGTTTTGTACAAACTCTGCTTCCTGCTGCTCAAGTTGCATGATAATTTTTATCTTTGCACTGTTTACAACACCCTTACCGTATCGACCGTCGTCACGTGAGAAAAAGTCGTTCAGGTCTTGCGTTGAAGCCACCGCACTACCGCCATAGCTACGGATAAGTTTAAAGATTTCGAGTACAAACTCTGCCGTTTCCTCGGATCCTTTTGCACCGATCAACTCCCATACTTCGTCAATGAAAACAACCTTATGCTTTGTTCTGTCCTCTTTTATTTTATCCCATACATAGTCAAGAACAATAAACATACCTATAGGTATCATTTCCTTCGTCAGCTCCGATACGTCCAAGACAATATATTTATTGTCCAAGTTGACGTTAGTCTGAGCATTGAAAGATGATGCTGAACCGGTAATATACCGTAGCAATATGCTGTATAGGCGGTTTGTTTTTTCACCCATTCGCTTTAACTCTTCGTGTAGGTCGCCCAGTATCGGCATTGGCTTATACCTCGTCGAATCGTCAGGGTCTATAAGAGATTTGTTGTCAGCCGTTATTCCAAACTTTGCGTATGTGTTAACCAACGCTTCGTCCAACAACTGCTTTTCCTCATACGATATATCGGGTATTAACAGCGTAAAAAAGGTGTGAAGCTGTTGAATCTTACGCGACATGATAGACGCGCTGACAGCCTTTCTACCGTCCAGTATTTCCGACGTTTCAGTGTCCATTTTGCGTATTTCCATGATGTTAATATTTTGTTTTGAACCGGCACTGATATTGATATACTCACCGCCTATTTCTTCACAGGCTCGTATAAATTCATAGCCTTTATCGGGGGCGATGATAAATACCTGTTTCTGCTGTTGACGCATACGCATAGCCAAGCATTGCAGTGTATATGTCTTTCCCGCACCCGGTGTACCCATGATAGCCATGTTGGCGTTTTTATATTTTTTTGTATCAAACGGATCGAGGAATACCAGCGAATTGTTATTGCGGTTGAGCCCAAGCATAATGCCGTTCTCATCGGTGATTTCGAATGATATGAACGGATATGCAGACGCACAATCATGTGTTAAAACATTCCTGCGTGCGCGTCTATAGATAAAGTTGTCCATATAGCATAACGGCAGTGCCATTAAAAACGCTTCCTCTTGCCTAAACAGGCACGATTTCACACGTATGTCCTGTGTAATAAGGTACGCTTTTACCTCACGCATTTTCCATATAAGCTCTTCGTAGCTATCTGCCATAACCGTAAGTAAAATGGACATATAGCAAAAATCCTCGCCATTTGATATACCCTGTCGCAGATAATAGCCGGAAGATATGGCATCTCGTACATCGTCGTAGTCGGCAGATGTATCATCCATAGTCCGTGCCTTTACCTTGTTAAACCTTAGCGCATATGCCAGTTTTTGTTGGGTAGCCGCTATGTTTTCCTTCTTTATATATAGGTCAACATCTATGCCCTCGCCGAGGTTTATAAGATACGACAGCCAGCCCGCTACAGAGGTAGTGTTATACGACTTGGACGGAATGTACGCAAACGCGTAATATGTCCCGTCTACAACGATATATTTAGGCGATTGCCGCGTATCTATTGTCCTTGGCGACACGAAGTCGGTAAGCGGTATGTATGAGTCCTTTTCGGGGTTATAGTCCGAATCAGCTATGTAACGTGATATGGTCTCGTACATTTTTATATCAAAGGTCTTGTGCTCACTCTCGTTTTTGCACAGGATTTGGTAAAATATGTCAAGTATGTCCTTATCGTCTGTGAGTGGACGTACTTCGTTACCGCAGGGCAAAAGCATGTTCTGAATACGCATAGCATAAGTGTTTAGCGACGACTTGATTTCCGAGAACGTCGCGGACTTTTGCAAGCCGGTCGGTTCTTCATATTCAAAAATAATATAGAACCGACGTGATATGCCCTCTCTCGCGCCAACAGTGGAAATAAGATTTATCTGTTCCTCTTGCAATTGCAAGCACTTGTCGTTTTCCTCTGTTTCCATATTGGTGTATATCTTATCGATATAGCTTGACACATCTGCTTTACGGGATATAACCTTGAACTGTACCTTGATCGGCATTTGCTTCAACACTCCGGCAAATGACTGTACTATTGCGCTCTGTTCAGATGGCGACCTGAGCAGAAAATTTATAGGTGTTACCTCAAGGATTTTTATAAATCTCCTGTCGGTCGTTATAATAATCCCGTCAGATATATCACGAATAGGGAGAAATGCCTGTGTGCTTTGGATTTTCATCAAGCTTTTTTGTTTCTGCTTGATGCCGGCTTTCTTCGCCGTTTTTTCTTCTTTTGCCATTCTCTATCACTCCCCTGTTATAATATCGAACACATCATCGGTTTCGTCCGTTACGGCTTCCACGTCGATAAACTCCTCGTCGAGCTCATCGTCTTGCTCTTTTACGTCGTTCTCAGCGGGTATTTTGCCTTCTTTCGCGCTGTTTTCTTCCACCTTATCACTTACCTCATGCGGCTCGTTTTCGGTTTCTGTAGCCTCTGTATCGGCTCCCTGCACTGTTTCTGCTTCGGTATCATTAGTTTCTTCCGTATCGGATGTGCTAACGGTTTCTTCAGCGGTTTCGGTGTTTTCGCCGCGCCCTTTGCCTTTTTTATTCTTACGTTTACGCTCTTTCTTAGGCTTCTTCTCTGCTGTTTCGTCAGATGACGTATCGTCCTGTGCTAATAGCTTGTTCTCAGCGGCGGCATAGGACGTATTGACCTCTTCTTCGTCAAATACAAAGTCCCTGCCCTCTATAAACGTTTCGCCCGTTGACTTATTACGTTTGTTCTCACGCCATGTATCAATGGTTTTTACGATTTTATCTTTAGGCAGCTCCTGCGACAACACAACCTCAACCGGTCTTACATCTCGTGATCGTGTGTTTGTGTTGTATATCATTATCCGCTTGTTCTTTTTCCACTTTACGAACTGTTGAAGAAATTCTAACAACGAGCTATCGTTTATGCCGATGATACCCATTATGAAAACAGGCAATACAACGGATATTAGGACGCTCAGTTTTACGGCAATTGAAGGGTACGGTATGAACCACAACGGGATTCCCACAGCTAATGCTAACGCGACAGCTTCAATGAAATTCCGTGTTTTGAACATACCATTTAATATTCTTCCGCCTTCGATAAAATTCTCGGGAATAACATATATGTCCACACCCTCGTTTTTTGCCATCGTTCAAACCTCCTCGTATGAATTTTGATGTCAATTATGCCTTACGCAAAATCTGACCCATCACAAATCCCCTATCTGTTACCATGTAAGTCGAGAATACGACCCTGTCGCCTGTTTTGGGCGGTTCTGCCATGGTGTCTATCTTGACATATGATGCCATCGCCGGCATCTTGTACGCGTCGATAAACAGCGTTATTATCGTCTTGCCGGGTGTCTTCTTTGACGCTCTGACAGACGTAATAATACCCAAGGTTAGCGTGTTGGGCTTAATCTTATCAATGCGGGACTGATACCCTTCAATCTCGGCTTCCTTACCTGATACGACAATGTTTTTAACACTGCCATCGTCGTCAAACTCGATGCTTTTAATAACAACGTTAAATTTGTCCCCAAGCGTATACATATTCGTGGCATTATCCACATATCTATATGTAAGCTGGTATGTGGAGATTGAAGTGTCTACGCCGCCTACATTTGCAAATACGGCGTGCTGACCTACAGACACGACCGTGGCTTCTGCGACGCTACCCTCAGTTATAGCAGGTGCACCATTACGGCTGTGACGTATGTAATTGCGTTCCTCTATACGTGCTAACGCCTGACGACGAGAACCTACTATCAGGTATCCATCTTCATCACCTGACGGTGAGCCGTCAATGTTTGTTATAATGAACGGTATCTCGCCGCCCAACAGCTTAGACAGCATTTGACGTTCACGGTGTACGCGCTGTGCATCATTAACGACCGTGGAATAGTCCAATGGCGGGTTTTTATACATTTCCTCAATGGGAACGATAACTCTGAACCCTGTCATGTCAACCACGGCAACGACGTGCTTGTTATCCAGCGTTTCGATCGAGAATATGCGCCCGGTTACAATTCTGCCGTCTTTGTGCGCGCCGCGTAACTGTTCCCAACTCATCAGCGTAGCCTCACGCTTATCGTTTCTTGCAGCTCGCGTTCTCTCATTCGCAACCATTTCGTTGATGACATCTTTACGCGTCCGTGCGGGTGTTGTGGTTTGCGTCGTTTCCTCTTCCATCATTATTTTTGTTTTCTTTCTCGTTTTGGGCTTAGGAGCCGCTTTATCCTTTGAATGTTCCGTTTCGGCTTGTTCAAGGATTTCCTCTTGCTCGCGGTCTTCCTGCGTCACTTCTTCTTGCATTACTTCTTCTTGAATTGTGTTATCCTTTACTGCTTCTTCAACAGCAGTGTTTTTCTTTGTTCTCGGCATTATAATCACTCCTTTGTTTAATACCTTTTATCCCTGTCGCCCGCCTTCTGAAGGGAGCCCTACCGCTTTGTGCTGATAGTAAGAAAGGAACAAGTGGAAATTACTTGAAAAAAATACCTATCAGTTTTATTACGACTCCCTTTAAAAGACCGGCGACGTTGTCTTCTTTTCTTTTACTCCGTTGACGTAAGAGCGACGAGATAATAACCACCTGCTTTCAAAAGATTTAATTTTCTTCTTTGCCCCTCATATATCACATATCTAAAAATCGCAAAAAAGGCACTTTGGATATAAATTTTTTTAAAAAATTTATACTTTTTCGCTGATATGTAAAAAAGCCGCCGCAATCTACTTGAAATTGCAGCGACTCCCTTATCATGATTGCTCATACGCAATAATAATCTTGCTTTCATTCTTACAGTAGATTGTATATTTTATATCTTCAATAAAATTATCTTTTTTATTTAACGTGTAAAACACATATCTGTTGTCTTCATCATCGGCGAATACGATCGCTAATCGGTTCGGTTGCGGTTTTATGTACAAACAGGTTAATGTGTACTCTGCTATTTTCCCGTTTGCATAGTCATACTTGATCGCAACGACTAAATACAACAGGTACAAGCCTATAATCGCACCGACTAAGAATCCTACGTTTCGCGTCAATATCGCTGCCAGTATTGTTACAGCAAATACCATTATGGCAAACAATGACCGTTTAACTTGTATACTCCTTAGTGCCGGTGGGACCTGTGTTTCTTTTAACTGCTTCCGTATCTTTTTCAGCTTCGTTGATATATTCATCATTCATCGTCCCCTTTCACTACACTAATACTGTCACTATCCGCAGCAAGATTGGCGAAACTCGTTTGCAATGCCCGTTCCCCGTCGTAGAACTGTTTCTTCTCCGTGGTTGATACATCAGCACCATCGCTCGAAGTAACTTGAATGTCCCCTTGACTTGCTGTCGCAGTCGAAAGCGCATCCGCATACTGTTTATCAAAATAAACACGTATCTTGACAGGTTTAACACTCTCTAAGTATTCAGGGTTATTATCGCACATATTTTTCAAGTAGTATTCCTGATTGCCTTCCGGTACGGAGAGCAACGCAGTATATATGTTAAATAAGCTCCTGTTATCGGCGGTGAACATATCAGCTATAACAGCATCATTAATGGTATAGGAGTTGATAGTTACAGTTTTCTGCCCCGATGAAATGTCCGTGTCGTCGGTGTTACTTACGCCCTGTTCGCTTACTTGAACCTCAAAATCCAGTTTAAGCTTGTCCCCTATCAATACATTTGACGCGTCAAGTTCGGTAGACTGAATGGGTATGTCCGCATACGCTGTTTGTGTACTGTTTACTATCCATGGGTTTTCAGCATCACGAACAATTTTTGAAAGCGAATTGGTCGTAATATAATGACCTTGTGAAATATACTCCGTGGCATACATCCCTATGATATTTTCGCGCTGTTCCCAACGATACAGGTCATTGCCGTTAATCGCTATCTGATTATACATTTGCCCGTCTATGGTAGCCGGCTGAAGCATGTCCTCTGTTATTTCATCGCCTGCAATCACGTCGGTATTTATCTCTATAACCAGCATTTCTCCGTCTGACGGTACTATCGTTTCTTGCGGTTCAGGGTTATCGCCCTCGTTAGGCGAAAACACAGAGTTCATAACACTTCGATAAGACGCTATACCGATAATTACCGCTAAGATGACAGCAGCGATAATAATAACCTTTTTATACCGTTTAAGTGGCGAAGATAGTGTTTCGTCATCATCGACCTTATTAAACCCGATTTTAAACTTTTTCTCTTTGACGTTCATCAGCGCATTGTTCCGTTCTGTGTCGGAGCCGTCTTCTGAAATGGGTGGCTTTTCGGGCGGTAAGGGTTTGTGCAATCTTCCGCACTTGCCCGTCAGTTTGCCGTTTTCGTCGATTAGATGAACTATTAGCCGTTCCTCGTCGTAATGTCCGTAAAACACGCGATCGCCACTCTTTACTTTACGCATCGGCAAATCTAATATCTCTGCTTCGGACAACTCTTTTTCTGCCGGCTTGTCCGGATTATTTTCGGTCGTTTCAGGCTTTTCGCGGTCTTCCTGTTCAGGCATATCGGGCAATTTCTGCTCGCTGTCATGCGATTCCGGTGATATTGGCTCTTTTACATTTTCTATGTCATTCTGCATCGGCTGATTTCGCTTTTTGCCGATTGGCATAGTGTCATCATATTTTGCCATATTATATTCACTCCTCACTTAAATTGATACTCAACATTATTCATATATGTTCAATGCTTTATTACAAAGCGTTAATTTTAAATGGAATTGTGGGGGAATGAGAATAATTATTACATCTCATTCCCAAGTTTCCTTTCTTGTTCCATGTTCTTATGTTACATAAATCATGCTTCTCTGTTATCCTCAACTAAGAGGTTATAACAATATAAATTTTGTCTTTGATTCTCTTTACCAACGCGCGCGCGGCACGGTCTGAAATTCCGGTAGCTGCTGCAATCCTATGACAATCAAATCCCTGACGGAGATATGTAAAAACATCGCGTTGTCTTTCCGTAAGAATATGTTCAACATCTAAGATTATTTCAGCTTCGGTAATGTCGTCGTCCGTAGATTCTATCTCGCTCACATCTAAATCTATTTGTCGTACGATTTTCAGTTTTAGATTGTTGTCATATGACATACCACTCAAAAACTCTTTTCTTAAGGATGTCCAGATTTTGAACCTCGCACTTTTTTCAAAGTATGCTTTAAACTTGCCTTTCGTTGCATCGTACCGTGATGCACATTCGCATAACTGAAAAAAGGCTATATCTTCACATTCTTCGCGCGTGGATGGTTTTAAATGTAGGCGTTGGGAAATACTTTGTACCAAATTCTTTGCGGTATCTATATTGTCCAGTATTAAATCTTCTTGAGTTTTTTCCATAATCTCTATTCCTTTCTTTATAGGAACAAGAGGAAAAACACACAACTCCTTGAGAACACACGATTACATAAACATCTTGAAAAAAAAGAAAAAGAGAACGAAAATATAATTATCTTCGTTCTCTTTTTTTAACTTGATTTTTAAGTACCGTCCCGTTATTTTGTGCTATGCTAATGATGTAAAATAAACAAAAAAAGGGATTTTTATACTACTTCCTAAAAAATGGTACAAAAATCCCGCCAACGGTCACTTTTAATAGTGTTGAAACAAAATCACATAGTGGCTCCATTCCATAATACTTCATATAACTTATCTGTATTATACCATAGTGGAAATTCCATGTCAAGCGTTTAATTAAAAAATTTAATAAAAATTTTAGTAAGAAAAAAGAAGAAGGGCTAAAGCCCCTCTTCTGCGTTATTTACTGTATATCTGTCCAAACCTCGTCGTTTGACGTATTGGAACAGGTATGCGTATCACTCGCTTCGATGATGTCGTAGTACGCCCAATGTGTAGTCGGTACATCAGGGAATTGTGCCACTGCTTCGATGTTGCTGCTTATATACTCCCTATCAGCGGAACGACCGAGTACCCTGTTAATAATAGCCACTACCTCGGAGCGCGTGATAAAGTTATCAGGTTTGAACGTGCCGTCTTCATAACCGCTTATCCAACCCATACCGACGGAGTCTGTTATGTACGCAACACCCCAATGTGTATTGGGAACGTCGGGGAATATATTCTCGTTAAATTCCTCAATGGTATCATAAAGCTCGTAATATTTCTTACACATGGTTACGAACTCGGTACGCGTAATAGGCGTTTCAGGATAGAATAAACCGTCTTCATAACCTGTTATGATGTCATAACCTTCAAGGTATGCGATATATTTATTATACCATGTGCCCGGCAAAACATCGGCAAACCGTGATTCGTTATCGGGAATATCCGTGTTAAGACGCTGCGACATATTCTGAGCGAATATAGTAGCCGCTTCAGCTCGTGTCATCATATTATCAGGTCTGAACAAGCCGTAATCATCGCCGTAAATGTATGCGCTATGCTCTATTGTGTCTGTCGACTCTGTCGGTTCTGCCGTCTTTTTAAACTTAAGAACAACCTTTCCGTCTTTATCGGTAATACCTGATACTTCATTGCCGAATTTATCCTTTAGAGTAACCTTTACGCCCTCTTTCTTGCTCGGCAATGTAACGGTATATTCTTCGCCGTCTTCAAGGTTCTCAGACTCCGGCAAAGTAATGGTATAATCGCCAGTTTTTGACTTCTCTTCTTCAACGGTCAACTCTTGGTTGGTATCATCGGTTACTGTTGCAGACGGGGTTAGTACGCCACTTGACGAACCACCACCGCCGCCACCACCTGATGAACCACCGCCACCGCCGCCGTTTGAAGCTGACGATTTAGGCGGTAAGGTCACAGAACCGGTGTTCGATGTCTTACCACTAAACGTTGACGGTGTTTCAGCTGTATCCGATACTGTTACTGTCAAATCAGCTACACCCTCGCCATTCTCGTCTTTAACACTGACCGTTACTCTGTTAGACGCGCCTACGACCTTGCCGTCAGGCATTGTAACACTTAAATTACCGTCGCTTGTTAATGACAAAAATGCGTCTTTTACAGGACCACTCTCATCGCTCACAGTAACCGTATATCTGCCCGTAACGTTGCCGTCGTCGTCTGTTATTATAATTTCACCTTGACCGTTTTTATCGGTCTTATCGGTCTTTTGCGGCGGCACAGAAGCGTCACCTTGCTCATCGGTAGTGTCTTGCTCTACCGTACCGTTACTGTCTGTTACATGGACTGTAACGCCCTCTACGGGGTTGCCGTCCATATCTGTTACGGTCACATGGACTCTGTCGTCGTAGTCGAATACCACACCGTCGGGCAGTGTTACATTGATATTGTTGTCATCTACATACTCTGTCTTTGCGCCGTCAATGTATCCGCCATTATTCGATACCGTTATGCGATATTTTTGTATTTCAAAATCCAAGGTTATTTCACCCGTATAGTTACCCGTAAACGTCACATCTACACTCGCTGTGCCTACATTAACATTATTACGGTATTCAAGCGTATAGTCCTTATCTTCCTCGAGAAGGAAATCACCGTACCATATGGTTGGTTTAGGAGTTACTTCATAGCCGGTATATGCCTGTGTGGGTATAGGTTCAGCTGTGATATTTTTCAACGTGATAAGTCGTTGTAATATATCAAATCCGGACGTAAGATTACCCGCAAAATTGCCTACACCGGTAATGATTGCGGTAGCAGTACCTACATTGATATTATTGATAAACGATGCCGTATAGTCTTTGTCTTGAATAAGTGTATTGTCACCGTATGTCAGTGTAAGATGTCCGTCCTGAGGATAGCCCGTAAATTCTACGTCCTCAATGGACATATCCGCGTTGGCTATCAGCTGCGAATTGATTGTGAATACCCTGTTGGTTGTGCCCGTATAGTTACCTATACCGCGTATGATTACCATAGCTGTACCCGCGTTAAGGTTATTGTCGTATTCCAGCACATAATCCTCGCCCATTGTAAGCTCGTTACCTTCATACGTCACTGTCGGTTCAGGGGTTATTTCCTCACCCGAATACGTTTCTGCCGGGATAGCGGTTACTTCAACGTTGGTGATAAGCACAGCTTCTATAACGAACGTTTCGGTCATTGTGCCCTCAAAGTTACCCATGCCGGTAATAGTGATTATAACCTCACCCGCATCTACATTATTTGAGTAGTCCAACGTGTAATCGACATCCTTAACAAGTTCTATACCGTTGAACACAAGCGTCGGTTCAGGTGTATACGGATCACCTGTGTATGTTTCATGCTTCGGTACCGATGATACCTTAGCAGAGCTTATTTGTGCGGGAGTTATGTCAAACTCTGTTTCCTTTGTTCCCTTAACGCCCGCTTCGGGAATACCTGTAATGATTACCGTAGCCGTACCTACGTCCTTGTTATTCTCAAACTTAACCGTATAGTCCAAGCCCTTAACAAGCGTTCTGCCGTGGAACGTGATTGACAGCTCGGGCGTTATCTCATAACCGGTATATGTTTGTGACGGTATAGGCGCAATATCGACATAGTCAATATCCATTTCCGATATTTCAAACGTCTTGTCCACTGTGCCCGTAAAATTACCGTTTCCTGCGATAGTAACGGTAGCAGTACCTACCTCAAGGTTATCTTCATACTTTAATGTGTAATCGCGTCCGAATATCAAATCCTGACCGTTATATGATATATGCGGATCCGGCGTTATATGATAGCCTGTATAGTCCTGTGCGGGTATATCGTCTATATCCGTGTCCTCTATATCGCAAGGCATGATAGCAAATACCGTATGTCTTGTACCTGCAAAGTTACCTACGCCCGTTATAACCACTTCGGCTGTACCAACACGCGTATTATCATCATAGTCTACCGTATAGTCTTTGTCCTTGACAAGCGTCAAATCCTCTAACGTGACTTCCATTTCCGGTTGTATCGGTTCACCGGTATAGACATGGTGCTCAGGCAGCTTAATTGCCGCGTCAGCAATCGGTTTGTGCGTTATATTGAACGAAACAGTCGTCGTTCCGTCAAATCCCGAACCTGCTATGCCCGTAATTTTAACCGTTGCACGTCCTACATTGATGTTATTCTCATAGTCCAAGGTGTAATCTTCGTCCTTTGTTAACGTTTTGCCACGATACGAAATAGTCGGTTCAGGAGTTATGGATTTACCCGTATATACTTGGTCGGGTATACCTAAAACTACTACACCTTCAACACCTGACGACTCGATTTTGAATGTCGTTGTTGCTATGTCTGTAAAGTTACCAACACCCCTTACCGTTACCGTAGCCGTACCTTCCCTTACGTTGTTCGCGTAAATCAATACATAATCGACGTTCTTGGTGAGTGGCTTGCCGCGATACGAGATAGTAGGTTCAGGTGTAAGAGCATCGCCCGTATAGTGCTGCGGCGGTATTTCCGTAATATCCGCTTCAAAGATGTTACGAGGTACGATTGTAAACACCGTATGCCGTGAACCCTCAAAATTATTGATACCCTCAATTATTATTTCTGCCATTCCGACATTGGTGTTGCTATCATATGATATGTTATAGTCCTTGCCTACTACAAGGCTCATACCCTCAAACTCAACCGTCAGGTGCGGTGTTATCGGGTCGCCCGTATATGTCTCATGCTTCGGCAAAGTAATAGCCGCGTCAGCGATAGGTCTCGGAACAATTTCAAACGTCTTGGTAGCCGTACCCACAAAGTCCGATTCCGCTACACTTGTTATCGTTACCGTAGCCGTGCCTACGTCCACGTTATTTTCATAACTTAGTGTATAGTCGTAGTCTTTAGCCAGCAGCCGCCCGTTAAACATAATTGTCGGGTCAGGTGTTATCTGCTTACCGGTATATAGCTGGTCGGGTATGTTAAGCACTATGACATCCTTAATATCGGACGCTATGATTTGGAACGTGGTAATTGTCACACCGGTAAAGTTACCATTACCTGTTATTGTAATAGTAGCAGTACCAATATCCCTGTTTTCGGAATAGTACAGTGTATAGTCTACGCCCTGTACCAGTGTTTTACCGTTGAACGAGAGCGTCGGCTTGGGTGTGATTACCTCACCCGTATACATCTGCTCGTCTATTTCCGAAATATCAGCTTCGGAAATCTCACACGGATCTATACCAAAATTAGTGCTGCGTGTACCTGAGTAGTTACCTATACCGGTCACAATAATCTCTGCCATACCCGCATTTACGTTCTCGCTGTAACTCAAAGTGTAATCCACATTTTGCTTAAGCGTCATGCCGTTGTATGTAATAGTCAGACCGGGTGTGATTTCAGAGCCTGTATACGTCACATTATCGGGTGTTTCTATCGCCGCACGGGATATAGGACACGCGATAATATTAAAATTGGCTTCTGTTGTGCCCGTAAAGCCCGAGTTTTCCACGCCTGTAATGGTAACAGTGGCAGTACCCACATCTACGTTATTTGAGTAGTCTAACGTATAGTCGGTATCTTCCTCGAGCGTTCGTCCTTTGTACGTGATTGTCAAATCAGGCTCTTGCGGTTTGCCGTTATACTCTTGGTCGGGTATATGATGTACGGCTACCCCTTCAATTCCTGAAGGTTCAATCTCAAACGTCGTATTAACTGTGCCCTCGAAGTTACCGATACCTGTTATGGTAATGGTTACCGTGCCTATATCCGTGGTATTATCCGAATAACTTAGCGTATAATCAGCGGACTGTAACAGCTTATGTCCGTTATACGTCAATGTCGGGTTGGGCGTAATGGGATTTCCCGTATAGTCCTGTGCGGGTATTTGTGTAACTCTCGCTTCGGTTATACTGCGCTTGTTAATAGTGAACGGTATTGACATCTCGCCTGAAAACCGGTTTATACCACGAACAATTACCTTTCCCGTACCCGCGTTCACGTTCGACTCCCATGAAAGAGTATAGTCTTCACCTTCGACAAGCTGACCGGGACCGTCCTCAAAAAATTTGTACGTCAGTACCGGCTTTGGCTTGAACGGATCGCCCGTATACGTCACATCGGGCAACGGTTCATAGGTAGCTTTCGTTATGCTGTCAGGTATCAATTCAATCGTATCGACCGCATAACCGCCTACACTGCCCGGCACGCCACGAATTGTTACTTCCATTCGATTTTCTTCGTCCAGCTCACCGTATTCAATCGTATAGTCCACATCCTCAACTAAGCTTTCGCCGTCGAGAGTTACTGTCGGCTTAGGCATCGCACCTGTATACTTATATAACGTTTCGGGATAGTATCCGTCTACATACTCAACCGTGGCTCCTGCTGAGTTTGAGTCACCGTTTTCGATGATGTACGGCAATCTAAATCTGCGTACCCTTATCTTTTTAAGCGAGTCGCAATTATCAAACGCGTTTAGAGATACGTTTCGTATACTCCACGGCAACTCCACCTCTGTCAATCCTGTGTAACCAAAGGCACAGTTATTGATATTCATAATACTTGGTGAAAACTTAACGTCCGTAAGATCAAAGCAACGCCAAAAACAATATGAAGTTATTTGCGTAATACTTGCCTTTGACATATCAACCGTCTTTAGGTGTTTACAACCGCTAAATACTCTGCCATTTAATGTAACTATTCTGTTTCCGAAGTCTACCGACTCAAGCTTGCTTGAACCGTAAAAAGCATCGTTGGAGTTGCTTGCAAAGCTATCACTTGTAACGTTCGTATATTGACTTTTCTCAAATACAATAGTTCTGTCAGCACTCGGATCTGTTTGGGATTCGAACCGTAGCTTTGTTATTTTGCCGCAGCCACCTGTACCCATTTCAGAACCGGGGCAATACATGAAATCAAATGCTCTCTGCCCAAAAGATGTTACTGAGGCAGGAATTACAAGCTCATCGGTATTGTTGCTTCCAACTAATTCATGACATCTTGAAAACGCCTCAAATCCGATAGTTTTGAGCTTATCTGAGAAGTTTATGTTACGAAGTTTTGAACTTTCAAATGCATTATCATCAATCAACTCAACATTGTTTAAGGTTATACTTTCCAACTCGGTTCCTTTAAACGCCTTTTCGGCTATTACAGTAACTTCATCGGGTATAGTATATTCTGTTGCTTCATTACGCCTCTTTTCCAAGTATGATATTAACGTATTCGTTTTTTTATTGATAAACGCAACACCGCACTCATCCATTTTAAATGTTTCGTTTTCAGGGCTGATAGTAATATCCTCCAACTTTGAAAACTCAAAAGCCCCCCACTCTATTACATTAAGTTTCTTGGGAATATTGATGCTCTTTATATTAGTATCGTTAAAAAACGCATACCACTCTATCTTTTCAAGTGAATTGGGAAATGATACGGTAGATAAATTCTTACAACCGCTAAAAGCATATGTTGAAATTTTTTTTACGCCTTCCGGCACATTAAGGTCGGTAATACCTGAACCACCAAAGGAATCGCCTATAGTCGTAAGACCTGACGATAGTTTTAGTGTTGTTACATTTCCACAACTCCGGAAAGCATATCTGCCACAGTACGTTACTGTATCAGGCAGAACGATACTTGTTAAATTTTCACAATCCCAAAATGCATTGCTCTCTATTCTCTTAAGCCCTTCATTGAAATTAACAGTCGTTAAACTGTCCAGCGTCCTAAAAGCGGAATCCTTTATGTCCGTTATAGTATCTGAAAAATTAACAGTTTGAAGATGTATCTCAGGCACATCATATCTTTTGTAGAAATCGGGGCTGTCTGTTTCTTTTGAGAACGCGCCCTTTTCAATCGTTTTTACGCCCTTCGGTATATCATACGTTTCATCTTCCTTGCCCCAAATAGGATAATAAATCAATGTGTCCAAGCCCTTTGTGAACAATACTCCGTCTTGACTTTCGTAATAGTTATTACCCAAAGCTATGTTTATAGCCTTAAGCTGTAAACAAAACACTGTAGGATTGCCCGATATTTCTTCTATCGTGTTAGGCAAATTAAGTTCTGTCAGATTAGTACAGTACGAAAATGCTTCAGTCCCAAGCTTTTTCAGTTTGTTCGGCATTTTTATCGAAGAAAGATTAGTGCATCCTTTGAAAGCACTTGAACCTATTTCTTCCACAGTATCGGGAATAGTAATGTCAGTTAGTCCATCACATGAGTAAAAAGTACCGGTGTTGATTTTTGTTAAGCCGTCGCCTATCTCTACTTTACGCAATGTTGTATTTTTAAAAACGGAAGAACCCAACTCAACATCTCCTGACAGTTTAATGTTTTTCAAGGGTGCGTTCTCGAACGCATACCCGTCTATGAATTTGATTTTATCAGGAAACTCATATGGTTTTTCTTCGTCAAAATATCTTCCAAACGCCGTACTTGCGAAGGCTGCATAGCCTATATGGTTTAACTCCTCAGGAAATACCACATCAGCTATATAGATGTCACCTGAAAAGGCATAAGTGCCCATATATATTAAGGAACTTGGCAATTTCAATGTACACCTTACTTTTGCTTCGTCTTCGGGAGCGTCGTATCTTACATACAACAGATTTTTACAATTTTCAAAAGCATAGCTATCTATATATTTTACACTATCAGGCAAATTAAGCTCTTGTATACTTGTGTTTTTAAAAGAACCAATTCCTATACCGAGCAGTGTGGTTTTGGGATATTCTACACTCTCTATTTTTTGCAAATTTGTAAAAGTATAATTACCAATGTATCTTATACCTTCTTCAATTACAATCTTCTTGACATAATAAGGCACGCGGTTTCCACTGCTCCAAGGTGCTGTAGCTTTTGTTGAATAGTTTGCTATACAGCCTTGACCTTTAAATGTCAATGTACCGTCACTATCAAGCCACCACTCCACCTTATCGCCTTCTTTATAGCGCATATCGGGGTCAGACGTGTCTACACCATGACTGCTAAGAATTCCTGCCCCCTTACCGGTACACTCACCGTAGTACACAGTCGAATCGTCTATGCCATCACCATCTTTGTCAATCATCATGCTGTTTACGTCTGTGCTCGTAAGCGATACATCAAAAAAGTCTTCCGCGCTGAAAAGGGAGATAGGCGCGTCTGAGCCTATAACATCGTCGCTCTCATCTGCATCAGGAACGTCTTCATCGTTTTTTTCGTATTCTTCAATTCCCGATTCATCAAAATATACCTCGTTTTCCATTTCACCGGTGTCATGGTTATAGTATTCCCTCTCAAAATAGCCGTCACCAATGTATGTAACTTTGCCGTTTTCATCCTCAGACACAACAATAGGCTTGAAGTCAATATCAGTAGCATCTGTATTGTCCTCAAGCGATGTTATGTATTCGGTCACTTCCTCTACGCCCGCAGCGAACGCGGATGCGGAGGATGAAATCAGCATAGACATAACGCAGGTTCCGGCTATAATGGATTTCAGTATTTTGTTCTTCATATTACTGTCTCCTTTCCTCAATGTTTACATACACATTTTATTTTACTCAAATTTCTTGTATCGTACTTCTTTAAAAAACCTGCTCGTGGCAGGTATATCTATATAGCTTGTCTATCTAAACCCCATACATATCGCCCAAACTCCCGGCGCAAGTTTATTGGCTTGCGCCGGGGAATTGGCGTAAATGTGTATGGCATTCATGAAAGAACAAATACCCTTATGTATTAGCGTATATATCAGTCTACCCATTCTTCGGCATTCTTGACCTCAACAATGTCATGGTCGTTAGCCGCTTCGATTACGTCGTAGAAGCCCCAATATACGCTGTCGTTCATATCCGTAAACGGATTCAGCTGCTTCATGTGGTTATTTACATAGTCCCTATCCGCAACTCTGCCGGTCATACGGTTCACGATCGCAACAACCTCTGCGCGCTTGATATTCGTGTCAGGTCTGAACGTCTTGTCGGAATAACCCGCTATCCAGTTCATGTTCGCCGCGACATTGATATATTCGTATGCCCAGTGTGTCTTGCTTACATCGGTAAATGTGTTCTTGGCAGTCGTGGTCTTGCTAAACAGCTCATAGAACTTAGTACACATAGCTACAAATTCAGCGCGTGTAATCTGTTCTTCAGGCTTAAATGTGCCATCTTCATAGCCAGATATAACGTCATACTTTTCAAGGTATGCTATCGGATCATTGTACCACAGCTTATTATCTACATCCTTAAACGACGACTTGCGTGAAGGTATAGTTTCATCGTTCTTCTCGGCTATAATTCTTGCGAATATCGCCGCAGCTTCTGAACGTGTCATGTTACCCTCAGGCTTAAATTCACCGTCCGTATAGCCGTAGATATACGCGCTGTGCGTATGTGTCGGCAAGATAACCTGTCCTTTACTGTTAGTTTTGCCGCTTACCGTGTTGCCTTTGCTGTCCTTTAAAATAATGTTCATGCCCGACTTAGCATTACCCTTGCTGTCCGTAACCGTAACCGTGTAATAGTTACCGTCCTCAAGCGTGTTTGCCTTAGGCAGTGTCAAAGTAATATCGTTATCCTTTACCGATTTTGTAGCCGATACCGTCTTACCGTCCTTATCGACGACTTTGACAGTTATTGCCGGTACGGAAACAGCGGAGCCACCGCCGCCACCACCACCTGACGAACCGCCACCACCGCCGCCACCGGAGCCACCGCCACCGGATGTGGGCTTCTTGGGAACGGTAATCTTACCGTCAGTATTGGTCGTAGCCGTTGCTGTGCCGTTCTGTGTATCGTTTACGGTAATAGCCAGTCCCGAAACGGGATTGTTGTCCTTATCCGTAACCGTGACCGTAGTCTGATTATCGGCATCAAGCTTCTGTGTCGTCGGCAAAGTGATTGTCAGTTTGCCCTCACTCAGGACAATATGCGCCTTTTCAATCTTACCCTTTGTGTTCTCAACAACAACGTTATAGTACGTTTCTTTACCCTCGGCATCTGTTTCTGTTACATTGCCGAATCCCTGCTTATCCGTATAGTCTTCATTACCCGCAGGAACCTTGGCAAGACCTTCACTGTCCGTGATGTCCTTTGCCGAATTGCCGGTTTTGTCGTGTACCGTTACAGGTACGTCCTTTACAGGATTGCCCTCGGAATCGGTCACTTCAACGACTACGCGGTTGCTCGGATCAAGTGTTGTGCCGTCAGGCAGCGTTACATCGACGTTGCCGTTCTCATCGACGGACACAATAGCGTCCTTTATAGGACCGTGCTCGTCCTGAACCTCTACCTTATAGTCGCGCTGTTTCTGTTCTGCGCTCGGATCGCTTGGATCGAGTTCGTCCTTGTTCGTAATATCACCCTTGCCCTCATCGTCCGTCTTATCCTCACGAATAGGCGGGGCTATAACTTGACCGTCCGCGTTTGTAATGTCGTTGCTTGTAGCTCCCGTGTTATCAGCTATGGTAACATCAACACCCTGCATGGGTACGTTATCTTTATCTGATACGGTCACGGTCGTTCTGTTGAAGTAGTCGATTACTTTACCGTCCGGCAGAACTACTGAAATCTTGCCTTCCGATATAGCTACCTGTGCGCCTTCAATCGCACCAAGCTCATCGTCCACAACAACGTTATACAGTACACCGTCCTCTGTAACCTGTGCGAAACCGTTTCTGTCGGTCACGTCACTGGATATAGGCGGCACTTTTGCCTTACCCTCATAGTTAGTCACATCGGAAGCGGACAGTCCTTCGTTCGTAACTACCGTACAGAGTACGCCATTTACGGGCTTGCCCGTCTTCTTGTCAATAACGGTAACAATTACTCTGTTATTGGTAGTTATACCGATACCCTGCGGCAGTTTAACCGTAACATCGCCCGTTTCTCTGTCAACGCTTACGATAGCGTTAAGTATAGCACCCTCGTTATTCTCGACCTTAATGTTATAGAGAAAATCCTCATCGGGATTGGGTGTCACATACGGCGGGTCTGTAGGCTCGGGTGAGCTGCCGGGTTCAGGCGAACCTTCAGGCGTAGGTGAGCCCTCAGGCTCAGGAGTCGGTGAAGGTGCGGGTGTTTCTCCACTGTTTACGTCACCACCGTCTTCGCCCGTTTTGTCCTCATTCAACGGCGGGTATGTTACCTGTCCGTGGATATTGCTCGATTGATCGTCACGCTTAACACCTGTCGTGTCCTGCATCTCAACAACGGAGCCTGAAACGGGATTGCCGTTCGTATCTGTAATAGTAACAGTGGTTCTGTTACCGTAGTCGTTTACAATCTTTCCGTTGGGCAGTAACACCGTAAACCTCGAACCGTTACCGTCAACCGTTACATACGCTTCATATATAGGTGCGGTTTCGTCCGTTACCTTAACGATGTAGCCGTTCACGTTTACGATTCCGTTTTTGTCCGTATAACCTCTGTTGGCATCCGGAACGGTAATCTGCCCGTTTACGTTCGTTACGCCCTTTTCAACATAGTCGCTATCGCCGTATACAACGATATTAACACCCTGCTGCGGGAGTCCGTATTCGTTAGTTACTGTTACGGTAATGCGATTATCGGCGTTCATAGTTGTGCCCTCGGGCAGCTTAACAACAATGTCATTATCCTGTCCGAAAGATATATCACAGTTGCCGATTATATCATTCTTCTTATCCGTTACAGTTACGACGTAAGTAGGCATTTTGCCCTCTTCGTCTGCCGTGTCACCGCCGATAGTACCGTTATTATTGCCTGTAGAAGACTGGTTATTTGGTACTATGAGCTGACCGTTAATGTCTGTTACGCCCGTTGCAGCGTTATCGGAACTGTCGGAAATGAAAATGTGCAGTCCCTCTGCCGGAAGCTGTGTTTCAGTGTTAAACACCGTTATGGTCGTCTTATCATCAGCACTTAACAGCCTACCCATCGGCAAGCGGATTGTAATGTTATCACTCTCATCAATAGATATTGCACTGTTGAATATAGGCGTGCCTAAATGGTCGGTAATCAGGATAGAATAGTCGCCTACCTGCGATTTACCGTCTTCGTCGCTGTTATCGTCCGCAACAAGCTGCGGTATCTCTGCTGTCTGAAGCGTAATGCCGCAAACTTCACACTTGGTATGCTTCAAACCTTTACTCAGAATTGTCGCCGGAGTGTCGATTATCCAATCGGACTCCTTATGACCGTTAGCGTCAACATAGTCATCGGTGTATGAAAAATCACAGTTCTTACAATTATGTGTTGTGTAGCCATGCTCTGTACAGTTCGGCTCGGTAACAACGTCCTCAAACTCATGGTCTTTCTTTTCTGTGTAGTCGGATATATACGTCGAATCGCCGTAAACACAGCTGTGTGTCGTAAATCCGCTTGATGTACACGTCGGCTCCGTTACTGTTTCCTCGTACTGATGTCCCTTTGCCGGCGCAAGGATAGCCCCGCATACGGTACACGTTTGAGGTTGTGTACAGGTCGCTTCATCGCCCGGTGTGTGTCCGGTAGCTGATATGGCTTCATACTTCTTCGTTCCGCAATATTCACAAGTGTACTCGGTCAAACCGTCTACCGCACACTGCGCTTCCGATACAACTTTGCCGGTTTCGTTCCACTTATGCTCAAGCTTGTCAGTGTTATCGTCATACTTAGTCAAAAGACAGTTCTGACACTGATATACTGTGTAGCCGCCCTCGAAGCAAGACGGTGATATGGTGCTTATCTCTTTCCAATCATGTCCAAGCGGTTCTTCAAAGCGTTTGAACTCACGCTTACCGCAAGCAGTACATTCGTCGTAGATAATACCCTGCTTTTCGCAAGTAGCTGCGGGATCGGCAACTTCTATCATACGTGCATGGTTAGACTTATCAACTGCTTGTGTTTCAACCAACGTATCGCCGCAATTATCGCACTTATATATAGTCCATCCCTCTTGAGTACAGGTCGCTTTGAACTCAGCATCTTTCTCGTAGTTGTGCTTGGTCTGCGATTTGAAGTTCCTGCGTTCTATCTCACCGCACTTTGAGCATTGCCATACTTCAAAGCCGTCCGTGGAACAGGTCGGATCAACTGTCCAGCGATATTCAAAGTCATGAGCATCGCATTCGCCGCTGGAGCCGCCATTTTTACCTGCGTCGAGGAGAATGACCTGCGCGGTTCCTTTCTCAACCATGGCGATGCCGTCCGCTTCCCACTCGTCCCACTTGGTTTCAGGAGTGTTAATGGAAACGCCCTCATTGACGCCACCGGTGCCGGTGTAGGCATATCTGATTTCGTACTCGACATCATAATCGCCCGGTTCAGTATAGCTGGGCGGCGTGTCCGACTCATACTTTGCACTGCGCGGATCAAGCTTGTATGCTACCACTTTTGTGACATTCGCGCCAAGACGTTCTGTGCCGACAGAAACGGAATGTTCATTGCCGTCAGCAAAACCTATAAAACCGCTGATGACGGTTTTGGCGGGGATTCGTGTCACTGTTGTAACGCCGCACCCTTTTTCAGATTTAGAGGTCGCGTTCGGATCACAATATTTTTCAACACGAAATTGCGAATTTCCAAGCTCGCCGTTGATAGATTTTACGCGAAAATGATGCGCAACATCAATCCAGCCATTTGCACCCAAGCCTTTAGTTCCGTAGCAGAACTGACAAAACTTCACGCCTGCCATGACACGTTCTTGGTGACTCTCGTAGTATTTCGAATCGCCAATTGCGTAAGGAAGAACTTGGTTCTCGCCTTCAGGAAGCACGTCGAGGAAGTAGTCCGGGTTACATTCGTTTAAGCCAAAAAAATCACGATTGTAACCTGCTTCTTTGCTGCCGGAATTCGTATTCCATGAATTACATGACTGGCAATAAGTCTTGGTATAATGATGACCGGTATAGATACCGCCTTTGTTTGGCGAAACAATTGAAACGTCAATGGGCGTGCCAAGACTTTCGTCGTTTATGGCGAAGCCCCTCTTATCGCTCGTTCTCACCCATGTAACATTTTTGTTCATGTTTGTCGCACCATCAATTGTATATTCGGGGACGCGGAACACGGTAAAAATGACCTGTTTACCTTCTCCGTCTCCACCATTTTTAGGATCTTTACACTGATCGCTATGGCACACGCCCGACTCCTCGGTAACAATTGAGTTTCGTGTCAGTTCGTCAGTGTTGCCAAGGGTATCGAGCCAATTTTCGGCGGGATCATAGTACCCCATCGACGCGTCCTGACTCGATGCGAATGCTGTGAAATTAACCACCGGCAAAGCCGATGCTATCATTGTAGTTGCCATCAAAGATGCAACTACGTTTTTAAATTTAAACATGATCTTTATCACTCCTTAGATATTTTTCTTGTATCTCCTGCCCTTTCAGCGGCGAATACGCCGCCGGGACAAATCCACTAACTAAAATTATAAATGTAAAGGAGTTTTGCAGCTACACGCTGCTGAAAGAGCAGGAAATTTTTATAATTGTAATTAGCAAATTGCTTGCCCAACGGAACGGACCAAGAAAAAAGGCAGCGATTGATAAAATTTTTAATTATTTTTTTTATCTTCCCGATCCGTTCTGCAAGGCAAGCAAATCGCTGCCTTTAAGTGCCGCTTTTTGTACCGCCAAAAGCGTAAAGACTCGTGGAAATCATACACATCTCTCCTTCCATATATTTGGAAGAAAGTTCAAACAAAAAAACAAAAAAGGTGCGAACAAACTTTACTTCGTTCGCACCATGATTTAACACGAGAACCAAAAAAAGAAGTTCTGCTAAATCATCTTGCTTGATTGCTACAGGGTTTTTCGCAAAATGGGCACAAAATCCCCTGTGTAGAACTTCCTTCATTGTAGAGGGTACACTATTCCCCTCTTTAATACTTCATACACTTAGTCAAGAAAAAATCTTAACTTACCTTAATTATACAACACTAAAAAACTCATGTCAAGCGTTTTTTGAGAAATTTTTGTGAAAAAATTTTTGAATGAGAATCCTTTCCCCACCCTGTTGACAATCCACCCGAAAATGGTATAATTAAGACAAAGAATGTCGAAACGGCGGTAAAAATGTGAATTATGTAGGAAAAATCGATAGGGAAATATATAAGTGCGTTACAAACGATATAGTCACAGACGAGGTCATAATCACAGATGAACGCATAGCACATATAAAAGAACATCATCCGGGGGACTATGA
>CANPXG010000011.1 GCA_947585795.1 uncultured Clostridia bacterium
CAGCGCAGGGTTTATTCAACCAATCTTACGGAAAAGGACACGATTTACGGCGGAGCCTTAAAGCTTGAAAACACAATTCGCGAAGCGTATAAGCGTTCAAAGCCGAGCGTAATTTTTGTGCTGACCACCTGCGCCGCCGGCATTATAGGCGATGATGTGGAGAGCGTTACAAACTCGTTGGAGGAGGAGCTGGGCATCCCGATCGTGGCGATTTTCTGTGAGGGATTTCGTTCCAAAATGTGGACGTCCGGTTTTGACGCGGGTTATCACGGTATCGCAAGAAAACTGATAAAGCCTGCCGAAAAAAAACGTAATATAATCAATGTAATAAATTTCTGGGGCAGCGATGTATTTAACAAATGGTTCAACCGATTCGGCTATGAGGCAAATTATCTCACGCCGTATTCGACATATGAGACTATCCGACATTCCTCCGAAGCGGTATGTACCGTTCAGGCGTGCGCGACATTAGGCTCGTATCTCGCGACCGCACTCGATCAGGAATTCGGCGTGCCCGAGCTTAAAAACTCACCGCCCTACGGTATAGCGCAGACCGAAAGATGGTTCAGAGAGTTAGGTCAGCTTATCGGCAAGGAAGATGAAATAGAGGAATTTCTGAAAGAGGAAAGAGAAAAGTATATGCCCAAAATTGAGGAGCTTCGCAAAAAATTAGCCGGTAAAACCGCGTATGTTACGGCGGGAGCTTCGCACGGTCATTCGCTTCTGGCAATGCTTCAGGAGCTTGGAATGAAAGCCGTCGGCGCGGCGATATTCCATCACGACCCCCAATATGACAGCGCAAGCTCTGACGCGGATACATTGAAGCATACAATAGAGGATTACGGCGACATTCCCAATTATAACGTCTGCAACAAGCAGGAATTCGAGCTTGTAAACGTGCTGAACCGCCTGCGCCCCGATATTCTTTTTGCGCGGCACGGAGGCATGACATTATGGGGCGCAAAATTCGGTATTCCGTCGCTGCTGATTGGCGACGAGCATTTCGGCATGGGTTACGAAGGACTTGTTAAGTATGGTGAACAGATACTTGAAACCATTGAAAATAATGAGTTTGTAAAAAATCTTGAAAAACACGCGGTAAATCCGTATACAAAATGGTGGCTTGAACAGGAGCCGTACACATTCCTGAAGGGAGGCAGAAACTGATGGCAGGACTTATCGAACAAGAGCGTTACGCCTGCGCCATAGGCGCGCTGCAGACGGTTGTGGCGATCCCGAGAGCGACGCCTATTCTCCACTCCGGTCCCGGCTGCGGAACAATGGTTCAAGGCTTTTTTGAGCGTTCCACCGGCTATGCCGGAGACAGCACTTCGCCATGTACCAACTTCAGTGAAACGGAGGTCGTTTTCGGCGGCGTAAACCGTTTAAGACAGATCATCGAAAATACATATAAGGTGCTCGATACGGACTTACAGGTGGTGGTAACGGGCTGTACCGCCGATATTGTAGGCGATGACGTGGCATCGGTAACCGATGAATTTTTAGCTGAGGGCAAGCCGATAGTTCATGTGGAAACGGCAGGCTTTAAATCAAACAACTACGTTTCTCACAGTAATGTCGTGAACGCTATTATCGACCAGTATGTTGACAGGTTTATCGATGAAAATCCGGTGCGGAGCGAGAGGAACCTTGTAAATCTTTTTGCTTCAATTCCGTATCAGGATCCATTCTGGAAGGGCAATCTGACAGAGTATAAGCGTCTTTTGGAGGGCATAGGCTTAAAGGTAAATGTGCTGTTCGGTCCGTATTCGGACGGTGTGAAGGAATGGCAGACAATACCGCGTGCAAACTTCAACATTTTAGTGTCCCCGTGGTATGGAGAACCTATCGCGAAGCACTTGGAGAAAAAGTACGGACAGCCGTATTATCACTTCCGCTATGTGCCGATCGGGGCGAACGAAACAACGCGTTTCTTAAAAGAGGTTTTGGATTACGCCATAGAAAACGGCGCGGAAATGGATAAGGAAAAGGCGCTTAAATTCATCGACCGGGAGGAGCGTGCCTACTACGAGGAAATAGACAATCTGGCAACATTCCTTTTGGAATTTCGTTACGGGCTGCCCAATCACGTTCATATCCTGCATGATGCCGGCTATGTCGTAGGATTATCGAGATTTCTGCTTCACGAAACCGGAATTGTGCCGAAGGAGCAATTTATAGTTGACAATACTCCGAAAGAGTATATCGACCGTATCACGGCAGATTTGAAGGGTGCGTCGGATAAGCGTGATATACCGGTATATTTCAATCCCGATGCGGGCGCGGCGCAGGATATAATCAGAAAGGTCAGTCATAGCGGACGCGGTCTTATAATCGGCAGCGGTTGGGATAAAGAGCTCGCAAAGGAAAAGGATTACGATTTTCTTTCCGCATCACTTCCGACTCCGTACAGATTGGTGCTCACAACAAATTATGTCGGTTATACCGGCGGTTTGAGAGTAATCGAGGACATCTACGATACGGTTCTTTACACTTATAGATAATATCATCAACACACTGAATATCGGAAGGATATTTTCCTTCCGATAAGTTTTTAAGGAGGGGATTATTATGGCACTGATAGCGGTTGCAAGCACAGACGGCATTAATATCAATGAGCATTTCGGCAGGGCGGCGGTTTTCAGGATATATGAAATAAAGAACGGCGGTTACTCTTATGTAGAGCTGCGCGACGCTGTTGCCGCATGTCAGCACGCGCACAGTCATAACCAAACAAATTTTGACAGAATAATAGAACTGCTTTCCGGCTGTGACGCGGTATTCGCCGGTAAAATCGGCGAAGGAGCGGCGGCGTACCTTATTTCAAAAGGTCTGAGAGTGTTTGAGGTCTCGGGAGAGATAAACGCGGTCTTTGAAAAGATCATAGAAGATAAAATCTTTTAAAAAACGCAGCGCAGCAACAGATCTGTCATAAATGCAATATGAACAAAAATAAAAAATCTCTTGAGAAATGACTTTTCGGTCATTTTTCAAGAGATTTATATTGTTTTCAAGACTATTTTTTTATTCCGCGGGAATCACCGCACCGTTATAATGTTCCTCTATAAACTTCTTTGTTTCATCACTTTTGAGTTCCTCCACAAGCGCAGTGATTGCGGGATCATCCTTATCCTCGGCACGTACCGCGATTATATTTGCATACGGTGAATCCTTGCTCTCGCGGAATAAATACTTCGATGTGTCTATTCCCGCCTCGATAGCTTTATTTGTATTAATAATATATATATCAAAATCATTCGCAAGACCTATGACTTGATCTTCGTCAATTTCCGTTATTGTTACAGGCTTTATGTATTCTTTAATATCCGTAACTCCTGCTCTCAGTCCGGATAGATTTTCATCAAGCTTTATAAAGCCCGCCTCTTCAAGAATTTTAAGAGCTCTGTATTCGTTTGTCGAGTTGTTGGGCACAACGATCGTCGCATTATCGGGTATATCCTCAAGTCTTTCATATTTTTCCGAGTATGCCGCTATTGGCTCGATATGTATGCCGCCCGCGCTCACGAGAGTATCGCTGTTTGTTTCATTATACTCCTCAAGATACGGCAGGTGCTGGAAAAAGTTAAAATCAACCTCACCGACAGAAACGCGCTCATTTGTTGTCGCGTCGGAAGCCGTTGCAACAAGGTCTATTTTTATACCCCGCTTTTCAAGCGCCGGTTCAACAAACTCTATAAGCTCTGAGTGAGGAGTCAGATCCGTAATTCCCTTTAATACAACATATCCGTCCTTATCCGTTTCAAAATGACTGCCTGTGAGCTTTGCTCCGCCGCCGGTTTGTCCGTCGGAAGCCGTATTTGCCGCAGAATTGACATCGCTGTTCTGATTGGAAGCGTTATTGGCGCTTCCACAGGCTGAAACAATTAAAACCAACATTGCCGCCGTTAATATAAATGTAATCTTTTTCATAATAAAAATCCTCCTAAATTATATGCCATTTTTTTAATAAAAAATTTGATATTTTATCGCCTAAAAACTGTATGAGCTGAACTATGATAATCAACACAAGTATTGTGGCGAACAGCATATCATGCTGATAACGTTGAAATCCGTAACGGACGGCTATATCACCTATGCCGCCAGCTCCGAAATTACCCGCAAGCGCGGTCATAGAAACTATTGCGATAAGCGCTGTCGTAAATGCTCTTACCATAGACGCCTTCGATTCGGGAATAATTACATAAAATATGAGTTGACGCGTGTTGCTTCCCATAGCCTTCGCAGCTTCGATTTTACCCTTTGAAACCTCAATCAGAGCGCTTTCAACCATCCTTGCAAACATTGGTATACAGCTTGCCGCCAATGCTAATATGCACGCGTTCGCACCGTAGCCCTTACCGAGAATAAGCCTTGCCAAAGGCAATGTTACAATAATCATAATCATTTCGGGCAGCGAGCGAAGACAGTTTACAATCGTTCCGACAATTCTGTTAAACCATTTTAACGGAAATATACCGTCCGCTTGTGTTATATATAAAAGTACTCCAATTGTTATACCAAATACAAGCATAATCAAAGCGGCAACAGATACCATATAAAGAGTATCCCATGTCGCGGGCAGTATTTCTCCCCATACCTTTGCGCTGAATGTACTTTTAAGCACTTCCCATAATGAATTACTTCTAAGACTCATATGCCATCTCCTTCTCCGTATAAGTCATCTTTTCTGAATGAACTGTAAACATCTATAAAAATGCGCCCCGTTTTGCTGTTCGGATTCTGAAAAATACCCCGCACACTGCCTGATTCCGTTACAACTCCGTTTTCCAGAACAGCCATGTTGCTGCATATGTATTTTATCGCTTCAAGCTCATGCGTTATAAGAAGTATTGTTATTCCGAACTTCTTATTGATTTCCCTCAGCAAATCAAGCACCGAAAGTGTCGTTTGGGGATCAAGCGCGCTTGTAGCCTCATCGCTGAGTAATACATCGGGTTGATTGGCAAGCGCCCTGCCTATTCCCACTCTTTGCTTTTGTCCTCCGGAAAGCTGTCCCGGATAGGCATCTCTCTTATCCTCCAGCCCTATCAAAGACAAAATCTCTTCGACACGGCTGTTTATTCTATCTTTGCTCCACCCGTCAAGCATAAGCGGATACGCGATGTTTTTAAAAACACTCTTCGATTCAAACAGATTAAACTGCTGAAAAATCATTCCGATTTTTCGCCTCCGCAGAGCAAGCTCCTTTTTGCTTAAGCCTGTAATATCAACTCCGTCTATGATGATTTGTCCGCTGTCCGGCTCTTCAAGGCGGTTTATGCATCGCGCAAGTGTGGATTTTCCCGCCCCGCTGAAGCCCACAATACCGAAAATGTCACCCTTTTCTATGTTGAGATCAATGCCTTTAAGCACCCGTGTTTCCTCTCCTGATCTTTTTTTGCCGTAAAATGTTTTATGTATATCTCTTATCTCTATAAAACTCATATTATCACTTCTTTTTTAGCAGATTTTTATGAACGACCGTAACATGACCGCCGTCACCGATCCTATTTTTCCTATAACAATTTTTTTATTCATATGTTTTACTCCTTATAAGCGCAAATGGCGGCACCGCCCGGAATCGAACCGGAAATATAAAAGTTTATGAAACTCCTCGCCAAACCTTTGGCTACAGTGCCATAATAATCAAAAAAGACTCGCACAATGTAAAATCACGCAAGCCTCTAATTTGTTTAGTCAACCTTAACTTGTTATGCATTATACTATAAACCTTTTATTTTGTCCAATTCAGTTTAGTTAGAGCCGGTTATAGTCTTTATCTATATCAAAAAGACTTCAAAATCAGATAAAATTACTATTGACAAGCCCGCGTTAAAAGCGTATAATAAATCATATTAAATCTATGGGAATAATATATTTATTTAATATGGGTGGATAAAATGAACCAAGAGATAATAAATCAAGCGATATATGAAAAATACATAACTCCGACAAAATCAAAAATCCGAAAATTTATAGGAATTGAGATTGAAATGCCGATCGTAAATCTTAATAAAGAGCCGGTCGAGGAAGCTGTAATTTTTGAAATGACAAAAGCCTTCCGCGCTCATTTCAATTTCTCTCCAATCGGTTTTGACGCGGACGGAAACGCTTACTCCATGCAGGACGGCGCCACGGGCGATGACCTTTCCTTCGACTGCTCCTACTCCAATCTTGAGCTGTCGCTCGGCAAGGGTGAAAATCTGCACGAGATCAAACGGCGGTTTGACGCGTATTATACATATATAAACGGCTTTTTATCGAAGTATAACTACACGCTTACCGGAATGGGGATTAACCCGTACTATCATATAAACCGCAATAAGCCGATACCGAACGAACGATACAGAATGCTCTATCATCATCTGCATTCGTACCCGAAGTACGAAAACAACGGCTTCGCGTTTCATCATTTTCCGACATTCGGCACATTCACAAGCACGTCACAGGTGCAAATTGATATTTTTTACGATGATTTAATACCGGTGATAAACACCTTCGGCAGACTGGAGCCGTTTAAATCGCTGCTGTTTGCGAACTCGCTCATGGATGAGGAATCGGATCTGCTTTGCGCGCGCAATATGCTCTGGGAACGCAGTATGCAGGGATGTAATCCGCATAATATCGGTATGTTTGAATACGAGCTGAAGGATGTAAACGATTTGGTTGAATATATTAAAACCACAAGCATTTACTGCACAATGCGTGACGGCAAATATGTTAATTTCGAGCCTGTGCCGATAAACGAATATTTGAAACGCGATAAAATAGATGGTGAATATTTCGACGGCGAGCGTTACGCGGATATTGAAATTACACCTTGCATTGAGGATCTGGAACATCTGAGAACCTTCAAATTTGAGGATCTGACCTACCGCGGAACAATAGAATTCCGCAGCACCTGCTGCCAACCGATCTCAGACAGTATGTGCGTCGCGGCTTTTCACATAGGCTTACTTGAGCGCGTGCAGGAGCTTCAGGGACTGCTTGATGCGGATAATGTCATATACTCGCACGGATACAGCGCGTCGGAATTACAGCGTATGCTTTCAAAGAACACGCTGCCCGATTTCGTAAACAAGGACAGCCTTGTAAAGGTGCTGTTACGTATCCTGGAGCTCTCAAAATCTGGACTTAAAGAGCGCGGAATGAACGAGGAGATATTTTTGGAGCCTCTTTATGAGCGTGCAAAAAAGCTCTCAAATCCCGCAAAAATTATGCTTGAAGGGCTAAACAACGGTACTCCGCCGGAGCATTATATCAAAGAATATTCACGGCTTTTGAGGTGATTGGACTTGTATCTGGATAACGAATATATATTTGACGGTTATTTCGGTTTGGAACGCGAAACGCTGCGTGTATCATCCGACGGCTCTATCGCCAATACCCTGCACCCTTTCGCGGATAACGAATATCTCGACCGCGATTTTTGCGAAAATCAGCTTGAGCTTATCACTCCGGTGTGCGGCAGCATAGACTCGCTTATGGCTGTTCTCAAACAACTGGACGATTATGTGAAAACCACACTTTTAAAATCCGGCGAATACATATGGCTGTGCAGCAATCCGCCGCATATCAAGTCCGAGCGTGACATTCCCATCGCCGAGTTCGGAGGCGACAAAGAATTTAAGCGTAATTACCGCATAAATCTTGAACGCCGCTACGGAAAACGGCTTATGCTGTATTCGGGAATACACTTTAACTTTTCTTTTTCTGAAAAACTGCTTCGATCGCTGTGCGGCGGCGAGTATGATTACAAAATATTTAAAAATGCGCTCTATTTCCGCTTGTCGAAGCAAGTATACCGTTACAGCTGGCTGCTTGTGCTTCTGACCGCGGCAAGTCCCGTGTATGATAAGTCCTTAGACGGCGATAACCTGTCCGGCAGCGCCTTTGACGGATACGCTTCCATGCGCTGCGGCGAGCGCGGCTATTGGAATGAATTTATGCCGATACTTGATTATACGGATTTGAGCTCATATGTAAGCTCTGTAAACAATTATGTGGACAAAGGTATGCTGTTCTCATCCGGCGAGTTGTACCTTCCCGTTCGCTTAAAACCACATTCCGCCGGCAATCTTGATTCTCTTATCAAGGACGGTGTGAACCATATCGAGCTTCGTATGTTTGACTTAAATCCGCTGTCACCTTTGGGGATATGCGGCGCGGATTTGGAATTTGCACACTATTTTTTGATTTACCTTTTATTGCTGCCGGACTTTGAGTTTACAAGCGGACTTCAGGAAACGGCAGTAAAAAATTATAAATCGGCGGCAAGATACGATCTGTCGGAGATAACAATAAACGGCTATAACGCAAAAGACGCCGCGTTAGGGATTCTTAATGATATGAGCTGTTACTTTAAGGATTTTAAAAGGGTTTTGAAAATAATAGATTTTCAGAAGAGTAAAATAGTTAAAAATGAGCGCTACAGTGTCAGAGTATATAACAAGCTCCACGGGGATTTTCAAAGCGAGATGTTTAGAATTACAAAACAGTACGGAGGTGAGAGTAATGTGTGAATTATTGGGGCTTAGCTCCAAAACTCCCGCAGATGTTCGGGAATATCTTAATGTGTTTTACAGTCACAGCGTCCGCCATCCTAACGGTTGGGGACTTATGCGTGAAAACAACGGGCGGACCGAAATAATAAAAGAGCCGGTATGCGCGCTGCAAAGCTCGGTTATAGACGAAATCGTGCGTGAAACCGAGCCGCAGACGCTGATGCTCGCTCATATCAGACTTGCGACTGTCGGCACGGTAAAATACGACAACTGCCACCCGTACACAGCCTTTGATGTGTCAGGAAGGCGCTGGACGCTTATTCATAACGGAACGATTTATTCGGGTACGGAGCTTATGGAGTATTTATCTGTGCAGTCCGGCGATACCGATTCGGAGCGCATATTTTTGTATTTGATCGACGAAGTAAACAGCGCGATCATCCAAAACGGCGCGCCGCTGTCCATCGCTCAAAGATGCGAAATCGCAGATAAGCTGGCGGTTACACTTTCACCGAGAAATAAGCTGAATTTTATGATTTCCGACGGTGAATTATTGTATGTTCATAAAAATATGAGCGATACACTGTCATATAAAAAAACGGAAAACGGTTTGATTTTTGCGACATCGCCGCTTGACAATGAGGACTGGCAGCCGTTCCCCATGACGCAAATGCACGCGTTTAAAGACGGCAAGCGCGTATTTGCGGGAACAAACCACAAGCATAAATTTATACCGACGCTCGAATATATAACAGCCCTTGACGCTATGAACATATAGGCAGTCAAAGGGCTGTTTTTTGTATCAATAATGTCAATCGTTTTACGCGTATTTGTGTAATCGTTATCCTCTCACAAAGCCGCCGCTGTATTCTGCGTTGATCTCCGCTATTTCCTTCTCTCCCTCAATATACGGGCGATAAATTTCGTCCACTCTGCCGCCGCCCAAATTGTCGCATCCGTTGCAAAACTCGCATTCACCGCCGCAAAACGACAATGCGCGGCTGACGATTTTTTCGCGTTCTTCTCTTGTTGTGTCCTTTACAAGAATTGATTTCATAATATGTCTAACCTCCATAACATCTATAGTTCATCCCTACCTTTATTATAGTGCTTTACCGCTTGATCGGTCAATATCCCAATGCGTATTATACATATGAAAATTTTTTAAATTTTTTCGATTTGAAAAGTAAACTCTATATGATATAATAACCTCACGGCGTTACCAAAAGCAGAGCTTTTGACGCCTGAGAGAGCATTGCATCATACTTTGCGTGCCACGCTGCGGCACCGACTGCTGTGCAGTCTGCAAATTTATGATATAATAACCTCACGGCGTTACCAAAAGCAGAGCTTTTGACGCCTGAGAGAGCATTGCATCATACTTTGCGTGCCACGCTGCGGCACCGACTGCTGTGCAGTCTGCAAATTTATGATATAATGTTAAAGACTATATTTTTTAATTTGAGGTGGCATTATGACTTTTTCAAAGGAGCAGCTTGAACGATATTCAAGACATATAATACTAAATGGTGTCGGACTGCAAGGGCAAAAAAAATTATTATCGGCAAAGGTTCTGGTTATAGGCGCCGGTGGTCTTGGCGCGCCTGCCCTCATGTATCTTGCGGCATCGGGTATCGGCACTCTCGGTATCGCTGATTTTGATAACGTTGAGCTGTCAAATCTGCAAAGACAGATCATACACAAAACAGCAAACGTGGGTATGAATAAAACACTATCAGCTGCAAACTCAATACACGAAATAAATCCGGATGTTAACATAATCACACACAACGCAGAAATAACTGCTGAAAATATTATGAAAGTAATCGACAATTATGATTTCATTGTTGACGGTACGGATAATTTCGCAGCCAAGTTTTTAATAAACGATGCATGCGTATTACACAATAAACCGTTCTGCCACGGTGGTGTTCGAGGTTTTTCAGGGCAGCTGATGACATATGTTCCCAACAGCGGACCGTGCTATCGATGCATTTTTGAAGATATCCCCGATACCCCTGAAGTATCCGACTGTTCGCAATTTGGCGTTCTTGGTACTCTGCCCGGAATAATAGGCGCATTACAAGCGTTGGAGGCACAAAAATATATAGTAGGTTCGGGAGATTTGCTCGTTGGCAGAATGTTGATTTTTGATGGACTGACAATGAAATTCCGTGAAGTGCAATTTCCAAACTTAAATCCACTATGTCGTGTGTGCGGTAAAAATGCAGATATAAATGAGGTAAAAAAAGATAATTACGTCAGTAGATACAGTTGTAAATCGTAACTAAAATAATGAACTGTATCAAAATTGAGGGTGGGGTACTAACAATCTAAACCATTTTTCGGTGGGGTACCTTTTTAACTAACAGCAAAAAAGCGATAACCGTGGTTATCGCTTTTTTATGGCTCCTGAAGTCCGGCTCGAACGGACGACCCTGCGGTTAACAGCCGCATGCTCTGCCATGCGTCAACAAATATACCCTACGAAATCAATAAGCCATAAAGCCGATATATTTGTCAAAACATGAAAAAAATTTATTACATTTATCCGACTTCTTTCATCTCCGCAGCTTCTTCGCCGAAAAACTGCTCATAGCTCGCGTTGAGATGTATTTCCACATCGTAGCCCTTCCCCACTCTTATCTCGCTTATCAACTGACATATTATCATTTTCTTCTGCTCCATAGATGCCTCCTCAAACTCGTCCGCCCATGTTACAAACTGGTTATAGTAAAAGTCAAGTTTACCGAGCACGTCCGTCTGCTGCTCCAATTCTGTGTTGCACTCGTGCAGTAGCTTCTCTGTTTCCGCGATTTCTTCCTTCGTGGAATTTATAGACATCGACAGCACATCCATTGGGAACGCACTCTCGCCGCACAAACATTTTCCTACCTCTGACGATAATTCTTTGTGCCGTTTTTGTAGCTTTTCATGCTTATCGGCAAGCTCGCGCTTGATTTTGCGTTTCTCTGTCAATTCCTTCTTGTAACGGATTTCAAGAGCTTTATCCTTTGGTGTTTGCTTGATTTCCGCCAAATAATGCCGTACTACTCCAAGTACGATTTTATCAATTCTGTCGGCTTGATAGACACTCTGACCGTCGCAGGTACTCAGTTTCCTCGCGCGATGATAACATACATACCGAATATAGTCGCTCTTTCTGACCGTACCATCTTTCAAGGTATAAATATCTGTTCCTCCCGATGCGACAAGTTTTCCTCCGCAATGCGCGCAGTATATGTTGCCGGAAAGCAGCGTTTTTCCTTTGGTAGTTCTCGCTATATGCTGCTTTTCATCATTCTTTTTGGAACGCTGCTTCAGAATTTTCTGTACCTCGTCAAAAACATTCTCGTCTATTATGACAAGGTTTTCGAGCTTCGGCGACGATGTGTCTCCCGCAACATAGTATCCGCAGTAAAGCCTATTCTTCAGAATACGGTTAATTGTATTGCACTGGAAGTCGCTACCGTTACGCGTCTTTACGCCGAGATTATTCAGATACTCAGCCATTCTGTACGAGCCGTAACCCTCGTTGAGCGTCTTGCTGAAAATCATCTTGACATATTCGGCTTCACGCGCGTCTATCTCCAAATCCTTAACAGGCTGACCTTTCTTATTCATACGTCCGCGGTTTACCGCTCTGTAACCGAGCGGGGTCGCGCCGCCGTGATATGTACCCTCGGCTGTAAGCTGTGCCATGCGTGTTTTTAATCGCATAGAGGTTTTAACGCTTTCGCCATTTGCCTGCCAGTAGCGTATATAATTAAGAAGTTTATCGGTCTGGTTCTCAAATCTCTGCTGTCCCTCCTGCGTACTCCAGACCTCTATCCCCTGCTTTACAAACCATTCCACAACAAACGGGGTTTCATCGTCTCGTCTGCCGAGTCTGTCGAACATATACACAAGAAGCACGTCAAATTCATGATTGAGCGCGGCTTCCTTCAAGTCCTGAATGGCATCTCTGTCATTCGCCGATACTTTGAAACCCGATATGCCCTTTTCGTAAAACTCCTTAGCGATAATCCAGCCGTTGTTTTCAGCGAACTCGTGACAAGCGATTTTCTGCATCGGAATATCGTCTTTCATTTTGTCCACCTGTTTTTTCGTTGATACTCTGTATAAGCAATAAGTCTTTTTCATGTTGCTGTTCTCCTTTACATAATTAAATTATGCAAAGCCGATATTTTGTTTTCAAGGTTCATTATATCTATATTATATAGTAAGAACACATCTCTGTCAAATTCGCCTTGCGTTTAATACAAAAAACGCCCTTGCGGACGTTTTGCTCTTATTTATCATATTTCCCATATATCGTTTCGAGTAATACAAAATCACAGCATCTGTTCTTTACTGCTTTCTTGTACCCCGAAACAGCTTTTTCATCAAATAATCTTCTCAGCTTTGTCGCCGTTTTTTTCACATTCTCGAAGTCATGTAGAAGCCATTCATACTGTTCGTTTAAAAGTCGTTTATACTTTTCATCCGTAATAGCCGGAATATTTATCATCATTAGTGCACTATCAGGAACGGGCAGCATATTATTAAGGTTAATTGCACCAAGTTTTCCGCTGTCAATTTTTCTGAAGTCAAGTCCGTTTTTCATATATAGATGCTTGTTCTTTGGAGATGCTAACGGCGCGTAATATTTAATCCCGTTTATTTCAAAGACAATTCCTATATACGGTCTTGTTTCATCTTTATTATACAGTACTCTGTCGTCATATTGACGCAGAAAATTGATATATGAATTTTTAATATGGTAGAATTTCATAATGTTACCTCACTATGTACAAATAGGGGCGATTGCTCGCCCCTATCTTTTTCAAGTCCCTCTTTCGGCGGAGAAACGCCGGCTTTTTTAAGTCTCGCTTTATGGCGGAGAAACACCGCTTTTTTTAGTCCCGTTTATATGGTAGGGAAACACCACTTTTTCTATAATTATTATATACCGTTTTATCTAAAAAGTCAATATCAAGCCGAAAATTTTATATGTAATATATTCCTCAATAACTTTCCTCTCTATCGCTATACTAAGCTTCTTTGCGTATTCTCTGTTCATACGACATCAGTAGGTTATTAGTCACAATATTTTCGATTTCGGGGTTATCCTCTTTGGAAAAGACAATCTTTACATGACTGCCGTTCTCCATTTCCATTTCAATAATATTTCCCGCTATGCGGTGTATATCGCAATCCATTATTATCACCGTCCTCATTTTTTTATATGTTGATAACACAAGTCAATATTTACACAAATAAATACTGATTTCTATTATTAACAAAAGTAAGCAATCACCGAACGGCGGTTTGCAAGACCGCCCATAGGAATCTCACCTTCCCGGCATCCACCCGGACTGCTGTCTGACGTGCGACGCTTTTAACGCTCAAGTTCGACTCAGCAGAAGTATCATTATCCCGATATGAAGTCCCCGCCGTTCAATTCGCCGTTGATTTCAATTGTAGGTGTTTATCGCTCGGCTGAAGTACAGACGCATAAACGCGCTATGCGGCTTTCGCATAGGTAGAAGCTGTACATCAGTGTCTTGGCGCACTCAATCCTTGGCTCATCCATACCGGAAAGTGTTCGGCTGCTCTTTATGCTGCGGCGGCGTTATCTTCCGCGCTTTCTTTGTAGGAATAAATAACTATAGGCTTGCCAGCCCGTTAAAGCACATTCTTGAAAATATGCTTTAACCGAATGGCAGCTTGTCCATGTGCAAGGCGCAAAAACGGCAATACGCCTTACCTCGGACGTTTAGGGGGGTGTTTCATAAACCAAAATGCCGTTTTAGGTAGTATCTTCAACTATGATATATCTGTTGTCAAATTTTGTTTTTCGTAAATTTTGTGATAATTTCATGCAAAATTTTACGTTCATCATTCGTTACGCTGTCCATTAAGCGATACAGGCAAAGCTCCTCGGAAGCGGAAAGATAATTCTTATAGCTTCTGTATTCCGGTAATATGTAAATCCCTCCGTTTTTGCCTTGCTTGGTGTATACGGGGGCAAAGCTGCTGATGTACTCAATATCTCGCACAATTGTATTTACGGAAACATCAAACTCAAACGCCAATTCCATGCGCGTGGTATGTTTTCTCAATACAAGAAAATTTAATATTTGGATTCTGCGTTCACTGACGCAAAGTTTGTCCATCATCGCTTTGCCCTCCTTTCGAGAGCAGTATAGCACTTAAACCACCCAAATCTTTGGTGGTTTAAAAAAATTTTTTCAAATTTTTTTGTTTTTTTCATTTTCAGCAATTCCTTTCGTAAATTTATGAAAAGAAATTGCTTTGGGCGGCGCTCTTATGTCGCAGGGCAATAAAAATACACGACAGCATATATCGGTCGTGCGTTTATTATTCATATATATACGTTCTATTACTTCGGGTTTTATATCTGATATTACATTGCAAGAACTGTTTATTTTTTTAGCGCATCACTTCGAAACAACGCTTTCAAACAAAAACCTCCCCCGTAAACGCAGTTCGAGAAGGTTGTCGCAACTAAACAAGCCTCATCAAACAAGCGTTTTTTTTGATGAGGCTGTATATTGCATTATTTATTCGTACAATTACGAATTATATAATCGTGTTCAAGGCACAAAAAATCCTGTACAATGTAACAGGAGGTGAATTATTTCTGCTATGGAACACGATGTTTTAGGTGAGGTTATAAAGGAATCCCGACTGCGCAAGGGACTGTCGCAAGAGCAGTTGGCGGAAATGCTGAATTGCAGTCCGCGCCACATAATGGCGATCGAAAATGAACATAAGAAGCCCGGCTATAAGCGGCTGTATAAAATTATCCGTCTGCTAAACATTCCCGCCGACACAATATTCTACCCCGAACGCAGGGCGGCAACAAAACAGGACGCCGCGCTTGATGAGCTTATAAATATGCTGCATATGTGCGATGAGCGCACCGTCCGCTCCGTTGCCGCCGCTGTGCGGGAATCCCTTAAATGAGTGAGCGTTATAAAACGCCTAATTTTTTTAACAGTCGCACACAGTCTATCGCGCCCTGCTCGTACAAATACGCGCAGTCCTTGTCTGCCAGCGCGGAGGTTTTGGCGATATAGCCGTTTATAACCTCCGCGCTTGCAGCGGGAAGCTCGTCTAATATGGCTTGCATTTGACCGCTCAACTTTGCGATTTCGACATTTAGTTTATCATACGCCTCATTGTGCGTTTCCCGTAGCTCGTCCAGTCTGCACTCGATGATCTCGTCTATCACCATTTTTATTATTTCTTCTTCTGTCATAAAATCAACTCCTCATTAAATTGAATATCGTATAATATCCCCTTCTATTAATATATAAACGGATTAGTTGTTTGTTTTTGTCATATTTTACAAATTTTTGCGCAAGAACAGTGCAAAAACCATATCATCCTTCTCGTAATTCGCAATAAAATATATACTAAGGAAAAAATGCGATTGATGAATATCTGTAATTCTAGTTTACTAAAATTATATACTAAATTAATATAGTATGACGTAAAACCCCGCTTTTCCTAACGTGAATTATCAAAATAACATAATCCGAGTCTTATAACCCAATAAATGTTGCGACGCTCTTGACTATAGCACTCCAACAAATTAATACCTGCCAGTGACCGCAGAAAACCATCCCAAGCAATCAGAAACAGAAATGCAGTTAAAAGCATATTTAACAGCCAAAGGCAATTTTTCGTTATCCCTGATTTTTAATTTTCGGAGGATAGCCTTGATTTTCGACCACATCATTTCAATAGGGTTAAAATCAGGACTGTAAGGCGGAAGATACAGTATTGTCAGATTTTTATTCGATTTACTTACCGTTTCGGCAACTTCTTTAACGTGATGAGATCGCATATTATCCATAATGAGCACATCACCGTCCTTAAGAGTCGGTATCAGAACATTTTCAAGATAATCAACAAATTTTTCTTTTGTTGTTCCTCCCGAATAAGTCGTATACGCTGTTTTTCCGTTAAGACGTACAGATGACAAAATCGTTGTGTTCTTCGGTGTGTTTAACGGCGCATGGTCAATACAGCGAGTTCCGCCGAGACTGCGTCCGTAAATTCTTGTCATATCGGTATTTACACCGCTTTCATCGAGATAAACAAGACTGTTTTCGTCAAATTCGGAAATAGTTTTACTCCATTCCTTTCTCTGTTCTGCTACATCGGGAACGTTCACGCTCGGTGGCGTGAAGAGATTTTTTCTTTCGGACATATCCCATTTTTATCACTGCTTTGCGTACAGTTTCGTTTGTGACGTGCAGATCAAGCTTTTCAATTATTTCGTCAATAGTTATATCCGGACGTTCCTGTATTGTTTTGCTTATTGCTGACAAAGCATCTTCCGAAAGCAGGGGTTTCCTTCCCCGCTGATTTGTGCGCAGTTTAACGGATCCCGTTGCTTTTTTCTGACGTTCAAGACGATATACAATACTTTCATCAACCGAGTAACATTCCGCCACTTCTTTGGCATTATGAGTCCTTTCATATGCTTCTACTAATAATTCCCCTGCTTCGTTATGCAGCATTTTTACCACCTCTATCTTTATTATACCTCTTTTGTCAAGCTTTGGTGGTATTTTGTTGGATTGCTATAGGTTCGGCTCGGTATCAGGAATATTGGCATGAAACAGTTACGGCTGCCGGAATCTAAATGGTTGGTTAATGTTGCGCGATAGTATTTGAACAATAAAGAAGGTCACGGGTGATTCCGTGACCTCCTCCTATCAAATCAATGACTATTAAACAGACTTGTCAATAAAAATGTATATACTGTCATTAACATTTATGTATTTTATTATGCCATTCCGTTAAGTCTCTATAAAGATTATTCGCAATATCGTTAATGTAAGTTTGGTCTATATCAAAGTTAAACTTCAATAATTGCTCTTTATGTTCACTATATAAATCCCCCTCAATTGATATTCTACCTAATCTATTTATAGAAAATATAACTTGTGATCCAAGTGATAAATCTTTAATTAATGCTGTGCCACTCAGCGTTTTGTTCAATTTATATAAACATTCAGCAAATATATATATATCATTAAAATCAACAATAAATAAACTTTTGCCACAATAATTATGGGAAACTACATCAATCTCAAATTCTGTATTAAACTTATTACCTCTCTTTTTATCCTCAAGAGAAATACTAATGTTACGAATTATAAAATTATCCCCATCATTATTTTTGCTAAGTCTATATTCTTCCATCATTCCAACAAACCTCCTGTATCAGTTTAAAACTATCTCCAATATTTAAAATGGTAGATTGTATTTGAAACTATATCATATAATACTTCCAGTGTATATTCTTTTCCATTTTTTATCATAGAGATATAGTACATATACGCATTAGACCCTTGTGGGTCTGGTATAGACTCGCCATATTCAATTGCTTGCTGCAATATTTGTATAGGCACATATCTTCCAGCTTCGCTCATATGCTTAGCAGCAGTTTCTGAAAAATTGAACAAAGTGCTATTTGTATCAGCTATATTTCCTAATACTCTTCCACCTTTTATGAATGCTGCTATGGTCATGGTAGAAATAGTAAAGTAAGCAATTTCATCGATAACATCTCGTCTATGTGCTATAATTTTTGCCCCTTTTACGTATTCTATGGCGTTGTAGATTTTATCTAAACTATTATTATCCCCATTTACAATAGAATTTAAAGCATCTGCTATTCCACCCCAGTTTTCATAATACTCTACTTCGTTAGCAATTATTGCTTTTGCATTCATAGCTATATCATATGCATCTTCAAATTCTACTGTATATGACGCATAACATTCCATAATATTTCTGGCATAGTATATATCATCTAATGCATAAATAATCTCATCATAACTCATTCCCCGCGGGTCAACAAATATAACCGGATTATTCCCGCAATAAGCATACCAATTCAATCCGTCCCGCGCAGGGTCTTCGCTGATAAAACGTCCTGTTACAGGTTTGTAATATCTTGCTCTAAGGTAGGTGCTGTCCGTTTCAGTATCATAATACTCACCACAATATCTGAACGGATTTGTATCATTATCAGCCTTGTTTATCTCAACACCAAAAGCATCATAGCTATACTGCTTTGTTATATTTCCGCTGCTATTGGTAAGTTGCACAACATCGCCGTGTCCGTTATAGGTATAGAAGCTTTCGTTGCTGCCCTTCTTTGACGAAATAAGCTGTATTCCGCGGATATACTTCGTTACCGTACCGTTTGTAACATCACCCGCTATATTCGTTCCGTCCCAAATATGGCTTGTGGTTACTCCGTCAACCGTTTTGCTCATACGCAGTCCGTCGCCGTTGTAGGTGTAACTTGTTGTCTTGCCGTTTTGCATCGTTCTTGTGAGCTGATTCCAACTGTCGTATTCGCTGTAGCTGTTCGTAGCGCCGCCCGCAGGTTCTACGCCCATGCTCGGTGCGCCGGTACTGCTTGCTGTGGTTGTCATACTTGAAATCTGGTTGCCGTTCGGGTCATACCAAAAATCGGTTGTTTCCGAAGATTCATTTAATTTTTTGGTCTGATTTCTAAGACGATTGTTCTTGTCATATGTATAACTTGTAGTATAGTTTTCATTTCCCGTAACGCTCAGCTGACTTCTGTTGCCATAAATGTCATACTGATAGCTGTATGTATTATCCGGCGTTTGCTCCTTGACAAGACGATTGACACCGTCATAGGTGTAATTTGTCGTACCTTTGCTTACTCCCGCAACGCTCTCTGTTTTACTCTCTTGGTTTCCGTCTACATAATATGTATAACTGTACTTGGAAATCTGCGTACTGCCGTTCGCGTTATTTACTTCGGTAAGCAGACTTGCAAGGTTATAACTGTAGTCTGTTGTCTGACTGCCGTATGAGGACTTTTTCAGCGTTCCGTCGGGATTGTATGTGTACGCAGCCTTTACAGTGCCGTTCTCATATACCTTTGTAAGCTGATTCGTTTTATCGTAGTCATAGGTAAGCGTATATTGAACCGTACCGCCTTTTGTGAGCTTAAAGCTCTTACGGTTGCCGTTTATATCATAATTATACTCCTTAACGCTGCCGTCTGTCAAGCTTTCTTTGAGTAATCTTCCAAGACCGTCATAGGTGGACGTAGTAGTTACGCCACCGCCCGTCATGCTTGTACGATTGCCTTTCATATTATATGTATACGTGTAGGTATCATCGCTTGATTTGCTCGAACTCTTTTTCGTAAGCTGATTTAAACCGTCATAGTTATATGTTAACGTGTATCCGTTTCTGTCAACGGTTTTTATGAGATTGCCGTTGATGTCGTAAGTGTTTGTAACCCTCTGTCCCAAAGCGTCTGTCTGCGATGTACACCTGTTCATGCTGTCATACGCATATTTAGTAACAGCGTAATTGCTCGAACCGCTGACTTTATCCAGTTCCGTGATTTTAAGAGCATCTACATCACCTGTGTACATTCTGAGCACGTTACCAACGCTGTCATAATAATACTGCACGCAGTCGGCAACATCGCTTCCATCGAAAGTGCTTACCTTAGTCGGCTGGTTCTGCCAGTTATACGTGTACTCCGTCGTCGTGTACGACGCGCTCGAACCAACGGCATTATTCGCTGTCTGAGACTTTGTAAGATTGCCGTTTCCGTCATAATAATATTTATTTGTCGAATATACCGTGCTTGTACCGTTCTTTTGGAAAGGAATCTGTTCCTGAATCAGTCTGCCGAGATTATCATAGGTGTTTGTGGTTACATTTCCGTTTTTATCCTTAACCGTTATCAGATTTCCCAACCCGTCATAGGTGTTTGTAATACTGTAGCCGTTAACGTCTGTTTCCTTGGTGACATTTCCCACCGCGTCATACTCATATTTCGCCGAATATACGGTTGAACTCCAGCCCTCATCGGCAGCTCGCGGCTCGCGGACGGTTTTCACATTGCCGAGATAGTCATATGTGTATGTAGTGACAGCTGACTTATTTACGCCGTTTTCCTTATATTGAACATCTTCTTTGACTACGTTGCCGTATATATCGGAATACTGTATATTCTTAGTGTTTTGGGCTTCCGTATCTCCAATAACGGTTGTTGTAACCTTAAATTGCTTTTCGGTGGGCAGCACTTCGTACTCATAAGTTTGTTTGGATAAAGTTTTACCGCTATTATCTATGACCTCGCTTGATGTTTTTCTTCCCAAAGCATCAAATGAAGTTACTGTTTTTGAGTTGTTGTCTACGTCACTATATGTCTGTACAATATCCTGTCCGTTTGCAAACGCATATTCGTGTGATGTTATTTTTTTATCGTCAGATACGTTATATTCAGAACTCAAATTGCCAACGCTGTCATAATCATACCTAATTGTTTTACCATTTTCATTTCTCACTGCGACTTGGTTTTTTACGATTACATTTGTCCGGTCAAACTGAACAGTATAGGTGTATGTTCTGTAGCTGTCATCGGGATTTGTTGTTTTGGTTAATCGGTTATTTTTATCATATTCATAGCTGTAAATATTACCGTTGCTGTCCGTTTCTTTAATTACGTTGCCCCAACAGTCATAAACATAGCTATGCTGAACGGCGCTTACTGCGTTTCCGTTAGCATCTTTCAAATCTGATTCTTTAGCTGATGTAATATAAGCGTTAGATATGACATTATTACTATCTGCATACGCAAACGATACTGTGGCATACTGGCTCATATTACCGTTTACACCATATTGATTTACTTTTGTTACATTGCCATATGAATCATACTCGTATGTTGACTTTTTCTTTGTGCTGTTATTTTCCAATACTGTGCTTTCCGTTATAGTCTTGTGGTTACTGCTCGGAGTATAGTTTTCTATAATGCTTTTGCCCGATTCGCTCTTATACGACTTTTTAATCGGATAATGATATGAGGAATCATATGTATATGTAACTTTTCTATCATTATCATTATTGATTGTTTCTGTCAAAACATTTCCCCAATCATCGTATGTTCGTTGAACACTTGTTTCGACGAATTGCGTGTGGCTTTTGCTTTCAGGGTCAGAGAATGTTTTTCTTTGTTGTTTAGTGCATAGATTCCTTTTATCATATGTATATGATGTTGTAGTTCTATCATATGCCGGATAAGAAGTTATGTCGTTAACCGTTTGTTTTTTTATAGCTTCAACGGTAGCTTCGGATAGTAATATCTCATCATTCTGGTAAATGTACGAATTGGTTGTCAATACTTTATCATCAATGGATCTTGCATTTATATTCCTTCTTTCTATGCCGACAACAAATTTTACGTCATATGGTATCTCTGTTATATTTCTGTAGTGAGGATATCCCGACGGTGTTTTAATATCCCGTGCATTACTGGTTTTATCTTTTACGGATATTTCATGAGTAATATTTTCAACGCCAACCGTATTATTACTAATTTTATTAGTTTCATCATTGTAATAATAATTTCTTAAGATTGCACTTGTGTATGATGGATATTCTCTAATTCCATCTGTACCAAAATTATCTGTTATTGACATTTGGTTGAAATTATATGTAGCACCTGTAGGATATACTACTGAAGACATATATGAATATGGAATTTCAGTTCCATGCATCTTTATGTTCTTATCTGTTAAAGAAATCATGCCATAGGTATTGCTATAAGTATATTTTGTTGATAATCCTTCTGAGTCCGTAACCAAAGTTAGATTATATAAGCAAGGATTAGGTTGAAAATAAAGACCATCCGTTACATCAACAATATATTCTTCGCCGTCAATATCTGTACGAGTTAATCCTACGTTAAGTATTTTATCCTTAGCATATGTGATAGTTTTTATAGTGTTTGTCTTTGGCTCCTTTATAGTAATATCTATAAAATATCTGTCGTAAGTAACATATTCTTGCGCCAACTGACTCCAGCCTTGAGCGGTTTCTTTTCTATTATAGTCAAATGTGATCTCTCGCCCGACACTGTCTATTATCTTATTCAGTACATAGTAGCTGTGAATATTTTTCCCATAATAAAAACGAATTTTATTACCAAATCTGTCTTCAATACCAAGTAATTCTCCATTAGTGCCAAAGTAATACTTTTTACCGTCTGATTCTGTTAACAAATATCCTGTTGAACGACCATCAAATTTACCGCCATAATATGTTAGCTGCATATCTTTTAGTTTATACCCAACAAGATTTGAATAACTAGCACCTCGTTCATAACACCAAGTACCTTTAGTTCCATAATGAAGATATTCATATGGTTCATATTCTAACTCACTATCAACATATCTCTGTTCATCTTTGATTTCTATATATGGAAAATCAAATTCCCAGCCCACACCTAAATCAGAGAAGCTTTTTGTCTTATTGATCAATTTTTCTGTTGTATAGTAAGGAATCTCCGGAATTGTTACATAAACCTCTTCTTTAGTGATATTGTTATCATCAACTAGTATAGAGATTTCTTTGATTTTTCCATGACTAAATGAAATAGTCTTATCGTATTTTCCATTGCCGACATCTTGTTTTGCTTGATTAACATCTGAGGTGTGTTCGAACAAGCCGGAGATATTCCCTCTCTCTATTTGTTCATCTACATATTGGTGCTCTACTGCACTATATATATAATAATTTCCGTACTGCTGCGGTGGTAGCAATGTAACCGAATAAGAGTTGGTAGCAGCGCTTGGTGTACTTCCGTTTGTTGTGCTCTCTCTGTATGTTATTTTTATATCTGCAACTGCGTAAACTCTAAAATATCCTATTTTACGATTTTGATAATTATCAGATAATGCAACACCTGCATCAAGCATATTAGCTCTTTCTGAACTATATACTCTGTTTAAGTTTAAATCTAAACCATTGATACCCTTTAAACTAAGGTCATTTTCAACCACAGTAAGATTTCCGCTGACCGGATTAATATCATAGCCTGTTTTTATGGTGTATCCACTTGTTTTTTCATTATCGTATTTTGCTGTAGGATATATTGAACCATTATATGTGGTTATAATGTCATCGTTATCAGTTGACGCAGTTAAAGATATTTCTTTGTTATTATTCGGAATACTTTTGAGAATAACGGGAGGATTATTTTCTTCAGCCCAGTCTTCACTAATATCAGCATCCAAATTATCTGAATTTTCAATAACGCCGCTTTCCTTTGCTTCGACTATTTCGGATTCACTCAGACCGTTTTTCAACAATAAATCGTCTAGTCCTAATTGATTGAACACTGTCTCAATATCATCAGGTTCTCCATCATACATTATTTCCGAATTTTCATTTACCTCAATATTTTCCGACAAATTTAATTCTTCTTTCACCTGTTGCCATGTCATTTCTTGAGATGGACTTTCGATTTTATCATCTTCCGCCATTAATGCAATTTGCTGCTGAGCAATTTCCGTGCGCGACCCTTTTATTTTCAGTATTTCATATGGTGTTTTGTCACACTTTTCAGAAAGCTTGATGGCATTTGAAATGTCCAACATAGAGAATCCTAAATCATATAAATCTTTAATATCTTTTCCGTTCAACTCCGCGCCCGGATTTACATACTCCTCTTTATATTCAGCATCGTTGTCATCTTCCTCACCCGCGCCGGAAAACATTTCAGAAAAAATATTTTTCGCTTTATCTGCCCCATACGATATTGCGAACTCAATTTCATTGCCTGTAACTTCCGAATCAGCAATTTCTCCCGCATATGCGATACTGGGCAAAAACATCGAAATTGTCAGCAGCGAAGCAATTATCTTTTTTATCTTACTCATAATTTTTTCCTTTCTTAGCGTTTTTTTTGTAATATTATTTGACCTCGACCTTGATACTGGTTGTTCCCGTTGATAATGCCTTAAAGCCTATTAGATTTACTGTCCCTGATGTTAATCCTGTCTTATTAACCTTAAATTGAATCTGCGATAATGTTTTCGATAATATTGTTATATCGGTATCAGCAGCTTTGCCTGTTGACATATCCTTTTCCCATGTTTGAGCACATACGTCCTCTAAACTTAGTTTTGTGCTGTCGTACGATACGATAAAAATTTTATTATATAAATTTTCCATATTAGAGATCGTTACTGCAAATGTATATGGTTCTCCAGAAACAAGTTCAACATTTTTTTCTATTGTGATTCCATCATCAGTTGCTGGCTTATTGCCAAAGGCATCTATTAAAGTTGGAGTTATATAATTGGAATCAATATTGTCAAATCCACATTGTTTATGCTGATTTCTACCAGCTGAATATACTCCGTTTTCACTCAAAAATAATGTATGATTACCTCCCACTGATACAGCAGTATATGTTCCTGGTATATGCATAATATTTCTTTCGTTGGTCAAAGTATAACCAACACCAAGTTGTCCATATGCATTTGAACCACAGCCATAGGCAGAGCCGTCTTCCTTTAAAAATACAGTTGATAAATTAGATGAAATGTCTGCAACATTATCAATGTTTATTTTAGTAAGAGCAGTTCTTTTACTTATTGTACCATCACCGAGTTGCCCAAACATATTAAGACCATACGCATATACTGTTTTATCGGATTTTATAAAAAAACTATTATCTGTTCCAGCGATAATCTTTTTCACATCAGAAATATTTAATTCATGTGGTGAATAGTATTTTTCATTTGGCAACTCACCTAAAGCACCATTATAAGCACGTCCCCAACCGTATATGCTTCCGTCAGCTTTTTGCGCTAAAGCATGATAGTGTCCCGCACTTATACTTTTAACATCAGTTAAACCACTTACAAGTTGAGGAGTGGTAAAAAAAGCATATGAATTATTATTTCCTACTTGTCCATCCTTATTATTTCCCCATGCATATACTCGTCCGCTTGAATCTAATGCCATTGAAAATTGGTGTCCAGCGGCTATATCTACAATATTGCTCAAGCCTAATACTTGCCAAGTAGATTCATAACCGTCAGCAATATAACCATTAACATAACCAACGCCCAACTGACCGTATTGGTTTGCTCCAATAGAGCGTACAGTACCATCGCTCAATAATATGAGGTTGTGGTCGCCTCGTGTGCTTATTTTTTTGACAACAAACGATGTAGAAGTGCCATATGGCGGCTTTACACCAAACATTTTAGCACCTGGAGCTGTAAGGTCATCTTCCCCCCAATAGTAATTTCCATCAATTGCTGATAAACTACCAAAAAGGTATACATCATTATTAACCATTATTGCAGAATGATATCCACCTGCTGAAATCTGATTTATACATTCAGGAGTTATTTCTGACATGGAATTTTCGCTTGATATATACGTTTTAGTTTCTATATTTTTCGTATTAAACTCTTTACCATTTATTAATAATGCTGTGTCTGTGCTACTTAAAATCCGTTCTTTTATATCAAAAATAGAATCTTCACGTCTTTCTGATAAGATTTCTGAAATAATCTCGCTGACATATGCTGCGGCAGATGATGTTCCAGAACTGTTACCATATTCATTTTCGGGAACTGAAGATAATATGCTACAGCCATTTGCAGCTAAATCAACCGTATTTCCGTAATTGGAGAAATATGCCAGATTATTATCATTATCTGTCGCTGCAACGGATATCACATTTTCCGAATCATATGATGCCGGATAGACAGGACATTCATCTATATTCTGAGACTGGTTTCCCGCCGCACATACAAATATCATAGAAGAATTCGAAATGATTTCTTGCAATGCTCTGTTGTCTTCGTTTGAGCTGAAACTGCAATTTACAATGTCTGCTCCGATTTCTTCCGCATAATTTATTGCTCTGATAATATCACTTGTATATCCGCATCCGCTGTCAAATGCTTTCAGCGGAAGTATCTTGGCGTTAGAATGTGCTCCTTGAATTTCATCAGCACTGCCTGCGATAATGCCTGCAATATGAGTTCCATGGCTGTACTCGACAATTTGAGTATGCTCATATGACAAAGGGCTATTGTTAACAAAATCCCAACCGGAAACATCATCAACATATCCGTTATTATCGGAATCTTCGTTATCAACTGTTTCATTGTCGTTTATAAATATGCTGTCTTTGATTGCCTCATGTTCAATATCAATACCGGAATCAATAACCGCGACAACTACATCTTCTTCGGGTGCTAAAGCGGGAACTTCCGTTTCCGTTTCTGTTGATGTATCAACGATGGGAATGCTTTCATTTATATTTTTCGTGTTTTCATCAGCCGTATCTGTCAGGTCGCTTTCGCCGTCTGTTTCACTTGTATTATCACACAATATAAACTGATAATCCGGCTGAACATACTCAATATTATCATTTTCAGCCAATAGACTCTCTGTATATGAGTCAATGTCAGTATCAGGCTCCACAATTACAGCGTCCATGGTCGGGTTAATGTAAATCTTATTTACATCATCAACCTTATTGCCGTTCTCGTCAAGGTATTTCACAATTAAACGTGAATTAGTTTCTATATATTCACTTTCTTGGTCTGAATTCAGTATAGAATCCGATAAATCCTCAAATACAGCCGAATCGACCGGCTCACTGAACATTGACGAATCCTCTTGATTTTGCTCCGCTGCCACGGTTATGTTTTCTCCGGAAAACTCATTCAAAGTCTCCGACGCCATAACGGGATTAAATCCCGCATTGAGCAGAATAGAAAGCGCTATTCCCAGATTTAAAATCTTTAATTTGTAAAATTTTCTCATTCTAAGACCTCTTTTCTTCTTATTCTAGCTTATCAAACTACATGGTTTTATGAGAAATCATATATCGGATAGAGGGAACAAAAAATCCTCCACATGATTTCTCAATAAAACTTAACCTATTATATGCTTACACCATCTGTTTCTGAATATGTGGTTTCCGTGCGTCCATTATTCTTCACTGTATGTTCGCCTTCAACCTTATATTTGTGCCCAGATTCAACCCATACAGTTCTCGATCTAAATCGAGTATAATCAGTATTATAGCCATAAACCGTATCCGACCACACTGATTTCCAAACTCCAGTTCCTATCTCTTGATAAACGGTCAATTTTACAGTCACCTCGCTTGAACTCTCGTAAGCTTCCGTATAGCCATTAACAACAACCCTGTTACTACCGCCAGGTTTTATACTGCAGCCTCCGCAATGCAAATATAAACCATACGGTTGAATGCCATTGTTAAAACTTGATTGTATAGACTGAACATCCGTTTCACATGTGGCTACAATATTGGATGCCATTGCTGTTCCATGCGTAAATAACAATACCGCCAAAGCAATGCACAAGCATTTTATCTTTTTCAACGAACCCCTCTCCTTTCCAAAATGGATATTCTATCCCCTCTACTTCATATAAACGGGGAACGTAAATTTTTTTGTCATTTTTTCGTTTTTTTACAAAAAAAATTATATGCAATAAATGTTATATTGCATATAATTTTTTTTTAATATTGAAAGCCTTCTATAACTTTATCAAGCAATCCTTGTTCAATGTTTGTCTTTATTTCATAAAGCACATTGTCATCACTCCATATAGCATTTATCCATTTTTCCGCATCGTCACGAGTGTAATAATATATGTATATTTGCTTCCCGTTTATCGTTTTCATTGATGCTTCGCTATATTTTGTGTCAATAGATTCACTTGACATCTCTTCTTGGTTGATTTTGTTTATTTCTAGGTTGATAATATTGCCGTAATTGTCAGAATAATTTGCCTTTGCGCAGTTATCGTCAACAATATTTATTTTTTCAAGAGTCATTTCATCAGGTAAATAATAAGGTTTTTGAAATTCTATTCCCAGATGTTTCTCAACTTTTAAATATGCTTTATCATTTTCAACAGTATATTCCTCAATATCACTCTTATTTCCTTTTCTTAATTTGATAGTGTCAGTTGTCAGTTGGTTAAAAATATGAAAAATGTACACTTTTACTGCATTTACGTTCAACATCATTGCCAGTGTTATTACTATCACCGCCGCAATAATCAGAACCTTTTTCCACGTAATTTTTTTATGTTTATGTCTGTTACTTTTGATATTGTCATATGCTTTGCAGGAGTTAATGATTCTGTCATACATATTGTCCGGCGGCAATGAATATCCGCCTTTCATAATTTCATCATCGCTCGGAATAGGTGTGTCATCTTCCGTATCCATATATATTTTCACACTTTCTTTTATTATTTCATCAAATATGTTCCTGATTTTCTCGTGTTTTTCATTCCTATCTTTCATATGACACACCTCCGTTCAAAAAATATTCTTTAAGAGAATCGCTTATGTTTTCATAAAGTATTGACCGTGCTCTGCTTAATCTTGAATATATTGTATTCTCAGATATGTGTAGTCTTTCCGCGATTTCTTTTACGGAAAATTCCGAATAATAGTACAGTATAATCACTTCAAAATGTATCGGTTTTAATTTGCATAATTCATTCACGAGTTCTCCCGCAGCTTCTTTCTTGACCAATTCATCCAGTGGTGCATTTTCCAAAATATTGATACAACTGTCAAATATTTCTTCATCGTCTAAAATAATACGTATATGCTTTTCATAAGTCGCAGCTTTCATGCCGGAATCTATAATTGTACTTTTGGTTACCAATTGGATCCATCTCGTAATGGCGCGTTCACTTTGAAATCTTCCCAAAGTCAAATAGAGCTTTACAAATACATCCTGCATTATTTCTTCTTGTAAAGATATATCAGTTATGGTTGAGTTTTTTATCTGCTTCCATACCATGTTTTTATATTTTTGATATATGTATTCAAAATCGAACGGTTCATCTTGCCGCGATGCAGTAAGATATATTACCAATATAACCACCCTCCAATATTTTTATAAATCCCCACCAAACAAGTGTCGTAACGTAACTGAAAGTTTACCGTAACATTTAGCTTTTTTTTCTTCGGGGATCTTCCGGTTTTCTCGCATTTGAGGGAATTATCCATGTAGAGCCTATTTTTACTGCCCCCTCTACTCGTCCTTCCGCACAAAATATTTGTACTCTTCGACGAGAAATCCCCCATTTGACCGCCATTTCTGCCGCACTGCAAAGCTGTGCGGTATCTTTATAACTGTCCATGTTATTATCACCTGCCTTTATTATATTCCATATTGCGAATATTTTCAAGTAAAAAATATATAAAATTCGCAGTTAAATTAAAAATTTAAAATCATCTATACACAGTTTGCTTATAACAATACTGTCAGATATATGCACAACGATTATATCGCCAATATTCATCTCTAACATTTGCTGTATTTCTTTATCTATTTCTATTCTGTCCGAGGATGTAACGGAAACTTCGGTGCATATAGCGGAAGCATCATCTTTCATAAACTTCCTTTGCCAGTCCTCTAAATCAAGGGATGTATAATATAGCTCAAGACAGTTGTTTTTTTTATATACGACAGCACACAGTATATCCTTACCTTCCAAGCCTTTTATCTTGTAAGGAAGTTTTATTGAATGGTTTTCTTCTAATTCCGAGAAAAATATATTTAATTCATCATACTGTATATTTTCTAATCCTGCAATTTCATTATAGATTTCACTCATAGATGTAAAATTCTTTTCGTCAGCTGCAGTGATAAACTCTTGAATCAATCTATCCAAATATTCATTACTCCTACGCATATATTTCCCTCCTTGAGTTCAACATATAATTTTATTAAAGTATGACGGTTTATTTTTCCAAACCGATATAATGTCATATAATTTTTAATTATATGACATTATATCGCTTCTCTCGCTATTTTCTAAGATTTGCGTTCAGTTGACGATTTGATCTGACGGACTTTCATATAGCATATTCAGTTTTTCCATCTCTTTTCTCTTATGCTCCGGTAAAGCATGAGCATACAAATTCAAAGTCGTGGTTACGCTTGAATGCCCCAATATTTCACTTAAGGTTTTTGCGTCAAAACCAAGCTCCAAGGCGCGTGATGAAAATGTATGCCGTAGGCAGTGATAATTCATATCTCTGATATCAGCAGTCTTTAAAAGCTGCTTAAATCTTCGACTTATATTGCGTGTGTCGGTGAATTTACCGTTTTCTCGTAATATATACCCGTCATTACGTTTATATTTTGCCAATATGTTTACCAAAAACTGTGGTATGGGAATTATACGTGATGATGATTGGCTTTTCGGAGTATCAAAATTTATTCTTGTTTTTGTTTTGTTATCCGTGTTTTTAACGCGCTGAACCGTCTTATTTATTGTTATAATCGCATCGGTAAGATTGATATTCTCCCATTTTAAAGCGCATAACTCCCCAATGCGGATACCTGTATACAAGCAGAGTAGTATTCCTATATCATATTGATTATTGCTTTCAAATATAACCTTTTCAAGCCGTTTTTGTTCACCTGCCGTTAAGACACGAACTTCCTTTTGACGCACCTTCGGCAGCTTGATTGATGAATATATATCGGCAATATACCTCCGGCGATGAGCTTCCGACAGCGCCAACCTCAACATAGAAAAAATGGCGTGAACACTTTTTGGGGAGTATCTTGCTGTTAAATAATCAACAAAAGCTTGGACTATATCTTCATTTAATCTTTTCAACTGTGTTTTCCCTATATTGCTTTCAATATGATTCTCGAGATGTGAGTAATACATTGTTTTTGTCGTTAATTTAATTTGTTTCTGAGATTCTATCCATTGTCTTATCCAATCTGTCAACAGCATATTCGAATCAACAGGCTTTATATCATTCCGCGCACTTATGCGGCATTGAGCGAGCTTATCTTTAACTTCCGTATAAGTTCGGGCATAAACGTAACCTAATTTCGCTTTACCGTTAATATCATAGCCTTTAATATAACGCCCTTCATATCTTCCATCTTTTCTTTTATAGATATTTTCTCCCGTTCTTGGCATTTTAAAATCCTCCTCATAAAATATTGACTGTTTATTTGACGGACTTTTAATCAGAAAAAACATAAAAATCGTCTTAAAATCTTGATTTCCGTGTTACTATATGATATAATAACAGTGCGGTTATTTTATATGGCTAAAATCCATAAAACCGCATAAATATACGCATAGATAGATATAATGATAGAATATCCTATAATTAAAAATTATTTGAAACATTGTCTCATTATGCCGTGATAAGTTCAAAACAACAGCGTGAAGCCGTTTGACTTCACGCTGTATTTGTATCACATGACGTTATTCTATTTTGCGTTTTTGCTCTGCGCCCCCAGTAACAGCCGTCGCGCCACTGTGAACGTTGCCATATCCACTACGGGCATATCGCGGTAGCAGGTGTCGATTGAAAACTGCTCATCGGGATTGAACGACGGATTGACGGATTTGTAAATAAGTATGTACGCTTCTTTTTTAGCTTCGTCATAGTCCAGACCGTTCTCAACCTCGGCTATTACGTCCGAGAGCAGCACCTTTAACCGCTCCGTTTCCGATTGATACAACTCAGGTCGCAGGTGCATATCGCGAATTGTGCGGATTGCGTTTCTCACGATAGCCGACATAACTCTGTAGCCGTATCCACCCGTTTCCTTTGCGATAACCGCCTTTCTTACAAGCGCGTTCGCCCTGCCGATGGAATACTCAGCCGTTCCGTTTTCCACTTCGTCGAGAATCCCGCCGATAATGCTTTCCGTGATTTGGATTGCTTCCTCCGTTGCGTTCGCGGGAGCGGATTCGCGAGGAATCGCCGTCGCAAACGCTGTTGTCGCGGTCATGAGCGTCATCGCGACAACTAAAGTGAATGTAATAAATTTTTTCATTGTGAAAACCCCTTTCCATAATTTATTTCTAAATAAATTGTATCAGAGATATTCACTTTTATCAAATTTTAAAGTATTTTCAAAAAAATTTGACAAATGCGTTTTCTTGTGGTACAATGCCGCGCTTTAATAGCACAGCGGTCTGCGGAACACTGTAAATCCCACGCTCGCCGCCGTGGACAGCACGACGTTATTCGCGCTCGATGAGCAGTGGATAACGAGAATATTTCCGTCCGTATTTTTTCCTACGACGATTCCGACGTGGCTGTAACTCGACAGGAAGCATAAATCGCCCGCCTGTACAGTGGATTCGGATACTTGGATGCTCGCGTCGCGCTGACCGTATGTGCCGTGTCCGACTGCGTATCCCATACCGCTGTTGTTGAATGCCCATGTTACAAAGCCGGAGCAGTCAAGACCGTATGCGCGTATCGTTCCCGACGACGGACTGCCTGCGGCGGTCACTCGCTGCATAGTACCCCACGCGCTGTCCCAGCCGATCGCGCTCGACTTGCCGCCCCAGAAGTAATTGACCTTGCCGACGAGCGACGCGGCGTTCTTTACAACGTCTTTTCGCTTCTGCGGAAGTGACGCGGGCAATCCCTCTATAATTGCCTGAACATTCGCGTCCGTCACCGCAAGACTGTGGCTTGACGATGTAAGCACGTCACCGTGTTCAAGCAGCGTTTCAACCGCTTCGCGCTGTTTGTCGGTAAGTTCAAAGCAGTCCATCAGTTCCTCTTTTGTTTTACCCGTTATCGTTATATTCAAGCGGCTGCCTGTGTCCCCGTATGGCTCGACTGTATATTCTACGATGTTTGCGGCACGGAAAAATTCTTTTAGTTTCTCGGCCTTTTCAGCATCAAATACAACAACGTCGGTCGCGGTATTGTCCTCCGTTCCGGCGGTTTTAGCGGCAAATACGGCTATTACAACATTGGTATTCGTCTGATTATCGGTAACATTTACGTCTGTATGCGGAACGGATAACTCTATATCCTCTACCTCCTGCGTCAGTTCCACGTTATACTCGGCTATTATCTGAGACAGCGGAATTGTGCCGACATCGTTCGCTTCCTCCGAAAAGAATATCCCGAACGGACTTGCCGCGATAGCCGCGATGATGATTACGATAATAAGCACCGTCACCAATACCGCAATGCCGCCCATAGCCGATATTGCGGATAACGCCGCACGCGCTATACCCAACGCCGCCGAAGCAATAGCCTTTGCCGCTCTGACGGCATATTGCACTCCCGCCTTTACCGCCTGTGCGGATTTCTTCGCAGCGTCGCGCGCTCGCACTGCCGCTTGCTTCGCGGCTTTCCTGGCAAACTGCTGTTCTTTTTTCTTCGCCGCCGTTTTTGCGGATTTGATACTGCGATTTGCAGTCTTTACTGCGCGGGTAGGCTTGGAAATCGACGCTTTTATATGCTCCGTTTTGTTTCTTACAATATTTGTTATGCCTTTCGGCTTGCTCTTTATGCTACGCTTATCGGCGGTTATGATATGCGGACTATCAAGCTCCGCGGGTCTTGCCTTGATATTCATTCCATTATGTGAACGGATAGAGCTGCCACGGGTTTTGATGTCGGTCTTTTTCGTCTTAATCAATTTCTCCAACGTGGGCTTCTGTTTCGGAATTGCGCTTGAGTCCGCAGAAATCATCATATCGGGCACAGTAGCCGCTTCCGGTGAATAACCAACGTCCGGCATAAGAATTGTTTGCGATTCCGATGGTGGAATAGTATTCTTCGCCGCCTCCGACTGTGCTTTCAGCTTATTTTGCACATACTTCCGACGAGCGATTTGCGTTTTATCGACGGACATTTGCTTCTGCTCCGCTTCTTTTACCCAGACCGTCGGCAAGGGTTTCGCCTGAAAAGGCGGCTTCAATTTACAGCTTGAGTCCGGCATGTTCTGCATCGGCTCGGATTTGAGCTTTAAATACTCGTCCTTTGTCTTTATTTTCATAGGCGGTTCTGTCGATTTCGGTAATGATTCCGCTGTTGGCGCAGCCTCGCGAACAGGTGCAGATTTTGGCATCGGTTTGGCAGATTCAGCCTTTACGCTGTTACTGTGAGCTAAAACACTTTCTTTTGTTTTAATCTCACTTTTCGGAGCAATTTGTTTTTGCTCCGAAACAGCTTGCCGCGTCTTTATCTTGGGCGATTCAGCCGCCGATTTTTCGCTGCTGTGAAAGACGCTTTCTTTTGTCTTTATAGCTTTCGGATTTTCTTTTACGGACGGTGATTGATTGATGTTTAGATATTCTTCCTTAGTTTTTATCATCGATTTTGTATTAGCCTGCGCCGCAGTTCTCTGTTCTTTTGCTTTAACCGCCGCTTCACGGCGCATTTTTACCTTCGCCTGTTCCTGCGGCTTAGGCTTCGCCTCCGGCAATTCCGCTGTTTTCGGCTGATTGATACGCGAATGCTGCGTCTGCTGCGGAGTGTCCGCGCCCTTCATAATATTCGGCATAGGCGGAATATCCCGCTGTGTTCCGCGCTGACGTATATTTTCCTTTATATTTTTCCCTGTCCGCGCAATTACGTCCGCCGCGGTATATACAGAAGTTTCTGCTCTGTCCTCAACCTTGTCTACCGCGTAATTCTCCGGCTTTTCATACTGCTCCGAAGTCTGCTTCTGAAGTTCCGCTTTCTTCTGCGCATACTGGCGTTTTAGCGTATCTACCGTACTCCGAGGAACAGTCGTTCTCGCCGCAATTTGCGACGACTGCGCCGTTTTCGGTGTCCGCGCCGAAAAAGACTGTTTCAGTTTATATTGCTTCCGCTTCGTCGTTTTTGGCTTGGTTTTTACATCTTTCACTTTACCACCTCTTTTTTTCGTATAATGTATTGATTTTTTCGTGCAAACAGCGTATAATATATATATCAACTTGAAAGGAGTATACACATGGCAAGCACAACAAATATCAGCATCCGCATGGATACCGAATTAAAATCGCAGGCTGATGCGCTGTTCGGCGAATTGGGAATGAATATTTCCACCGCTTTCAATATATTCGTCCGTCAGGCTCTGCGCGAAAAGCGTATACCGTTCGATATATCGCTTAACCAACCCAATCAGGAAACAATAGCCGCTATGCTTGAGGCTGAAAGGATTGCAAAGGATTCGTCCGTAAAGGGTTATACCGATTTAGATGAATTATTTGCCGATTTGGAAAAATGAGACTAACAAAATTTACGGTAAAACCGACCTCGCAATTCAAAAAAGACTACAAGCGCGCCATAAAGCGCGGGCTTGATATACGTCTTTTGCAAAATATCATAGCAAGGCTCGCAAACGGCGAAAAGCTTGATGAGCAGAATCGCGATCACGCGCTGTCTGGCAGCTTGGCGGGACATCGCGAGTGTCACATTCTCCCCGATTGGCTTCTGATGTACAGATACGAGGATGACGTACTTGTCCTGACGCTGTCGCGTACAGGCACACACAGCGATTTGTTCGGAAAATAGGTAATATACGGCTCAGTATTATACCGAGCCGTATATATTTTTACATCACATTATGCTCTATCGTCACTTCAAGCGGATAACCTTTCCCCACCGCAGCAAAGCCTATGGAATCCTTTAGATGCGAAACATAACCGCGAATATCAGATTGAACGAGGCAAATATATTCACCCTCGGTTATTTTGTGATACTTACCGTTTCCCTCTAATACATCGGCAATACAATTCCGTACCGTTTCCTCCGCTTCCTTCGCCGCGTCCTCGCCGAACGCGGCGGCAATTCCCCTGAGATTGTCAACGCTTACAACCGCAGCGTTTATTACATCAGGTTCCTGCAAATACTCGCGCAAATATTTCTTGATATATTTTTTTAATTTTCTCTTTTTCATGTTTACCTCCACTAATAGAAACAGCGGCGGATTAAACCGCCGCCGTTTCCTCACCCGGTCTTGTGCTCATCAATTTATATAGCTTTGTATCCGTTGGAAAATCGTTTACGAACGGTACAATAGAGCCGCCGACCTTAATCAGTCCGTGTCCCGCCGGAGCGTTCGTTATATATCCCATCTGCGTTTCCGAAATATTCAGCAGTCCCGCAAGCTCGATACGGTCCGACGGCGCTTGATTAAGCATCAGCAGAAACTCGCTGTTAGCAAGCATACCGCGCGCCGTATCGTTTCTCAGACAATCCTCGATGTTCTGCGTAATACCTGTCAGCAGACCGCCGTACTTTCTGAAACGTTTCCATGCTTTGAGCAAAAACTCCGCGCTGTACTGATTTTTAAAGAACAGGTGCGCCTCATCTATATATACTCTCGTGTACTTACCGCGCTTGCGATTTGCCATAACCCTGTTCATTATGTTATCGAGCATGATTAACAGTCCGATAGACTTCATCTGGTCGCCGAGTTCGAGTATATCATAACAGGCGATTCGGTTATTGACGTTTACGTTGCTCTGATGCGAGAAAGCGTCCAAGCTGCCCGTTGCGAACAATTCAAGCGATAACGCCAAATCGTGCGCCTCCTGTTCCGGCTGACGGAGCAGCTCGTTACGGAAGTCGGCAAGCGTCGGCATAATGTTCGATTTACCGTTGAAATAGCTGTTGTAGACGTTTATCGTACAACGGTCGATAATGGAACGGTCTTTCGCTCCTACGCCGCCGCCGAAACGAGCATCACCGTTCTTCAATAACTGGTCGAACAGCGAGATAAGAAACTCCGACTTGATTGAAATGGGATTATCGTCGCTGCCAACGTCGTCGCTTATATCCATCGCGTTTATATGATTGGGCGAGGACGCCGACAGCTTTATAATCTCGCCGCCGAGATTCGATACAAGCGGCGCATACTCGCGTTCGGGATCTACCACGATAATATCATCATCAGTAAACAACGCCGCCATAGCTATTTCCATTTTCGACGCGAACGACTTACCGGAACCCGATACGCCTATGATGAAGCCGTTGCCGTTAAGCAGCAGCTTTCTGTTACACATCAATAGATTATGCGATATGGCGTTTATGCCGTAATACAGTCCGTCTTTATCGATAATCTCCTGCGTCTTGTACGGAATGAGCACCGCCGTGCTTTCCGTCGTAAGCGTCCGCGTCGCGCATATTTCCATAAGTCCGTAGGGTAGAACGGTATTCAGACCGTCCTCCTGCTGATATTTGAGTACCGCAAGATTACACAGGTCTTTTCTTCCTATCGACATCAGCGTTTCAGTGTCATTGTCGAGTTCCTCCAATGAGTCCGCGATATGCACAAGCGTCAGCGTAACGAACATCATTCTCTGATCGCGCATAGTGAGGTCGTCCATAAACTCTTTAGTTTCCGAACGCATCTGCTCCAGTTCATACGGGATAGTTGCCGAGAAATTATTGTTCATGTTCTGCTTTTGCTGCCATTTTGTAATATCCGTTTCTATTGCTAACAGCTTCTTTTGAATATCCTTAACGGCTTCGGCGGTGGGAATAGTTTGAATGTCTATGGACACCATCATGCTCCGTGAAAAATCCGTTAGCTGCGACAGTAAATCGTCCTTGAGGAACGACGGATATTCTTTCAGAAACAGCACTCTCGCATACTTATCGCCTATACGGATATGGTCTTTCTTAAACTCAATATTGTCGGGGCAGATATAGTCCTTAAAATGCGCGCCGCGCGCCATCGCTTGCTTGAGATCGAAATTAAACTCTCCCTCGTCGTTTCCTCTGAAAAATTCGTGGAATATGCGAAGCCGCTCCTTATAGCCGAGTTCGGTTGTCTGCGACGATATTTTATTAAAATCCGACGCTAAATCGCTGCCGACGCGAGCGAAATATGTACGCGCTTCCGCTATGTTTTTCTTTATCGCGGAAACGGTTACAAACTTATCGTGAACGATGTTATTTGATTCCGCCATCTTATCGCTCAGCAGTCCCTCCAGTTCGCGCGTGTACGTCGCGAACCCGATGCCCGTTTTCGGCTGCGCCATTTGCTCGAATACGCTGTTCACAAGCTGCCTGTTGTACGAGCTTATTTTAACAAGCGCGTCGGTGGGCAAACCGTTGAGTATTGCCGAATGAGCCAAGAACATTTCCTCTTGGTCTGCCTGCGACGCTACCTCGTAATTTATATCCGAAAACCGCCACGTTTTGGAAAATATTTTGCTGTACTGAAAAATCCCGTCCTTATATACAACATCTATCGGTATGGACTGTTGTACTGTCTTAGGTATTTTTCTTTTTCCTGCCTTTATTGCTTCCTGCTTTTTTCGCATCTCGCAACGCCTCCTCGTAAATATTTAAAAGTATGTTTTCCGATTCAAACAGCCGTTTGCCGGACGCTAAAAACTCGCTGCGGATAAAAGCCACAGCGAATTTCTCAAACGTCATTCCGTTATATTTAAAGAACCCCGCCGCAGCGAACGGAGCGGCAAGCGCCACGCACAGCCACGACACAACTTCCTTTCCGACAATATCGCGCAAGCCGAAATACGTGCCGACCGCCGCGCCCACGGCAAGCGCGGAGCATACAAACTGCCGCGCCGATAAGCCGAAAAACATACTTTCATGGTAGTCTTTGATTTCCTTATTGATTTTTATTTCCATAACCGCGCTCCTTATCTCTCCGGCGCGTCCTTCTTCGGCGTTTTCGGCTGTATCTCCGACGGGTTGCGTCCGTCCAAGGGCTTGACGAAATCCATCTTATCCGCCGCCGCGAATGTTTTGCGGTCGAGCTTTCGCTGCCATGCCTTAGCCTTAAACGCCCATTTAAAGCCGCTTTTCTTTATCACCGCAAGCTGCTTTTTATCGGGCTTCTCGTCAAATTTAAGCTGTAACCGATTATTCGCAAGATTTACAACAGCCTCTCCGCCTGCGAATTTCCAACCTTGAAACAGCGTTTCGGGCTGATTTTGTACGCGCTCCATGATTTTCTGCGTTTGCTGAATTGAATCGGAATTGTCCTTGAAAAATTTACCCGGATACGGAACCGCGCCGGATTCGTTTGCGCGTCCGTCAAGCTCATGCGCCATTGCATCGTCAATGCCGGGACAGCCGACAACAGTGCCGTTCTCCTTGTAATGGTCGTTTATTTTCTGCATATAGCCTATTCTGTCTTCGAGAAACTTTACATTCTCCGACAGCAATTTAACCGCGTTCGGGTCATCGCTTCTTACTACTGAATTGTAACTCATAATTATCTTCCTTTCCGGCGTTATACGCCTAACATTTCTTTTACTATTCTATCCGCGCCTTTGATTAGTCCGACGAGTACAAGCATATTAAAGATTACCTCGCCGATATACTTCCATATCATAGTTACCGTCGTTATATCGGTATCGAGCACAGGCGCACTTGAACTCGCGAACGCCGAAAATATGAGGCACGATAATACAATTACCGCGCCCTCCAAGCATACGCCGACATAGGATTTCACAAACGACTTTCCCATCTGCGACGTACCCTCTCCGGCGAACGTCGATAACGGAACGGGAGCTAACGCCGTGTACATATACAATCGAAAAAAGCGTCCGTACACGGTCATTATCATAATGAACGACATTACCGTTATGAACAGACTGCCCAAAATCGTAACGAGCCACAGCGGAATACTCGCCCAGAAGCCCGCGTCCTCTATCGCAGTTTCTATCGCAGCCGGGAGCGTAACCGTTGCGCCGCCTATGCCGCCCAGACTCCTTGCTATACTCTCGACTACGCCGCCGCATATCGAATATATTACCGTCATTATATCAAGCGCGTATGTAATCGCCACCTTTGCCGCAACAAACCGTATGAAATGCTTCAGCGCATATTCGGGACGCTGAAAATCGCGGAATGACGCTGTTGATTTGAATACACTCATAGCGAAAAAGAGTATCAGCAGTCCGTAGCCGATAGCCTGCAAGCCGCCGTTTATGCCCGTCACTATACTCCAGATAGTACCGCCCTTAAAATCCTGCGGAGACATCGTGACAAGCCCCCATATTTCCGTCATTTTATCGTTCCATGTTGCAAACGCGTTTTCGAGATTTGCAACAATCCAATTATCACTCAACTGCTATCACCTCCTCGCCGCCGCTCCGAAGAACGGCGGCATTGTAGTGTAATCGGAAATTACGCCATTATCAAATCGAGAATATCCTTCGCGAACGCGATAACGATACCGCCGAAGAATGTCAGGAAGCCGTTGGCTCTCTGCTGTGCGTCGTGCGATTTGAGCGACAAGCCTATCTGGACAATACCGAAGCCCAAGAGTATCATACCGATAGCCTTGATAGCCGAAAAGATAAACGTCGATAAGCCGTTAATCGCCGCGAGCGGATCGTCCGCGAATACGGGCGGCGCGAATGTCGTCATCGCCAACGCCGCTATTAACAATGCCGTTCTGGTAACGCGCAAGCCTTTCTTAACCTTCGAGATTTTCTCCGTTACCGCTGTTGATTTTGATTTCATCGTTTTCATTTACATACTCCTCCGTTTTAAATTCAATAAATTCTATTGTGTCGGGATTATCAAAGGAAATATCCTTTCTGAACCTCGACATATCCTTGTTGTGTTTGTACGGTTTAGCGCCTCCGTCTTCAGTGAATTTAATGTTTGGGTGTGACAGAATATTGAATTTTTTATCCATAATCGGCTTTTCGCCGCGTATGAATATGAGCGCCTGCGAGTTGTCGAGCTGCCTAACCTCGTCCAAAGTCAACAGCTCTCTGCCCGCGTTTTGATAATTTGTGTTGCTGCTGCCGTGCTGTCCTTTGGTAACACCGCGCGTTCGTGTGTCGATGGTTTCCTTTCCGAGCATTTTTGAAATATACTCGTGTGTCGCCTGTTCGTTGCCGCCGAGATACAAAAAAGTATCACAATTACCTGTGACGCTTTCCCAGCTATCCTTAAAAAGCGCTTTCAACTGCGCCATATTCTGGATGATAATTGACACCGATATTCGCCGCGAACGCATAGTCGCAAGCACCCTCTCGAAGTTATCCGGCAAAGCTACGTTAGCAAACTCGTCCATAACAAAATGAACGGGAACAGGCAGTTCGCCGCCGTGTTCATGGTCGGCTCTGTGATACAGCTCCTGAAACGCTTGTGTATAAAGCATACCAACGAGATAATTGAACGAGTTGTCGTTATCTGGGATAACGCAAAAGATGGCTTTCTTTTTCTCGCCGAGGCTGCCTATGTCGATATTATCATACGATGTCATACGCGCAATTTCGGGCAAATTAAAAGCGGCGAGCCTTACCGCCGCCGATATAAGTATCGACTTCGCAGTTTTGCCCGCCGCCTGTTTAAAGATTTTCCATTGCCTGAGCGCGATATGGTCGGGATAATCTTCTTCAAGCATTTCAAACATAATATCAACAGGGGATTTGTATTCCTCGTCGTCCTCCATAGCCGCCGCGTTCTCTATCAGGAACATCAGCGTTTCAAAGTTCTGCTCCTCCGGCGGAGCTTCGTGTATCAGGTACAGCATAAGCGCCGTATCGAGCGCAAGTTCCGATTTTTCCCAGAACGGGTCGGAGTTTCCCGCGTTCTTCGGAGTGGTATTCTGTATGAGGTTTGTAATCAGCTTGATAACGTCCTCGTCGCTGCGAATGTAGGTAAACGGATTGTACCCGTCCGATTCACCCGGATTTATCAGATTAAATACCTTTACATCATACCCCTGCTCCAGAAGCAGCGGAGCGGTAGCGCGAAGCAGCTCTCCCTTCGGATCCGCTGCGACAAATGAGGTATTGCATTGTAAAATATTCGGTTTCGCATAAAACCGAGTTTTACCCGCGCCCGAACCGCCGACTACAAGCACATTCAGATTTCGTCTGTGACTTTTCGCATTGAGGCTCAGCGCCACCGTATGCGATAGAATAAGGTTTTCAAATCTGTGCTTCCTGTCGGCGTATTTTCGCGCAATACCCGCCGCATTACCCCACTTAGCCGAGCCGTGTTCTTCTCCCGGTCTGCGGTTCTCCCGCGACGTCATATACACGCCGATACCCATAGCGTATGCGAACAGGAAAAATAGCGCGAATTTCACGCTGTATTGATTTACCGAGATATTGAGCGGCTGATTAAGAGCCGAGGTCAGTCGCTCCAGTAAATCAAACAGGTTTATCCCGTCCTCATAACAGCCTGCCGTAACGAGCGCAAGCCACACAACCGCTATGGACAGCAGCGCAAGCATAAGATAATTGCTCCTATCGCCGCGCCTGTTCAACTGCTGTCACGCACCTTTTTATATGGATTTTGCATATTCATCACTCCCTTTTTCATAACTGACGGAAAAAGGGCAATTCTTTTCAACGAATTACCCTTTTTCGTTATAAATGATTTTTATTCCACCCACGCTTCGCCGTTTGTCTTTTCAACCGCCATATGCGTGTTCGCGGCTTCGGTTATCTCGTAATACGCCCAGTAGCCTTTATCGGTCAGGTCAGTAAATCTGTTCAGCGTCGAAAGATTTTTATTAACGTACTCCGTATCGGCTTCGCGGTCTGTCACACGGTTTACTATCGTTACAACCTCGGCGCGGGTGATGTTGCTGTCAGGCTTGAATGTTCCGTCAGCGTAACCCACTATCCAATTCATTGAAATAGCGTTGCAGATATTCGCCGCCGCCCAATGCGACGCGGGAACATCGGTAAAGATATTTTTCGTTGCTGTTTTTACAGTATCAAACATACCATAGAACCGCATACACATTGTTACAAACTCCGCTCTTGTAATTTGAGCGTCCGGTCTGAAAGTTCCGTCCTCATATCCTACTATTATATTGTAGTTTTCCAGATACGCGATGTACTCGCTGTACCACAGATTAGCGGCAATATCCGTAAACTTTGACTTAGCGCCGGTCATTTTTTCACCCTTGCGGTCAGCGATATTTCTCGCGAAAATCACCGCAGCCTCGGCTCTCGTCATGTTGCCCTCCGGCATAAAAGAACCGTCCTCATAACCTACGATGTAGGATTTATGCTCGGTCGCGGGGAGTACAAGCTTACCGTTTACGTCCGTAACGCCGTTAGCGGAGTTGTTTTTCTTGTCTTTTAAAGTAACGTCAATATCGGGAGCGGCTTTGCCGTTCTTATCGGTAACGAGGATTGTGTAATAATCGTTGCCGTCGAGGGTCTTGCCGTTCGGGAGCGTCAGCGTAATCTTGCCGTCTTTAACGGATTTTGTGACATTTACATTTTTACCGTTCTTGTCCGTTACCTTGACATTGTAGGTGGTAGTAACAGTGACGCTGCCGCCGCCACCGCCGCCGCCTGACGAGCCGCCGCTGCTTGAACCGCCGCCACCGCCGCCTGACGAGGACTTTTTGGGAAGTGTAACCTTACCGCTCGCGTTAGTCGCGTCTGTCGCCGTCGCGTTATTCTTATCGGTAATAGTTACGCTCATATCCTTAACAGGCTTCGAGTCCTTATCGGTAACGGTTACGGTTGTCTGATTGCTTGTCGTAAGCGTGTTCGTATCGGGCAGCTTGACGCTGATTTTACCGTCCCTGATTTCAACAAAAGCGTTTTCAATCTTAGCCTTTGTGTCCTCGACAACAACGGTATATCCCTCAACAACCGCCTGACCGTCTTTATCGGTCATATCCTCGGAAAGCGGGGGAACGATAACCTTGCCGTTAGCATCGGTCGTGCCTGTCCTGTCGCCGCCGTTGGCGTCCTTGACGTTTACAGACATATCCTTAACAGGAGCGTTATCCTTATCGGTAACAGTTACCGTAGTTCTGTCCGCATAGTCGATAACCGTTCCGTCGGGGAGCGTAACGGTGATTTTACCATCCGCAATCTGTACTTTCGCGCCCTCGATATTGCCCTTTGTTTCGGTAGCGACATTAACGTTGTAAAGATTGCCTTTATCGTCCGTAATCTGAGCCTTGCCGTCCTTGTCGGTCATATCCTCCGAAAGCGGGGGAACAACTACTTTTTCGTTTGCGTCGGTAGTTCCTGTTCTGTCGCCGCCGATGTTGTCCTTGACGTTTACGGACATATCCTTAACGGGAGCGTTATCCTTATCGGTCACAGTCACCGTAGTTCTGTCGGCATAGTCGATAACCGTACCGTCGGGGAGCGTAACGATGATTTTACCGTCCGCAATCTGCACTTTCGCGCCCTCGATATTACCCTTTGTTTCGGTAGTGACATTAACATTGTAAAGATTGCCGTTTTCGTCCTTGACCTGCGCGTCGCCGTTCGCGTCCGTAATATCCGTATCGGAAACGGGCACGATTGCAATTCCGTTGCTGTTTGTAATATCTGACGCTGAATTATTTTCAGTGTCGGTTACATTTACCGTGATACCTTTTACGGGCGAACCGGCGTTTTCGTTGATAACACGGATGTTTACTTTGTTATCCGCCGTAAGCGTTTTGTTCTGCGGCAATTCAATTTCAAGATTACCGTTGTCCTGCAATTTTACAAGACCAAATTCCGTAATAGCTCCGTCGTTGTCCCACACAAATACGCGGTACTTGTAATTCTTGTTCTGCACAACAGCGCCGTCGCCCATATCGGGAGTGGGAGTAGGCTCGCTCGGTTTTTCCGTGGGTTTTGTTGTTTCGCTCGGCGTTTCCGTAGGTTTATCCGAGGGAGTAGGCGTTTGCGTCGGTTCAGTCGGTTTTGCCGTTTCACCGGGTTTCGGTGTATCTGTCGGCTTCGGCGTTTCCGTCGGCTTCTCCGTAGGCTTTGTTGTTTCAGTCGGTTTCTGCGTCGGTCTGTCCGAGGGAGCAGGCGTTTCAGTCGGTTCAGTCGGCTTTCCCGTTACATCAGGCTTCGGAGTAGTTTCAACGCCGGGTAACGGCGTAGCCTCAGCGCCGGGGTCGGGCGTGGGAGTAGGCTTACCAAACGGCGCTTCGCTGAGCGGAGGAACGACTACAATTCCGTCCTCGTCCGTAAGCTCCGTCCTAAGTCCGCTGCCATCCTTGTTGTAAACGCTGACCTTCCAATCCTTAACAGGCGTTCCGTCAGAGCGCATTACCTTGACCGTGGTTCTGTTGTAATAGTCGATAACCTTGCCCTGCGGCAAGCATACAAGCACGGAATTGTCCTTTGCGATGAGCGTTATAACCGCGTCCTTGATAAGTCCGTTTTCGTCGCTCACGGTTACAATGTAATCGTAAACCTTTTCGCCGTCCTTATCTCCGACCTCTCCGCTGCCGTTGTCGTCGGTAATATCGGTGTTGCTTACGGGAAGCGTTATCTGTCCTTTGATATTGGTATATCCGTTCTCTACAAAATCACCGTCCCCAATAAGCTGAACGCGCAGATTTTTCACAGGCTCGCCCTTTTCGGTTACTACCGTTACCGTCACGCGGTTATCTTTATCAAACGCTGTGCCATCAGGGAGCTTGACGTTAATGGAATAATTATCGCCTACGGTTACGCCGCAGTTTGGGATAAGCTCGCCGTTCTTGTCCGTTACCACAACAACATAAGTGTTGTTTTTATCCGCGACCGTACCGTTGCTGTCGCCTGTGGAAGAAGACGCGTTCGGCACTTTAAGCTGACCGTTAGCGTCAGTTTTACCTGTCGCGGCATTGTTTGACGTATCTGCAACGAATATGCTGATACCCTTTACAGGCTGCTGTGTTTCGCTGTTCGTTACCGTGATTGTGGTAATATCGTCAGCCGAAAGCAAGCGACCATCGGGCAGCTTTATCGTTATATTGTCGTTCGTATCAATGGAAATCTCGCTGTTGAAAATCGGCTTGTTGTTCTTATCGGTAATTAAGATGCTGTAATCGCCGACCTTTGATTTTCCGTCCTCATCGGAGTTATCCTTATCGGAAAGCTGCGGGATTTCGGCTGTTTCCAATGTTTCACCGCATACTGTACACTGCTTGTGTTTACTGCCGCTATGCTCGATTGTCGCGGGAGTGTCGATTATCCAGTCGGACGGTTTATGTCCCGCCGCTTCAACATAGTTAATCTTGTGCGTCTCGCCGCATACGGAACAGGTGATAGTCGTATATCCAAGCTCCGTACAAGTCGGCTTTGTTACAACGGAAGTGTAATTATGCTCCGCTTTTGCGGTTTCGTTGCCCTTGTAGCTCGCTCCGCACACGTCACAGGTAAAGGTTGAATAACCAAGCGCCGTACAAGTCGGCGGCGTTACCGTTTCCTTATAGCTGTGACCCTTCGCGTCCGTATATTCGCCCGTGTAGGTGTCGCCGCAGTCCTTACAGTTAAACACCGTATATCCCATAGCCGTACACGTCGGCTCTGTCACGGTCTTATCATAGTTATGCGGCAGCTTCGCCTTTTCGTTCCCGATATATGAAGCGTCGCAGTTCGCACAGTCAAAGGTTGAGTAACCAATCTCCGTACAAGTCGGCGGCGTTACCGTTTCAACATAATCGTGTCCCTTCGGGTTAGTGTAGTCGGCAACGTAGGAATACTCGCAGTCCTCGCAAGTGTATGTCGTATATCCCATATCCAAGCACGTCGGCTCTGTTACAACCGAGGTGAACGTATGAGGAATTGACTCCTTCTCATCACCGATATATTCCTTACCGCAGTCGGGGCAGTTGTAAACCGTATATCCCTGCGAGGTACACGTCGGGTCAACAACCTTTTTTGTGTAGTTGTGAGGCAATACCTCGGTATAGTCCGCAACATAGCTGTCCTCACAGTCAGCGCAGGTGTAGGTGGTATATCCCATTGTCGTGCAGGTTGCGGGAGTTACAACCGCCTGATAATTATGCGGCTTTTTCTCCGTATAATCGCTCTTGTATTCCTTACCGCACTCGGTACAGGTGTACGTTGTATATCCGAGCGATGTACAGGTCGCGGGAGTGATTACGCTGTGGTAGTGATGTTCAGCCTTGTCTGTATAATCGCCGACATAAGACGTACCGCAGTCGTCACAGGTATATGTCGTATATCCCATTGCCGTACAAGTCGCGGGTGTTACCGCTTCGGAGTAATGATGACCCGTCGGGAGTTCGAGGATAGCTCCGCAAGTTAAGCAAGTCTGCGGTTCGGTACACGTTGCTTCTGCGCCCGGCTTATGACCCGTCGCCGATTTCGCCTCGCGCTTTGTTGCTTCGCAATGCTTACAGTTGTATTCCAACAGTCCCTCGCCGTTGCACGTTGCGTGGGTTATTTCGTGACCGTTATCCCATTCGTGACCTTTCGCGTCCTTGTAATCGGAAACATAAGTGTCGCCGCAATCTTCACAGGTGTATGTTGTAAAGCCGCGTCCCGTACAAGTCGGCTCGGTTACCTTCGCGCGGTAATCGTGCTTTGCAAGCGGAGTTAAGTCCGTGATGTACTTGTAACCGCAGTTGATACACTTATGCTCCGTATAGCCGTTCGTGGTACAAGTAGCCGCAACGTTCGTAGTCTGATACTTGTGGTCGGTCATTGACGTTTCTTCAGTATAGAACGCGCCGCACTTATTACAACTGTGCAGCTCCAAGCCGCCCTGCTGACAGCTTGCTTCACGAATTACAACGGTTTTGTAATCGTGTCCATTTACGGGAACGTAATTCTCTTTCTTCAGCGCTCCGCAAGTGCTGCACTGAAAACGGTCATAGCCAAGCTCCGTGCAAGTCGGGCGCACCGTTTCAAGATAACGGTAATCGTGAGCGTGCGGCGTTGCCGTATCGCTCTGTACTTTTGAGTTTGAGTTGTCCGCGAGCAGCCATACATACGACACGCCGTTTTCTTTCATACTCTCGCCCGCATAGCGATAGGTAATCTCGTAATATACGGGGTAGTATCCCGCTTCGGTATAGTTGGGCGCGGAGGTAAGATTGCACTTAGCCGCGCTCTCGCCATATCGAATACTTGTGTTCACGCCGCTCTCCGATAAGTCGGACAGCGTGATTGTATGCGCCGCTCCGTCGGCTATGCCGTAATAGCTCTGCACGACTGATTTCGCGACAGCGTATTCGTTTTCAATAAAGCCGCAGTCCTTGCACTCGCCCGTAATATGGAAACGCTGATTTCCTACCTGCGCGTCCACAATCTCGGTTATGTTGTGCGGCTCCTGCTTGTCCTCGGCTCTTGCGTATGTGCCGTGGCAAAACTGACAATACTTGCCCTTTTTAAGCGTGGTCGTATGATTATCCTTATCATACGGCGCATATGTCGTATTGTCGAAGTCGAGGAAAAAGTTGTAGTCGCAGGCGTTAAGACCGTAAACGTCCTTACCGAACGAGTACGAACCCTCTCCGTCTACCACGTTTAACGTGCCGCAAACCTGACACACAGACTTCGTCCAATGATAACCTGTGAAAAACGCGTCAACGCCGGGAGTACCGTCGTCGAGGTTCGCTTTGCTCACGCCATCCATACAAGTACCGTCCGAGTACAGCACATTGCGGTTTTTTGCCGTTTCGCCGCTGCGCGTGTATTCGGGAACGCGGTAACAGGTTTGAGGTGTTATTTGTCCGCATACATCGCAATTAGCTGTTCCGTAGGTGACGACGGCGTTAGCGTCAAGCTCGCTTGTTCTGTTGTTCGTACTCAGCCATACATCGGCGGGATCAACATACGCGTTCGTCTGTGCCGCGTGTACTGCCGGTATTGACGGTATAAGGCTAAGCGTCATACACGCCGCCATTACGCCTGAAATGATTTTCTTCATTATATTTCTGATATTCATTTTAAATCCTCCATTTTAATTTTTTGCATAAAAAAAGCCGCCTATGTTTCAAGTAAAATCATAGGCGGCGAACGTACTTTGCCGTATTCCATAGTATTATCCTCTCGACTTACCTCTCGGCTTCGGAGTTCTTGTTCTTTGCGGAGCAGCTTTCGATTTTTCCTTCTGCTTCGCCTTAATATCGTTTATCCTTGCCCTAACCGAAGGCTTATCGCTATTCTTCTGTTTCTCCTTGCCCCCGCGCGCTGTATATCGTTTTTCTGACTGATACTCTTTCGTGCGGGGGTTTGATTTTTTTTCGGATTTATCGCCGCTCTTATCCTCGGCTTTTTCCTCCGGCTTCTCGTCCTGCGTAATCTGCGGCGCGGCATATCCCATACGCTCCATTATATAATTGAGCTTGGTAACGTCCTCCTGTTTCGCGATAATATCGCAAAGTCCGGTATGATTGGTCTTGTCCGTAACCGCAGTAAACAGTACGCCGTACTTCTTCGCTTCGCTGTTGAATTTATGAATATCCGCTTCTTTTATCTGTAATATACAAAGCGGTTTATCCGATTTCAAAAGCTGCGTCAGATTGGTCTTGCCGCGAAGCCGTTTCTCATCCTGCATCATAGCTATGATAATAGCCGCAAGATTTTTCGCGCCGAGCGCGGCTAATTTTGTTGCCGATTCGGTAATCTGAATACCTTCTTTTACCATTAAATCAGCGACTTCGCCGCTCGTGTTCATGGCGTTTTTCCTCCTTTCTTTGCTGTAATTCTTTAGCTTTGGTATACATTTCTTGTATCTGCGCCGCGTCAGATAAAATTTTGTTGCACATTCGCACATAAGAGCGATATGTTTTCAGTTCACCATTCAAAGCAGAAATTTGTTCTGTAATCTCCGCTTGTTCCGATTCATCAGCGGCACTGCGTCTGTTATACAGATTTTCTCGCTGTTCAACTAAGTCATTGATTTTATCCTCCTGTTCCGATTTATATTCCGTTAGCTGTCCGGCAGTTTCTATTCCGCGCTCATAGAGAAAATGAAACTGCTTCTGATACCGCTCCATTTTCGTAAGCTCCGAACGCAGATAGTATGAAACTTGCGGCGAAGTCCTGCGCTTTTTAACCTTGCCGAACAAATACAGATAATGAAAATACAACGCGATAAAGCCGTGCAGCTTTTTACCGCGCCTATTTTGCAAACTGCCTTTTGCCCTATATTTTTTCTTAATCTGCGACGGCGGCGTCAGCCGTATCCCGTACCGCGCGGCGACGATCCGTTCTTTAATCGCTTCTTCAGTGTACGAATCGCCGAGGCTGTCTATTCGTACCGGTCTTTTGCCGAACGGCGGAATTATTGACGTGTGCGCTATATTAACTCCGCGGCGGTGAACAACATATCCCGCTTTATTAAGATTACGCCAAATCTCGTTTACCGTTCGGGAACGTGCGATAATTTCGTCAAGTTCTTCTCTCATACGTCCGCGGATTGTAGGCTTGCCCTGCTGTTCCGCGTTCCATTCGGCATAATGCTTATCCTTGCGCTTCGGATTTTCAATAACCGACAATTCATTCTCGCGGCACAATCTGTCCGACGTTTTCCTTATTATATTGTAATAACTCTCCGGAGTTGACCGCAGCTTGCCGCCGTCTGCAAAGGAAACGGAGTTTACCACGATATGGTTATGCAGATGGTTTTTATCAAGATGCGTTCCGATAACGACCTCAAATCTGTCACCAAAACACTCGCGGGCAAATTCCACGCCGATTTTATGTGCCAGTTCGGGAGTAACCTCGTCCGGTGCGAACGACTGTATATAATGATAGGCGAAAACCTTGTCCTCCTTGCCGAATTTTCGCTTAGTCGCAATCATCTCACGATAGGCGTTTTCGACGCTCGAACAGTTTATGACGCTCTCGAACAGCCGCCGCTCCGTTTTCACGGGATTGGCGGCATAGGCTATTATGTTGTCAAGCGAAGTTTTGTCCTCGTTCGCCGCATAGTTCACTGCTCGTTGTAACTTGTTCCGTACCGCGTAAACCTTAGTAATCGCCATCAGTTCTTTACCTCGCGGTAAATCTCGCCGAGCAGACGAAACAGCTCATCAAGCTGATTCTGCGATACACGATTTTCGGTATTAACCTTCCGTGCAATTTGGTTTATATTATTGCCGATGGCGTTAATTTCGCGGATAAGCTGCGGTATATTGTCCGGCGGTCGCGGACGGATTTCAACGCCCATAATAAGTTTACGGATAAACGGCTCAACCTTGAGTCCGGCATTTACAGCCTGTCGCTTTAAGTGAGCGTGTTCTCGTTCGGAAACACGTACAGATAATTTTATATTCCGTTCTGCCATAAATTCACCTCCAATACGGCATCGGGGTTTTAGGGGGATCCCCTAAAAAGCGCATTTTGCCGTCAAAATGCTATGCTTGCACGTACTATGATAATGTAATTTTCCCCTGCGGGAAAATATCATATCCTTATGACTGTGACAGCGATTCGAGCCATTTATCCGTATCAATATAACCGCTGCCTATACGGGTATAGCTTTTCATTTCTGTTTCAAGGCTACCCGGTTTTGATGCTGTGATGTATATATTGTCCATATCGTTGTCGGTCATTTTTATGACGCTTGTATTCTGATATATGTGTAGAGCCTGCGCTATTGCGTCCTCCTCGTTTTCTGCAATTAAAGTGAATTTCTTGCTTGCATACCCGCTTATTGTAATATCATATTTGGTTCCCATATTATCACCTCGCTTTCGTTTGCTAATTTTGTATATACCAATATTGATTTACGCCACTTTCAATATTGCATAAGCAGCATTATCCTTGAAAGAATTTTATCAATATTGATTTTACCGTATTTCAACATCGTCTCCGAGAAAATCCCATGTAATGTCACCGGTATCCGTTTCGGGTTTATTCGCGGCTGTTATCTGTTGATTGCCGATGCTGTCTTGAACGGCAGCTACTATTCGTCCGATAAGCCTTTCCTCGTAATTGTCACTATCGAAATAGCTGTTGAGCGCCTTAATCAAAATATCCGAATATGACTTAAATTTTGCCCTGTCCATATTCTGCAATCTTGACCATGCTTTTTGATGTTCCGGCTTACCGAGGTTAAATCTAACCGTGCAAAATCTCCGCTCCGCCATTCATTCAACCTCTGCGAAACTGCAAGTACGCAAGATACTCATATCCTTTAGCAGTAGCACATATATCGCCGATTATCTCAACAGCGTTCGCGTCATACTCGGCAAAGTTATTTATTATACAGCCACCGCCGCCGATTATGTATAGCTTCATCAATTCGGGATTGTACTCGTAATTCCGTAATGCCGTGAAAATATCATTGGCGTACTCAACTGCCGTTCTGTGAAGCAACTCCGCATATTTCACGCCAATGTCGGCTTTCCCGAACCGTATAAACTGCTCAATAATACTCTCGTCGATTTTCACTCCGAAGTTGTCCATAACGACGTTTTTCGCTTTTATGACAAGCTGATTAACACCGAGCTTCTCAGTCCATAACTTACTTTCAATCGGCTTCTTGTTCAGGATATACAGAATATTCATTGTGCCGTTGCCTATGTCGGCAAGAATATTCGTCCCCTTGAAATCGCTTATGCGCTCGACAATCGCCGGATAACCCTGCGGATATACGCTGCAACCGACAAAATTTATATGGTAGTCCTTATTATTAAAGCGGAAATTCACCGTCTTGTT
>CANPXG010000012.1 GCA_947585795.1 uncultured Clostridia bacterium
CGCGGTACCACCCGACTTCCGATTTTACTCGGCGCTCTGTTATGGATAACGGCATTACCCGTCGCGGACTACTTGCCCATGGTTTCACCCGCGCGGCTCCGGAATGAAATTTCGGTACCGCACCCTTACCGCGCGTACTCACAGCTCAATAATACGCGCTCTCTCTGCGACGGAATGCGTCCTACTTTGTTCCTTCATCGCTTTTATTATTCAATTCGGTGGTATTATAACATATGTTTTTGTGAATTGCAAGGGGTTTTGGGGAATTTGGTGCGATTATTTCAATAAAGATACAATTAAATTACTTGCATTGACATGATATGACATTTTTCTTATAATTAATTTGTCGGCTTCTTCCGACAGGAAGGAGGTGTAATGACATGTCGGTCATGATTTCCCTGATTACGTCTGTCGCAGCGGGTATAATATCACATTACATCTGCAAGTGGCTTGACAGACGCGCCGACAAATAAGCACAAAGAAACCCCGAAGATGCTGCCCATCTTCGGGGTTTCGCTTTTGGTGTAAGCCATGACATACTGATTTCCCTGATATGTCATGTATATTATACCCTATGTTTTGTAAAATGTCAATAGTTTTAAATGTGGTTTTTCTATTCCGTGCTGCTCATGTTCTTTGCATACCGCAATTTGCGCATTTCGAGCTTCTGTTTTCGTTTTGCGCGCCGCATCTCATACACTTCCAGCCGCTGCCCGCTGTATTTTTGTTTGCGGTTTCACGGTCTTTAAATATAGCTTTACCTCCTAAAGTGTATATTGAGGGATTGCTGCGTTTTCTTTCGGGCGCGGTAGTTACTTCAACCCTGTCATCAAACCGCGCCAACTCGATATTCTCTCTTATGCGCTCGGCATTGTCCACAAGGTCGCCGAAGCCGTAAGTAAATATGACGGACAGGTATGACAACCCGATATATACCGCTGCTAGCAGTATGAACACCAAAACTCCTGCGGCACCGTTCACATTCTTAAATCCGGCACCGGCAATACCGGCGCCTATCAGCGAGCCTATGACTTCAATCACAAACATTATCCGCGCAAATCTCTTAATTTTTCTGCCTATATTCTCAAACATTTTCTTCTCCTTTCACGACCGTACCCCTTTTATGTTTCATTGCATACATTTTTGCATTTTTGTCAATTATTAATATACCATAGTATTTTTACAGTGTCAAGTGATTTTTATACAATAGTATATGAATATAGGATTTGGGGTGATTTTATGTTGGATGAGCGAATAAAAGAATTAAGACTTGCGCACGGCATGACACAGGTGGAGCTTGCGCGTGAGCTCAACGTATCCAAACAGTGCGTTTCTAACTGGGAAAACAACAACATACAGCCGTCGGTTGATATGCTTGTGAAAATAGCGTCGTTTTTCTCGGTCAGCACGGACTATCTTCTCGGGCTCGACAATAGGAAAACCATTGACGTATCATCACTTAGCGACACTCAAAAAGCGCATATAAATTTGATAATAAAAGATATTGCGGGAAAAATATAACCCGCAAGCACTTTACGGCTTACGGGTTTATTTTTAATCCCAGTCAATATCCTCATGCGAAACGGTGTCGCCTCTCGCAAACTCTTCCTCGGCGCGTTTCATATCCGCCGCTTCGCGCGGCGTTGCCTTTGTATAGTCGGGATCCCACGCAAGAACGACACGCTTTACAAATTCGTTTATAAGGCTTTGTTCGCTTTCGGGAAGCATTTCCATCATATCTATCGTTTCTTTTGTCAATGCGGACATAATAATTCATCACCCTTCTTACTTATAAATATCTCCTCTGCTGCCTACGTCCATTATATGAAGTGTTTCCAATTCATTTTTCACGTATTTATATACTACTCTGTACTTACCTATGCGAAGTCTTTTGCGTTCGTCGTTAAAACCCTGCATAGGCTTTATATCGCCCTCAGGCGGCGATTTAACCAACCCTTCTATGCCGGCTTTTATTCTTTGTTTTGCCGGTCTGTCAAGAGATTGTATAAATTTCATTGCTTTTTTACTGTATTCAATCTTCATATTTTCATCCGCTTCTCGATATTTATCGTATTTATTTTATCATACAATTTCTTTTTATTCAATAGATATTTTCTGTTTTTTTTCGGTGCGATTATTTTTTTCGCATTTTGTAGAGGAGGACAAGGCTGCAGGTGAAGCCGACGGTGCCGACGGATATGATGAGCAGGAGCAGCGGCAAAAGCAGCTCATCTTTTAGTGTCCCCTCGTCGCTCTTCTCCCCCGTGTCCCACGGCGACGGGGCGTTGACGGCAAACGGCGAATACTCCCTCACCTCCGCCTGTGAGGGAAGATTTTCGCCCATGCCAAGACGCAAAAGAGAATAACCGTTATCCGTTTTTTTCAGCACCGCGAAGCTGTACTCGGGAGTTTTAGTGTCCCCTTCATAGTATATGTCCGAGAAAACGACAAACGTCACTCCGCCGCCCAAATCGTACACCGCCTTGAGGTCGCGCACCTCGGTCGCGAAGTAGACGTTAAAGCCCTCGGTGTAGTAATAATAGCCGCCGCTGTAACAGAAGCCGCGGCTCAAAAGGCTGTTTACCGGCGGTTTTTCGGGCGTTATGCGGAAAACATTTTCCATGACAAAGTCTATATACTCGCCGCTTACCACAGACACGTTGTTAAAGCCCAGTGAGCTGCTTTGGGAGGAGTATGGGACAAGGTCGGTAAGTATCCGGAAATTTTTGTGGGTGTAGAGGACGTATTTAAAGAGCGTGTCGTAGTCGTAATCGTTTATGTCGAAGCTCATTATGTCCGCGCAGGCGCTCAGTATCAGCTTGATATTTTTTGTGTCCCCGTCGCTTACGGTGTTCACCTTGTTTACGAACGTGTAATCGGCAATCGTTTCCTCTTTGAGCCTATTCAGGAACGTGTACACGCCGTCGGCGGGAACGTATGAAACGAATTTCCCGTTTTCACAGCCCGCGATGTATTCCTCGGTATCGTAATCAAGCGTCAAAAGACGCTTGAACGCGTCGTTTTGTATTGTGTAGAACTCGCTGCCCGCGGACGTGGTGAGCATGAGAAAATCGGTATTCGCGGAGGTGACGGCGCCAAGGCGGCACGAGCTGCCCGCTTCGCAGGGTATCTCAAAGCTGTCGGTAAGCTGTATGCCGTCGGAGTCGTCGTAGACCTCGCAGACGAGTGACGTAGAGGAAACGCGGACAAGAAGGAGCGAGGGGCGGTTTTCAAAGTTTTTTTCGCCCGCGTACACGATACCGCTATCGCCCTTAAACACGCCGTATTCCTTGATTTTATCGGAAAGTACCTCGTCGAATTGGGCGGAGGCGAGGGCTGTTTTCGTAAGGCAAATAAGTATAAAAATCAACAAAAAAACGGTCTTTTTCACGAAAAAATCACCTCTTAAACGCTATTTTTTCCGAAAAAATTTATTTTTTTTCGTATTTTGTGTTAAAATATTCGGAAATATATGGTACAATAGAAAAAAACGGGGAGGAAGGAAAATGCTTAAAGAAATTAAGAGCGTGTTTGTGAGTGAGGAAAAAATCGCTGAGATAGTCGAAGGATTGGCGGAGCGTATAAACGCCGATTACGCCGGTAAAAACATAGTGCTGCTCGTCATTTTGAAGGGAAGCGTCGTTTTCGCGTCCGACCTTATGCGGAAGCTCGACGTTGACGTGACGCTTGAATTTATGCAGGTTTCAAGCTACGGCAAGGGCAGCGTTTCGTCGGGTGAGATAAAAATAACTAAGGACGTGCAAATCGACCTTAACGGCAGGAACGTCATAATCGCGGAGGATATTATCGATAGCGGCAACACGCTGAAAGCGCTTATCGAACTTCTTAAAAATCGCGGAGCAAACGTCGAGGTGTGCACGCTGCTCTCGAAGCCGTCGCGGCGCGAAGTGGACGTGGACGTTAAATATGTCGGTATGGAGATACCCAACGAGTTCGTTGTGGGGTACGGAATGGATCACGCGGAAAAGTTTCGGCATCTGCCTTACGTCGGTATACTGAAGGAAGAGGTTTACTCTTGAGCAAAAAATTTTACATAAATTTAGGGGACATAAAATATGCAGGGATTTGAAACGATAATAAGCGGTATAATGACGCTCGCTCTCGCGATGCTCATTGGTTTTGTGTGCGTTAAAACGGGGTATGTGACAAAAGAACAAAACGGCGCGCTGTCGCGCATAATCGTGCGCGTGACGCTGCCGATACTCGTTATTATGTCGCTCACGAGCATTGAGTTTGACAGGGAGAAGCTGGTAAACTCGGCTCATGTGCTTTTGATTTCAATTTTCGCCGTCGCGGCGCTCTATCTTACCGGCGCGCTTATCGCGCGTTTGAGTAAAGCGGACGGGGCGAGGAAGTATATGTACAGGTGTATGATGTGCTTCGGTAACGTCGTGTTTATGGCGTTTCCGCTGATAAAGGCGCTTTACGGCGCGGAGGGGCTTTTGTACGCCGCGATCTACGAGCTGGCGAACGATATGTTCTTGTGGACGGTGGGAGTGTACACGCTCGGTAAGTCGAGTGAAAACGGAGTGAAGGTGCCGCTTAAGGAACGGATGAAAAAGCTTTTAAATCCCGGTACGATAGCGTTCACGCTCGCGTTTGTTATGATGGCGGCGGGATTTAAATTTACGGGGATAGCGGCGGACGTGCTTAACGGAATAGGCTCGACGACGACGTATCTTTCGATGCTCTTCATCGGCGGCACGCTCGCGGGCGTTGATTTTCGGCGCATATACAGGCGCGTATGGCTGTTCGTTTTGACGGCGGTGAAGATGGTTATTGTGCCGGTGATACTGATACTTATACTAAAGCCGTTCGGTCTTGGTGAAACGGTCACGGCGGTGATAGTATTGCAGGCGGCTATGCCTACGTCAACGGTGCTCGTCGTGCTCGGCACGGAGTACGGCGGCGACGTCGGTTACTGCGCCGAAGGCGTGTTTATAACGCATGTTTTGGGGCTTTTAACGCTGCCGCTTTGTTATTTTCTTATGGGTGTTATTTAAAAGATTTTGTAGTGTGGTTTTTCCTCGTCGAAGAAAGCGTAGCGCATGTAGTCGTCAGTGATTATGCATACGGGGCTTAGGAAAAACCATAAAATCATGTACGGCAGGCAAACCTGACCGAGTATGTTGTACGGCATGTCGGCGTAACTCCACACGTTCAGTCCGAGCCATAGGTTCAGTATGCAGCCGGCGATAAATTCCATCACCGTGATTATAAACGAGCCGATGAGCATTTGGATGAAAAGCGGAATGTCCCATGTGTATTTTTCGTTTATAAGTCCTAGTAAAAGGAAGCACAGTCCGCCAAGCACGAACATGCTCCAGTGTGAGTAGCCGCGCCACAGCATTTCTATGAGTATATAGACGATGCCGCCGAATGATATTAAAAACAGGTATTTTAAAAGCCGCGCCATGACCGTACCTCCGTATTGAAAATGTTCCGTAATTATTATATGACCAAACGGGGCGGTTTTATTCAGGTGAGTAGGCGGGGGTTATTGGGTATTTGTAAGCATTTCATATGTAACGCCGTATTTTTCGGCAATGTCCTTTGCGTACGACATGCCCTCCGGCGGCGCTGTATCTAATTTGAACGAGCGTTTTCCGTTATCGCTTTTCATGATGAGCGAGGAGGCCTTGACTTCGCCGCTTTCCGTATTGATCTCGTCCACGTCCGACGCGAGCTTGTGCATATGGGTGTTGAATATAGTTCTCACCCCTTTTTTTAATAGCGCTCTTACGGAATCCTTGGCGATATAGTAGCCTTCCTCAAAGGAGGTGGTCGAAAAGGTTTCGTTAAGGAGAAGCAGGCTGTCCTCTGTACATTCCGAGTAGATGGTTTTAAATCTTACACATTCTTCTCCGAGTCTTCCAAGGTCCATGGTTTTGTCCTCGTCCGCGGGAAAGTGAGTGTATATGCAGTCCACGGGCTTGTATTCAAAAGAGGACGCGGGTACAAATATACCGCCCTGCGCAAGCGCGAACATAAGTCCCACCGCCTGCGTTACGGTAGTTTTTCCGCCGCGGTTCGCGCCCGTAAGAATATAAACGGTGTGTTCGGTATCAAATTTCAAGTCGTTACAGACTAACTCGCCGATGTTATTCAAATTCAAGGCAAGCTTGAGATTGTAAATATCCTTAGCGTCCATAGAAAAGTTTGCGCCGTCCGTAAGACGCGCTTCACAGAATTTAAAACCTTTTTCCATGTTTTTGCTTATAAACTCCGCAAACCTGATATAGTACATAAACTCGGGCATAAGGTTGGAGATGTTGACAATGGCAATATTCGCGTATTTGGTGAGAGTATCGCCGAGTTTTTTTATTAAATAGTCCAGCATTTTGTTCAGTACCGTATCAAAATGAAACGTGGAATTTGCCGCGCCGTCGCCGTCGGGAATGTTGGCTATGGTCGCGCCGATATTTCTGCTTACGAAGTAAGGGTTCCTTAAAGCCGCGGTTTCCAAAGCAGAGGCTTTTCCGCTACGGTGTTTTTCCACAGGCCGGTAGTGCATATCGCCGTCCCATTCGGTGCCTTCGTGAAGCTTATTTTTCGACGATATTGCGTCCGCGAAATTGCTGACGATATTAGATTTTTTGAATTGCTTGTTATTTACGGACACAAGTCCCATGCTGACAGCTTCAAATCTCTCGTTGACGTTTATACCGAGCGTGACGCTCTGTATGTTTGAAGTTTTTGCTTTAAGTTCCGCAATGTCCTTTTTCATTTCCGAAAAACAGGAGGCTTCATATAAATCATCAAAATATTTCCTGACATTAAGAAGTCCTTCCGACTTTATTCGAGCGTCCGAAAGACATTTTCTCATGGCTTCGACGCATATAATATAATCATATTGCCGCGATTGGTAAAAAATCGTATGTCCAATCGGCGTTATTGCAATAAGGGGACACTAAATTTAGTGTCCCCTGTTTTTTTAAATGTCGAGGTTGGAAACGTATTTCGCGTGTTTTTCTATAAATTCGCGTCTTGGTTCTACCTTGTCACCCATGAGTACGGTAAACGTTTGGTCGGCGACGATCGCGTCCGCAAGGTCAACGCGGAGCATCGTGCGCTTCGCGGGATCCATTGTCGTTTCCTTAAGCTCCGCCGGATCCATCTCGCCAAGTCCCTTGTACCGCTGCACCTTCGCGCCCGGTCCCATCTCCGCTATGAGCGCGTCGCGCTCGTCGTCGGTAAACGCAAACTTCTCAACGAGGTTTTTGTTCTTGCCCTTAAACACCTTGTAAAGCGGCGGCTGGGCGATGTAGATGTTGCCGTTTTCTATAAGCTGCGGCATGTATCTGAAGAAGAACGTCAGCAAAAGCGTTCTTATGTGCGCGCCGTCCACGTCGGCATCAGCCATGATTATGACCTTGCCGTATTTGAGGTTATTTATGTCAAAGTCCTCGCCGATACCCGTGCCGAGCGCCTGTATTACGGGCAGCAGCTTTTCGTTCGAGTAGACCTTGTCTATACGCGATTTCTCGACGTTGAGCATTTTACCCCACAGCGGGAGTATCGCCTGGAAGCGTCTGTTACGTCCCTGCTTCGCGCTGCCGCCCGCGCTGTCGCCCTCGACGATAAAGAGTTCCGCGTAATCCGCGCCCTCGTCGGTACATTTCGCAAGCTTGCCAAGCAGTGACGAATTCGTCGCGTTCGCGTTCTTTCGCGACGCTTCTCTCGCCTTCTTCGCCGCCTCTCGAGCGCGGCACGCGGTGAGCGTCTTTTCGACTATAGTCTTTGCGACTCTCGGGTTTTCCTCCAAAAATGCCGAAAGCTTATCGCCCAGCGCCGTTTCAACGAGCGTTCTCGCCTCGCTGTTGCCGAGCTTCGTCTTGGTTTGTCCCTCAAACTGCGGTTCGGATACCTTCACGCTTATTATCGCGGTAAGTCCCTCGCGCGTGTCCTCGCCGGAAAGGTTTGCGTCCTTTTCCTTTAAGAGATTGTACTTTCTCGCGTAATCGTTTATAACGCGCGTAAGTCCCGACTTGAAGCCCGTTTCATGCGTGCCGCCGTCGCCGGTGTGGATATTGTTGGCAAAGCTCAAAAGCGCCTCCGAGTACGCGGTCGTGTACTGCATGGCGACCTCCACCATCATGTCGTCACGCTGAGCCTCAAAGTATATCACGTCGTCATGAAGCGGATCCTTGTTTTTGTTGATGTACTTTACAAATTCCTTTATGCCGCCCTCGGCGTGGAGCGTCACCGTTTCGGGGTTTTCCACGCGGTAGTCGGTGAGGAGTATTTTTACGCCCTTGTTGAGGAACGCCTGCTCGCGCAAGCGTTTAAGCAGTACCTCGTAATCAAATTCAAGCACTTCAAATATCTCGCTGTCCGGCTTAAACGTTATCTTCGTGCCCGTTTTGTCGGTGTCGCCTATAACTTTAAGCTTACACGTCGGTTTGCCGCGCTCGTAGCTTTGGTAATGCACGTGCGTACCGTCGCTGACCTCGACCTCAAGCTTTTCCGACAGCGCGTTTACGACCGACGAACCTACGCCATGCAGACCGCCAGACACTTTGTATCCGCCGCCGCCGAACTTACCGCCCGCGTGCAAGATCGTGAGCACGACCTCGACTGTCGGTATGCCCTGCTGCGGGTGGATGCCGACGGGGATGCCGCGTCCGTTGTCGGTAACGGTCACGGAGTTGTCGGGGTTGATGTCTACCTTGATTTCCGTACAGTAGCCGGCAAGCGCCTCGTCTATGGAGTTGTCCACTATCTCGTACACGAGATGATGCAGACCGGCGGAGGAGGTCGAGCCGATATACATGCCCGGGCGCTTTCTTACCGCCTCAAGTCCTTCAAGCACCTGTATCTGACTTTCGTCATAGGTGGTTTCAATCTTTTCCAAATCACTCATAAATATAATCTCCTTATCTTAATTCTAACCTTTTTCTGTCATCGTAAACCGCGTTTTGCCAGTATTTTCGACGAAACGGAGGAAATGAAAATTTTCGTGCTTTCACCGTCGTCCGTCACGACGAAGGATTTCGGCAAGTCGTCGGTTGAATTTATAATCAGACCGTTTTTTTCGGATTTTGCAAGGAATGTCCTGCCCAAACGCGACACGGTCGTGTTATCCATATCGAATATGCCTATAATGTCGTTTGTGTTTACGACTATATTTTCCTCAACTCTTAAATACATCAGCCGTCCTCCTTTATGACCGCGCCGTTTTTTATTTTTATGAGGCGCGTGTTCTCGGTGCTCAGCGCGACGTCGGTATCGGTCGAGGTGATGAGTACTTGCTTGCCGCGTATTTTTTCGGCAAGGTACATGCGTCTGTTTATGTCAAGCTCGCTCATTATGTCGTCCAAAAGGAGCACGGGGTACTCGTCCTTCACGCTTTGCATGTAGTCCGCCTCGGCAATTTTCGCGGACAGCGCGGCGGTGCGCTGCTGTCCCTGTGAGCAGTATGTGCGCGCGTCCTTGCCGTTTACCGAAACGCGCAGGTCGTCGCGCTGTATGCCCGTTTGGGCGGAGGCGAAGTCGATCTCGCGGCGGCGGTTACGCTCGAAGTATTTGAAGATAGTGCTTTTGTCCGCCGATTCGGTTTTTATGTCGGGGACGTAGGTTATTTTTAAGTCCTCGCCCGATATTTCCTTCTGTATTTTTGAGGCGAAGCTGTCGATCACGCGTACAAATTCGGTGCGGTACTCCATTATTTTCGCGGCTTCGACCGCAAGCTGTTCGTTCCATACCGACAGCATTACGTCGGAGGGCTCGCCTTTGATTTTGAGCGTTTTTAAGTGGCTGTTTTTCTGCGCGAGCACCTTGTGGTAGTCGATGAGGCTCGTCAGGTAGCGCGGGTAGAGGCGGCTTATCGCCGAATCTATAAATCTGCGTCTTTCGGACGGCGCGCCTTTTACAAGTCCCAAGTCCTCCGGTGAGAACATGACGACGTTTAAGTAGCTCATAAGCATACTGAGCTTCGTTATTTGAACGTGGTTTATTTTGATGTTCTTTTTGCCGTTTTTTATAAGCTGTACGGAGGCTTTGTAGTCGCGGTCGGCATCGTGAAACTCAAGTCCGAGCTTCGCGAAGTCTTTACCGAATTTTATAAGCTCTCTGTCGGTTTTTGCCCTGTGGCTCCTGCCCTGTGAAAACAGGTAGACCGCCTCCAAAATGTTCGTCTTGCCCTGCGCGTTGTCGCCGTAGATGACGTTTGTGTAGGGTGAAAACTCGATTTTTTCGGAGGCGTAGTTGCGGAAGTTTTGAAGCGTAAGTGAAGAAATGTACATTATCCGTCCTCCACCGTTATTTCGACCGTTCCGTCCTCAAACGTGACCGTCACAACGTCAAGCGCGCGTATTTTTTTGCCGCGCATGGTACACGTTTCGCCGTTTACGGAAACGATGCCGTCAAGTATCATTTCCTTCGCCATCGCGCCGCTTTCGGCAATAGCCGCATATTTGAGGAGCTGGTCGAGCTTTATATATTCGGTCGTTATCTCGATTTTTAATTTTTCCATAAAATCATATCCCTAATTTTGTAATCTCGTTACCGACGTTACTCCGTGGATTTGGATTATTTTCTTGCGAAGCAGCGCAAGGTCGGAGGTGTTGCGTATTTCCACGCCTATCTGTATTACGGCTATGCCCTTTTTTGTAACGTACGCGTTCACCGACTTAAACGGTATTTTAAGCGTCGCAAGTATGTTTGTTATCTCGAGCAGTACGCCGTCGCGGTCGGGTGCTTCTATCTGCAGATTGGCGATATACGAGGTGCTTCGTTCGCCGTCCCACCACACGTCTATAAATCTGCCCTTGTCCTCGTCGGACATACTGTCGGGGTTCATGTTTGGACAGTCGCGGCGGTGCACGCTCACTCCCCTGCCCTTCGTGATGAAGCCGACTATATCGTCGCCGGCGACGGGGTTACAGCAGCGCGCCAAACGCACAAGGCAGTTGTCTATGTCCTTTACGATTATACCCTTGCTCGACGCGTACCGCTTCGCGGGTTCCGCCTGCACGGTATGGTTTTCCTCGTCGTAAACGGCTTCGAGTGTCTTTTTCTCCTCGAGCGCTTTATTTTGCTTTATCCACTCGTCGCGAAGTCTTACGACGACTTTCTGCGCCGTAAGTCCGCCGTAGCCGACGCTCGCGTAAAGGTCGTCGAGCGTTTGGAAGCCGTAGCGCTTTATCAGTATGTTTATCCACTCCGGCTTAAACAGCTGTTCGTGGGTGTTGCCGAGGCGGCGAAGCTCGCGTTCGATAAGCTCCTTGCCATGCTCGATGTTTTCATCGCGTCGTTCGCGTTTGAACCACTGGTTTATTTTGTTCTTCGCCTGCGACGTGCGGCATACCTTGAGCCAGTCGCGGCTCGGTCCGCGCGTGTTTGTGGTAAGTATTTCCACGATTTCGCCGTTTTGTACCTGATAATTGTTCGGAACTATCTTTCCGTTTACCTTTGCGCCACTCATCTTGTAGCCGACCTGAGAGTGTATGGCGAAGGCGAAGTCTATGACGGTGCTTTTGGCGGGCAGCGATATTACCTTGCCCTGAGGCGTGAATACAAAAACCTCGTCCTCGAACAGGTCAAATTTTAACGTGTTAAAGAAGTCGTCTGTATCTATAAGGTTCGTCTGCGTGTCGAGAAGCTGTCTTACCCATTCGAGCTTGGAGTCCATATCTGTCGTGCCCGACACGCCCTCCTTGTACTTCCAATGCGCCGCGATACCGTTTTCCGCGACGTGGTGCATTTCCCATGTTCGTATCTGTATTTCAAACGGCGTGCCGTTCGGTCCTATGACCGTCGTGTGAAGCGACTGGTACATGTTGGGCTTGGGCATCGCGATATAGTCCTTGAAGCGCATCGGCACGGGCGTGTACAAATCGTGCACCATGCCGAGCACCGCGTAGCAGTCGGCTACGGTATCGACGATTATTCTTACGGCAAACAAATCGTAAAGCTCGTCTATCGTCTTGTTTTGCGTGTACATTTTGCGGAATATCGAGTAGAAGTGCTTCGCGCGTCCCGTGACCTGTCCCTTGATGTTCATCGCCTCGAGCTTCGCGCGGAGTATATCCATAATGTCGCGTATGTACTGCTCGCGCTCGTCCTTTTTTTGGTTTATGCTTTGGGTGATCTCCTCGTACGCGACGGGATCGAGGTATTTTAAAGCCAAGTCCTCAAGCTCTATTTTTATCTTCGACATACCAAGACGGTGAGCGAGAGGCGCGTACACGTCAAGCGTTTCCTTCGATATGAGAAGCTGTTTCGCGCGCGGCATGAATTTGAGCGTGCGCATATTATGAAGGCGGTCGATAAGCTTTATCATTACGACGCGTATGTCCTTCGCCATCGCGAGAAACATCTTGCGCAGATTTTCAACCTGCTGTTCCTCGCGCGTGTTGTACTTGATTTGTTTGAGCTTCGTCACGCCGTCCACGATTTCGGCGACGCTTTTTCCGAATAAGTCCTCTATATTTTCATAGGTGTACGGAGTGTCCTCCACAACGTCGTGCAAAAGCGCGGCGCTGATCGCCGTCGCGTCAAGCGAAAGCTGCGCGGCGATATAGGCAAGCTGAACGGGGTGCTCTATATACGGCGCGCCGCTGCGGCGAAACTGGTGCTTGTGCGCCGATTTCGCCAACCTGTAAGCAACGTATATCATATCGGTGTTGGCTCCGGGACTGTAGCCCTTGACCATGTCGATGATCTTATCCACGAGCACGTCCGTATCGTCGGCATGCTGCGGTATTTTTTCGGGCGCAAGAATTACCTTGGAGCTTTCCTCCATATCGCTCACCTCCTCTTAATATCCTTCAAAATAAGCTGAACCGTTTCCGTTCCGCGGTAGCTGTTTATGTCCAACTGAAAGGCTATGTTGACAAAATCGCCTGCGAAAAGCGTGTCGGCGTACTGTCCCATAGAAAAGCCTATACAGTTTATCGTCTGATTATTCTTTATAATTCTAAGTCTTAAATGTTTGTTGTCCATGCCGACAGCGTCCGCCGCGGCGACCCGCGCATTCGCGAGCGCGAATACCGGTTTTTCGTTACCCATGCCGAACGGCTCGAGCTTTGAAAACATCTTTGCGTTCGCAATCGTCAGCGAACGCTCCGTCAGCGGACAGTCTATCTCCACCGACGGTACCATGTCGTCGGCGGTAAGAATTTCGTCGGCGTAACGGTTGATCTCCTTCGTGAACGCGTCTATGTCGGACGTGTTTATGTTGAGCCCCGCCGCGACGGCGTGACCGCCGAAGTCGGTGAGGTATTTTTCGCATTTTGTGAGCGCGTCGAACAGGTTGAACGCTTTTATACTGCGTCCCGAGCCTTTGCCTACGCCGTTCGAGCACGAAATCAAAATGCAGGGCTTATAGTACTTGTCGCAAAGGCGTGACGCGACTATTCCGATAACTCCTTGGTGCCACCCCTCGTTCGCAAGGACTATCACTTTCTTTTTCGCGCTGTTCGCGTCAGCGGCGATCATGTGAAGAGCCTCGTCGAAAATACGTTTTTCGGTAAGCTGTCTTTCCTTGTTTTCCTCGTCGAGAGAAAGCGCTATTTCGCGCGCTCTTTCGGTATCCTTCGTGAGAAGCAGCTCGACCGCCGTCGTCGCGCTGCCAAGCCGTCCGGCGGCGTTTAAACGCGGAGCGACGGCGAAAGCTATATTCGACGCGTTAAGCGTCTTACCGTTCATACCGGCAACGTCCATTATCGCCTCTATGCCTACTCGTTTCGGATTTTGCAGCGCGCAAAGTCCCTTGTCAACTATAATTCTGTTCTCACCCAAAAGCGGTACAACGTCGGCTATCGTGCCGAGCGTCGCAAGGTCCACGTACTTGTCAAACACTTCCCTCGTGCGCATACCGCGCTTCATCGCAAGCGCGAGTATAAGCTTAAACGCCACTCCCACTCCCGCAAGCGAGTCGAACGGGTACTCACAGTCATCACGTTTCGGGTTCAAAATCGCGGCGGCAGCCGTCGGCAGACGGTCCTTGCACGTGTGGTGGTCGGTTATTATCATGTCCATGTGCTGAAGCTTCGCAAACTCCGCCTCACCTATCGCCGTAATGCCGCAGTCAACGGTTATCATAAGGCGTATGCCGCGCTTTAAAAGCGTGTTCACAGCCATAATGTTTATACCGTAGCCCTCGCCCTTGCGGTCGGGGATATAGTACTCGGCGTCGGCTCCTATGTCCGACAAAAACTCGTACATGAGCGCGGTCGCCGTTATTCCGTCAACGTCGTAGTCGCCGTACACGGCGATTTTTTCCTTGCCCGCGATCGCCTTTTCTATGCGCTCCACGGCTTTGTCCATATCCTTCATAAGCATTGGGTTCACTATGTCAGCCATGGATTTTTTAAGAAACGCGCCCGCAGTGTCCACGTCTACGCCGCGGTTTAAAAGAATGGCGGACACGACGCGCGGTATGTTGTACCTTTGCGACATATCGTTTATATCATTTTCGTTAAGCGCCTTATTCTTAAAGCTCCAGTTTTTCTCCGTCATAGCATACTCCCAAAATAAAATTTTACCCACTTATTATATTAACATTTTTTTAAGTAAAATTCAAGTAAAACAGGTATTTTTGAATAAAAATATGAATATCGGGCAAGATAGCATTACAGAAAGGAGTGAGAGGGCGATGAGCAGCAATAACAACAACTTTAAGAACGATACTCAGACAGGAAATCAAAATCAAAATCAAAATCAGAACCAAAAGCAGAATCAGAAGCAGAACGGTAAGAATAACAGCCGTCAAAACGGTAACGTCGATCAGAAGAGCGACTGCTAAAAAAATTAACGCGTCATCGCCTTTTCGCGGCAATGACGCGTTTTTTTTAATTGTTACCGTTTACAGCTCGCCAAGGCTCGCCGCTTTAAGGTACGCGTTTATAAATCCGTTGAGCTCGCCGTCCATGACAGCGCCGATGTTGCCTATTTCAAAGCCTGTGCGCAAGTCCTTGACCATGGTGTAGGGCTGGAAAACGTAGGAGCGTATCTGACTGCCCCAGCCGTTGTCCATCTGCGTGCCCTGAAGGTCGGATATTTTCTCCTTCTGCTCACGCTCCGCAAGCTCGACGAGCTTACCCTTTAGCATCTTCATGGCATAGTCCCTGTTTTGGAACTGCGAGCGCTGTGTCTGACACGACACGACTATGCCCGTCGGTATATGCGTAAGACGCACGGCGGACGAGGTCTTGTTGATATGCTGACCGCCAGCGCCCGACGCGCGAAATGCCTCCATTTTTATGTCCTCGGGGCGAATATCTACCTCCACGTCGTCGTCAAGCTCCGGCATTACCTCGACCGACACGAACGACGTCATACGCTTGCCCGCGCTGTTAAAAGGCGATATGCGCACAAGACGGTGAACGCCCTTTTCGGCTTTTAAGTAGCCGTAAGCGTTAGGTCCCGTGATCTCGACGGAGCAGCTCTTTATGCCCGCCTCGTCGCCGGGGAGTGAATCGACTACCTCGAACGTGTAGCCGTTCTTCTGCGCCCACATTTGGTACATGCGCAGCAGCATTTGGCACCAGTCCTGCGCCTCCGTGCCGCCCGCGCCCGCGTGGAGCGTCATGATGGCGTTGCTCTTGTCGTACTGACCGGACAAAAGCGTTTCGAGCGTCATTTTGTCTATCTCTTCCTCGATCTCCTTCGCAGCGTGCGCCACCTCGGGAACCATGCTTTCGTCGTTTTCCTCGTTCGCAAGGTCGATAAGGACGAGCGTGTCCTCCCATTTGCCCTTTAAGTTTTCGTAGGCTTCAACCTTGTCTTTAAGCTGCTTCGTCCTTTGCAGTACCTTTTGGGAGTTTTCCATGTCGTCCCAAAAACCGTCCTTAAGTGCTTCGTCCTCGAGTTTTTTTATCTCTTCCTTTGCCGAAGCGATGTCAAAGTGAATCCCTCAAATCGTTTATATGTTCTTCAAAGCCTTGCAGCTTTTGCTTGTACTCTTCAAATTCCAACATACATATCACTTCCTTAATTTGATTGTGTTTTTATTGGTTTTTGCCGCAGCAGTGCTTGTATTTTTTACCGCTGCCGCAGGGGCAGGGATCGTTTCTGCCGGGCTTTTTCTTCGCCTTTTTCGTCTGTGAAAGCGAACCGTCACCGCCGGTATCTAAGGGCTTCGCCACCTGCTCGCGCTCTATTTTTATGCGCGGCTGCGCCGTTAAGACATAACGCACGGTATCGCGCTTGATATTGTCGAGCATAGCCTCGTAGAGCTCGCTGCCGACGTTTCTGTACTCCATAACGGGATCGTGCTGACCGTAAGCCCTAAGACCTATCTCGCGCTTTACGTGCTCCATCTCGTCGAGGTGGTCCATCCAAAGAGTATCGACAACGCGGAGCATGAGCACTCTCTCGAGCTCGCGCATGTTCTCGCCAAATATTTCCTCCTGCTCGGCGTAACGCCTCATAGCTATGTCCATGAGCGTATCCTTCACGTCCGCGCGGGTGATCGTTTCCATGTCCTCCTCGGGGATAACAAACTCGCCCTTCGCGTTGAGGCTTTGGTTCGCGAACTCCGTGAGCGCGCGTATGTTCCATTCCTCGGGCACTTCGGAAATGCCTATAAAGTCGTCAAGAGCGCCATCTATCGAGGACTCTATCATGTTCTTTATCGTGCCGCTTATGTCCTCGCCGTCAAGTACAGTCTGACGCTGAGCGTAAATAATTTTACGCTGCTCGTTCATGACCTCGTCGTACTGGAGGACGTGCTTACGTGAGTCGAAGTTGCGGCTTTCGAGCGTCTTTTGCGCGTTTTCGATAGCGTTTGTGAGCATTTTTGCCTCGATAGGTTCGTCCTCTTCAAGACCTAAGGCGTTTACCATCGTCTTTACCTTGTCACTGCCGAAAATTCTCATAAGGTCGTCCTCGAGTGACAGGAAGAACTTGGACGCGCCGGGATCGCCCTGACGACCGGCACGACCGCGCAGCTGGTTGTCGATACGTCTTGACTCGTGGCGCTCCGTGCCTATTATGAACAAGCCGCCGAGCGATTTTACTTCCTCCTGCTCGGGACGTATCTGCTCCTTGAACTTATCGTTAAGCTCGGTGAATACCTTTCTCGCGTTTATAATTTCCTCGTCGTCCGTGTCGCCAAATCCTGTAGCCTCGGCGATAAGCTCGTCGCTAAAGCCCTGCTTCGCCATTTCGTGCTTAGCCATGTACTCCGCGTTACCGCCAAGCATAATGTCGGTACCGCGTCCCGCCATGTTCGTGGCGATCGTTACAGCGCCTTTTTTACCCGCCTGAGCGATAATTTCCGCTTCTTTAGCGTGATACTTCGCATTCAGTACCTCGTGCTTAATGCCCGCGCGCTTTAACAGCGCCGACAGTATCTCCGACTTATCGACGTTGACCGTGCCGACAAGCACCGGCTGTCCCTTTTCGTGGCACTCCTGTATCTGACGGATGACCGCCATGAACTTGCCCTTTTCGGTTTTAAACACAACGTCGTGCATATCCTCACGGATAACGGGTTTATTCGTCGGAACGGCGACAACGTCGAGCTTGTATATATGCTGAAACTCCTCCTCTTCGGTAAGCGCCGTACCGGTCATACCGGAGAGCTTGCCGTACAGGCGGAAGAAGTTTTGGAACGTTATCGTCGCGAGCGTTCTCGACTCGTTTTCGATCTTAACGCCCTCTTTCGCCTCGATAGCCTGATGCAGACCGTCGCTGTAGCGTCTGCCGGGCATTATACGTCCCGTAAACTCGTCGACGATCATAACCTGACCGTCCTGAACAACGTACTGCTGGTCGCGGTGCATAACGCCGTTCGCCTGAAGCGCCTGGTTGATGTGGTGCTGAAGCTTCATGTTGTCGGGATCGGAAAGATTTTCCACTCCGAAGCCCTGCTCCGCTTTTCTTACGCCTCTTTCGGTGAGCATCGCGGTACGCGCCTTTTCGTCAACGATATAGTCAGCGTCAAGATCCTCGTCGAGCTGCTTGTCGTCATGCTCCGTTACGACGTGCTTTTTAAGACGCTTAACGAACATGTCCGCCACGCGGTACAATTCGTTCGCGTCCTCACCCATACCTGAAATAATAAGCGGCGTTCTCGCCTCGTCGATAAGTATGGAGTCCACCTCGTCCACGATGGCGTAATTGTGACCGCGCTGTACCATTTCCTCCTTGTGCACGACCATGTTGTCACGAAGGTAGTCAAAACCCAATTCGTTATTTGTGCCGTAGGTGATGTCCGCGGCGTAAGCCTCACGGCGCTCGTTATTGTCGAGGTCGTGTATGATAAGACCGACGCTCATGCCGAGGAAGCGGTACACCTTACCCATCCACTCACTGTCACGCTTCGCGAGATAGTCATTGACGGTAACGATATGTACGCCGTTGCCCGTAAGACCGTTAAGGTACGCCGGAAGCGTGGACACGAGCGTTTTACCTTCACCCGTTTTCATCTCGGCGATACGTCCCTGATGCAGTATGATACCGCCGACCACCTGCACGTAAAAGTGCTTCATGCCCAGTACTCTCCAGCTTGCCTCGCGCATTACCGCGTAGGCTTCGGGGAGAATATCGTCAAGTGTTTCTCCGTTTTTAAGTCTTTCCTTGAACTCGGGCGTTTTGGCTTTAAGCTCCGCGTCGGACAGCTTTTGCATGTCCGGTTCGAGAGCTATTACTTTGTCCGCGATGGGGTAAACCTTTTTAAGCTCCCTGTCGGAATACGAGCCAAATACCTTTTCAAATATACCCATTGTATTTTTCTCCTCTATAATTTATATAATATTATCGTCTGTAAAGCCGCATAAAAGGGGATTTTACATTAATTACTATGTAGTATACCACAATTATCGGTCAATTACTACTGTTTTTTATAAACTTTTTGTAAATTTGAGTAAATTAACCAATACATTAAGACGGAAAAAGGGTGTATTTTCCCGCATTATACCACAGTAAGCGTGTCTTTTATGTATTTTTTCGTGTTAGAGCCGACCATAATTTCAAATTCACCCTTCTCAACAACGCGTTTTAAGCCGTGCGTCACGAGCGCAAGGTCTTTTACGTCAAGTCTTAGCGTCACGGTCTTTTTCTCACCCGCCCCGATAAATACCTTCTCGAAGGCTTTAAGCTCTTTTACGGGAGTGAGTATCGAGCTTACGACGTCGTTTACGAACAGCATGACCGTTTCCTTGCCGTCCATCGCGCCGTTGTTTTTAACGTCCACGCTCACCTCCACAACGTCGTTTTCCGTCACGGTCTTTTTCGACAGCCGCAAATTTGAATACTCGTACTCGGAAAAGGAAAGTCCGTCGCCGAAGTCGTACACGTTCCCTTCGTCAATGTCCATGTAACGTCCGCCGTGCCAGCCGCCGTAGCCGTTATAGTAGCACGGAGTCTGCGCGCTGTGGCGCGGGAATGAGATCGTCAGCTTACCGCTTGGGTTGAAGCGTCCGGCGATAAGCTCCGCCGCCGCAAGTCCGCCGTAGTCGCCGCCGTTAAACATTTCTATGACCGCGTCACAGTTTTCCTTAAGGTACTGTATGCAAAGCGGCTTACAGTTTACGAGCACGGCTATAAGCTTTTTTTGTGTCCCCTTAAGGCGCTTCAAAAGCTCGAGCTGTATCGGCGTAAGGGAAATGTCCGCCCTGTCGCGGTACTCGCCGTTTTGGGCAAGACAGTCACCCAAAACGCATATTACAACGTCGGCTTTTTTCGCCGCCTTCACAGCCTTGTCTGTTTCGTTTTCGTGACCGAAAATGTCACAGCCCTTTTCGTAAAGTATACGGCTTTTCTTAAATACTTCCCTCATGCCGTCAAGCACGGTGTAATACTCGCCCAAAGGCTTTACGTCCCGTTTCGGCTCGGGGTGAGAAAAGTACGTCCAGTCGCCGTAAAGCGCGCGAACGTCGTCCGCGTTAGGTCCTATTACGGCTATGGTTTTAGTGTCCCCGTCAAGCGGCAGCGCGCTGTCGTTTTTAAGAAGCACGATACTTTCTCTCGCAAGCTCGTGATTTATTTTTTTGTGTCCCTCACACGCTATGACGCTTTTTTCGGGACGCTTTTTTCCGTCGAAAAGACCAAGGCGGAATTTTACGCGTAAAATTCTGCGTACCGCGTCGTCGATGAGGCTCATGTGGATTTTTTTATTCTTTAAAAGCGACAGGACGCACTCGTAAAATTCGTGCGTGTTCATGCTCATGTCGTTGCCCGCCTCGATCGCCGCGCGCGACGCGTCGGTAAGATTTTCGGCGAAGTGTTGATTTGTAACGAGCGAGCGCACGTTCTCCCAGTCGGTCACGACGAAGCCCTTAAAGCCCAGCTCGTCTTTTAAGATTTCGCGTAAAAGACGTTTGTTCGCGGTGAGAGGCTTCGCGTCGATCGAGCCGTAGGCGGTCATCACGGAGCCGCAGCCCGCGTCCACAGCCTTCTTAAACGGCGGCAAAAATACCTCGCGAATTTTACGCTCCGTCACCTCGCTGTCGTACGCGTCGCGTCCGCCCGTCGCTTCGCCGTAGGCTATGTAGTGCTTCGCGCAGGAGATTATAAGGTTCTCGTCCTCGTAGCCCTCGATTATAGCCTTTCCCATTTCGCCTACAACATAACTGTCCTCGCCGAACGTTTCGTCCACGCGTCCCCACCTCAGGTCGCGTCCGATACAGAGCACGGGTGAAAACGTCCAGTCAAGACCGTCCGCGCATACCTCGCGCGCCGTGACGCGTCCCATTTCCTTTATAAGTTCGCGGTTAAAGCTGCACGACGCGGCAAGCTGCGACGGGAATACGGTCGCGCCGTTACGGAGCGCGTGACCGTGTATCGCGTCTATGCCGAGCAGCGGAGGTATGCCGAGGCGCGTCGAAGCCGCTTTTTCGCGTATCTCGTCACATTCCTCACCGAGCACGTGCAGAAACGAGCCCACGCCGAGGGTTTTGTACTTTTCGTAGTCCTCGCCGCTTAGCGTGTTGTAGCTCACCTGCAGCATCTGCCCCACTTTTTCCTCATCGCTCATGCGCGATAGCAAGTCGCTGACGCGCGATTCTATGTCCGCGTTTTTGTCCTTGTATATTTCCATATCAAATACCGCCTTTTAACGTGTTAATTAAAGTATATCCGTCCGTAAAGCGTTTGTCAATGTTTACATTCGCGCGAATTTGTGATAAAATACGGTTAGTATAAAAATGTTGGTCGGAAAGGCGGTTAAAAAATGATAACATCACTGAAAAAAGCGGTGCTTCACATACTGGACGCGGCGGGCGGCGTGAGCGTTTATTCGGACGGTGAGCTTGACGTTTCGGACGCGGGCGTAAACAGCTTTATAACGAAGCACATAGAAAAAATATTCGAGGACGCGTCGCTTCGTACCGGCGAATTTGCCGATAACAGCGGGTTTAAATATCACCTTACGGAATATATAAAGGACGGGGAGGATACGTTTAATGCGCTGTCAAAATTTATCGCGCAGCGTGTTTACGACGCTCTAACGTCGTCGGACAAGCCGGAGGCTTGCGACCTCATAGTATGCGACTGCATAATAAACGATTTGCCGGTGCTTGCCGTTTTAAAGTGCGACAACAAGATCGGCTACACGCATCAGGTCACGCAGGAGGACGGTAAGGTCAGAAATCAAATCATAAACCATTACGCCATTTTGCCGACAACGTCGCATAAAATAAGCGAATGCGCGTTTGTAAATCTCGCGGACTTTACGATAAAGTACAAGGGTAAAAAGCGCAATATAGACGGTGAAGCGACAGATCTTATGGCGGACGCGGTGCTGGAGTGCATATACGATATTTCCTCACGCGAGTCGGTGAACGCCGTTAAGCGTATCGCGAAGAAGGTCACGGAGGAAAACGGCGGCGACTCTATCGAAACAATGTCGAAGATGAAGGAGTACGTGACGGAAACGGTCGAGGGGGGTGAAAAGAAGTACATAGAAACGGACAAGGTAGCGGATAAAATATTCGACGGCAGACCGAGTATGCGCGACGAATTTCTGCAGAAAATAGAAAAGGCGAACGTGCCGCAAAGAGTGGCGGTGAACAGCTACGTCACAAAAAAGCTCGCGTCAAACGTCAAGCTCGTGACCGACATCGGCGTGGAGCTTACATTCCCCGCCGAGTATTACCAAAACAGCGAGTATATAGAATTTATCAATAACGAGGACGGCACGATCTCCATTCAGATAAACAATATCGGTGAGGTCATAAATAAGTAGCGCGGCTTTTTCACGCAAATTTTCGCCTTTACAATATGCGCGAATTGTGGTAAAATATATATAAATTATTGATGAGGAGTCGATAAAATGGAATTACATGAATCCGGCGAAATGTATCTCGAAACAATTCTTATACTTAAAAATCGTTTCGGATATGTGCGGTCGATAGATATAGCGAATGAGATGAAGGTGTCCAAGCCGAGCGTGAGCCGCGCGGTGGCGCTGCTTAAAGGCAGCGGCTACATCACGTTTGATCCAAACGGTATGATCTTGCTTACCGACAGCGGCAGCGACGTGGCGGAAAAGATATACGAGCGCCATAAGCTCCTTACGAAGTTCCTTATTTCGATAGGCGTAAAAGACGAAACCGCCTCGCATGACGCTTGTAAGATAGAGCACGTAATAAGCGATGAAACGTTTGCGTGTCTTAAGAGGGCAATGCACGAAGAGTAAACAAAAAAACAGACCTCCGAATAATGTCGGTCGTCTGTTTTTTTAGTACGCTCCGCGTTTAAACAAAACCGCGAATACTGTTTTTAATATAAGCTTCGCGTCGAGCAGGAGGTTCCTGCGCTTTATGTACCGCATATCCATATCCATCCAATCGACAAACGACAGCTCGCTCCTGCCGTATGCCTGCCAAAAGCAGGTAAGTCCCGGCTTTATGAGCAGCCTCTGCGACTGGTAGGAATTGTACTGTTCCACCTCTTTTACAAGCGGCGGGCGCGGTCCCACCACGGACATGTCGCCCTTTAAAATATTCACAAGCTGAGGAAGCTCGTCTATGCTGTACTTGCGTATAAACTTGCCCGTTTTCGTGATGCGCGGATCGTTTTTCATTTTGAAAACCGGTCCGTCCATTTCGTTGTACTTCATCAGGTCACCCTGAAGAAACTCAGCATTTTGGCACATGCTGCGGAACTTGTACATCCGAAACACCCTGCCGTCCTTGCCGACGCGCTCCTGCGTGTAAAACGCCGGTCCGCCGTCACGCCTCACGGCTATTGCCGTCACAAGGAAAATCGGCGAAAGTACCGCGAGAGCGACGCACGCGCAAACTATGTCGCACGCGCGCTTTATACACTCGTACACGGGCTTATGCAAGTCCTCGGGTGTTATTATAATTTCTGTGCCGTCCTGTTTGTTTATCTCCCGCGATACCATTCTGCCTCACTTTCTCATCAATACCATCCTATGTCCACAACCGTTATTTCAGGTTTATTGTTTATTCTCGGCACAATTCCCGATTTACCGAGTCCCCTTGTGATGATCAGCTTACTGTTGCCTATCTCGTGGTAACCGTCGCAAAGCTCGGGAAAAAATCCCTGGTCAGCCGCGTACAAGCCGCCTATTATCGGCACGCGCACCTGACCGCCGTGCGCGTGTCCCGCGAGCGCAAGGTCTATCGGGTATTCGTCCAGCACGCCCTGAAAGTTTTCTGGGTAGTGATTGAGCACAAGCTTGAAATGGTCGGAATCCTTTTCCATCGCCTTATAGAAAAATTCCAAGCCGTATTCGTAAAACTCCTGCGGATTTTGCGTCAATCCTATAATATCAATGTTGTTTCCGTTTATGTTTACCGTTTCACACTCGTTGTTTAAAATATTCACGCCCGTTTCTTTCACGTCGTTGTAAATATTGGATTTACCGAAAAGCATAGCGTCTATCTCGTGGTTGCCAAGACTGTAGTACACGGGCGCGGTCTTTTTCAGCTCCTTCACAAGCGTCAGCACACAGCCATAGTTGTCGGGCTGGTTTTCCATGTTCATGTCGCCGACTATCGCGATGAGGTCGGGACTGAGATTTTTGATCTCAGTCACCAATCTCTCATTATTCGTTCCGAATTCCTTCAGGTGCATATCGGAAATACACACGATACGCACGTTGTCCACGACCTTGTTCGACTGTACCTGATAGAAGGTCTTTTCAAGCTGTTCGTTTTGGTATATGGTGCTCACCGTGCCCAATGCTATGAGCAGCACTATGGTCAAAATGATGATCGGCAGCTTTCTGACTTTTTTCTCCCGATATTCTTTAGGCACCTCGACGGTCGTTTCCACAGCCGCAGGCTCTATATGCTCGTTATCAGCCATTACCTTATCCTCCTATCGTCAGTTTTTCGGCGTTTCTTCTTTCACGCCGTCCGCCTTTGTGTCGCCGTTTTCCGTTTCGGTCTTACCGGCTTCGTCGTTCTTCTCCTTGGATGGCGCGTCATCGCCCTTTTGCGGCGGACGGTTATTAAACGCCGACGCCTTACGGAACGTTGCACCCATAAGCTTTCTGATGTCGTAAATCTCCTCGTCGTTCGTTTCCGAAACAGCCACACTCACCTGTATGTTCGTATTGGGCGACTGCACGTTATGGTAACGCACAAGCTCCTCGAGGTACTGCTTGAAGTCGTTCGCTCTTTCAAGCGTACACTCCTCAAACATACCGATGAACTGGTCGCTGCCGTTGTAGCCGACGAAACCGTAACTCGAAGCGGCGCGTTTCAGTATCTTACCGAACGCCTTAAGCAGCGCGTCACCGGCTTCACGTCCGCCCTTCTCGTTCACGTATTTCAGGTTGTCGATCTTAATAAGCGCGAATACGAACGAGTCCTTAAGCTTCTCAGCCGCGTATCTCTCGATCTCAACGTCGCACATAGCGCGGTTGGGAAGTCCGGTCTTTCTGTCGGTGTACATGATGTAGTCAAGGAATTCCTTGCTTCGTCCGAGTATGATAGCACCGATACAGCCGCCGAAGAAGAAGATTATGATCGCGAGGAAAATGTACATCTTCACGTTTATTTTCTCGACCGTCGAAATACTTGCGAGCGTCGACACGTTATACGCGCCCACATACTGATTATATTCATCGACCGTGTCCGATACGACCGAATACATCTCGTCAAGATTTTTTGAGAGCTCGTCGAGGCTCTGTTCTATAAGAACGGTGTTGCTCTTATCGGCGGACTCCACGCCGTCCGTGAATACCGCGAGTATCTGACGCTTATGCTCAAGGTCGACCTGAAGCTTTTCCTTGTCGGCTTCGAGGTACACGTACTCGTTTATAAGGGAGTCGTACGTCGTTTCGCTTGAAATCTGAAACTCCTCGTTATGCTCCTCGTAAACGTCCTTTAAGATGTAGTCGCTTGAGTTATTGCCCTCCTCGGTACTCGTTCCGAAGTGGTACTCCGCGCCCTCCTTATTCTTGTCCGAATACTTTGTGATAAGGTCGTTCAAGTCGTCGATCTTGGTCTGCATATTCTGCAAATCAAGCTCATACGTACCTATATCGCTCTGATACTTCTTTATGAGCGTGTCGCGGTCTACCGTCACGTCCTGCTCGAGAATAAGCGAATATATCTGCGGCAGGTCGTAATTGAGATAGGACTCGTACACCTCGTACAAGTCGGTAAAGGAATAACCCGTAGCCGCGCTTCTGTAGTTTGGCTGCGTTTCCTTCTTCGCCGCGAGGTAATCGTAAATATTATTTACCCACGTATCAAGAATTTCCGCGCGCTCTATGTAGTCGTACTGACCGTCATTACCGGAGGCGCTGTTGTTCGGCAGCGTCTGCTGGTTTATGTACTTTTCGCCGTACGTCGCGAAGTAATTCTTTATTATGGAATCGAGCACGGTACGCGCGAAGTCCTGGTTGTACTCGCTGTCTACCGAGAACGATACCACGTAGTCGGTGGGAAAGTACTCGTATTCCTCGCCCTGTTCGAGCAGTGCTTCCTTTCTTATTTCCTCGTCGGGAGGCGTTATCGGCTCAACGCGGCAGTTTGAGCGTATTTTGTCCGCGCCTATATTTAGGTTTAAATCCTCGAGCACGTTCGTGATAACAGCCGCCGAATATACCTCCGTCACGTCCAGCTCGTCGCCGCTTGGCGCTTTTCCGTTCACCGCGTCGGGGTTTGTGTAGCTTATAACTGTGCTCGCGGTGTATTCCTGATTGTACATCGCGTATCTGTACACGAGCAGAGCGCCGAGTACGCAGACCGCGAAAATCAGCCATTTCCATTTGCTGAGGTATCGGAGCAGATTAAATTTATTCATTTAAATCTCCCTCCTTCCTCCTGATATATCCGTCTACCATGTAGTACAAGAAGCAGAGGATAACAAAGAACACGATAGTAAGTCCTATTACCGACTGCATAATGAACATTCTGCCGTCCGAGTTATCGTACTCGGTAAAGGTCAGGTAGTCCTTTGTGGTGTGCTTTATGTAGTCCTTGTCGGTGGTGTCCGCCACGTTCGCCACGTTTTTAAGCTCCGCGTCGACACTGTCTATAAGCTCCTCGGCTTTTTTGTAGTCCTCCTCCACAGCCGTGGACGCGGAAACCTTTGCCAATATGTCGTTATTCTCGATCATGTCGCGCTCGACCGCGCTGCCCTGCGTCAAGCTGAAATCCGCGTCACGCGTCAGGTAGTCGGTACCGATATTCGTTCTCGACATGTAGTACTCGTTGCGCTCGTTTACCGACGGTACCATGACCGTGCCTATCATCGCGCTGTCGTAATTTTGTACCGTCTGTTTTCTGACGTTGTAGTCGATCATGAACTTCTGATACTTGATATTCAGCATATCGTTGTGGTAATTAAGCGTCCTGACGTAATGGTCTTTGTTCCTCGAAAGTCCGGATTCGAGGGCGAACGCGTAGAACTTCTTTATGCTGTACGACTGAACGTTCAAAATCATTCGGCGTATGGTTTGGAAGCTCTGTCCCGTAAGCTCAGAGCGATACGTCGCATTTTCCTCTATTCTCTGCTCGATATAGCGTAGCATTTGAGCTGATTTATCGGTGAACAGTCTTGCGATCTCGATGTATTCCTTATCGTCTATATCGCCCAAATCGTACTTTAGCACGGAGTTGGTGCCGACATATTCCTCGTGGAACACGTCGTTGTACGCCTTGCATATAAGCTCCATCATGTCCTCGGTGGAAATATTTTTGATTTCCTTGTTGCGGCGGTACGTGATGGTGTAGCTCGTCGATATGTAATAAGTGTTTTCGTCGAGAGGATCTATCACCTTTCCGCTGTTGTTTTCGGCTATGTCGATATGCTCCTCAAGCTCCGTCGGCGTAAGCACGTCCTGCAAGCCGGCGTAAGCGATCGCTTTTTCCGCCACAGCGTCAGACTTGAGCTCGTACACGTTGTAACGCGTCAAATTCGGATTCTGTCCCTTCGACGCCTGCTCGTAATTGAGCGACAAAACAACGGTGCGGCGCTCAAGCGTGCTTAGGTACATCACAAGCGTGCACCCGACAACAAACACGCACAAAAGCACCAATATGGTTTTTATGTTGCTCGCAATGGCGCAGAACAGCTTTTTGAAGATGTTCGCGTCCTGCAAGTCCACATTGGTGAACTTTTCCTCACTTCGCCGGAAAAACCGGTGGAGCCACTTCCTTTCCTTTTTCTTAGATTTTTTCATTTAAAAATTCCTCCGCTATATTTCTCGCTTACTTGTTTCATACAATCCCTACGTTACTCTCTTCTGCGCTCTCACCCAAGGCCACAATCGTATATCCTGTTCCGTCGTTTCGTGGAACGCGTACGCCATCGGCATGAGTCTGAGCACAAGGCTCGTATAGAAATAGTAGAGCGTATTGTCCGTCATATAAGTTATGAATATGTAAAGCTCACTGAAGAAAAACAGCATGGCGACCTTTTCGCCCCAGTGATTTAACATCCATCTGAGCTGGAATATCCACGTGTACAGCATCCACGCCCAAAAGCCTATAAATCCAAGCTCTATGTATATTGTCAGTATGTTGTTATGCAGCGCGACAACTCCTATGTGCGCTTCGGGGTTTGACTCGGCGATCTGCTGAAGAATGACCGTGGTGTACTCAAACCCGTATCCGATAAAGCCAAGACTTATCGTATAGTATTTTTCGATATATTTGTATACCTCGCTTCGTCCCATAGTGTCTATGTTATAGTACTGCGTAATCTCGTCAAAAAGACCGGTGCGCGTTATTACCACGTATGAAAACGAGGCTATTACAAGCAGCCACGCGAGGAAACGCATGAGGCGCACTCTCGACTTTGTTCTCATGCGTCCCATGATTATTGCGAAGAATATCGTAAGCGGCAGCGCGCCCATCGCTATTCGTTTCCAGCCGAGTATAAAGAAGAACACGGCTATGAGAATATCTATGATCCTCTCCTTCGTATGCTGAGCGAAGAACAGGAAGTAGATTATGAAAAATCCGTATGTAAACGTTATGTCGTGTATTTCCATCGCGCGCGCAAAGCCCTCCTGCGTCTCCGCGCCTTGGAACATCGCGAGTATCGAGTTTAAGCTCTCCGTGGGACCGTACACGCCCAGATTTATTACCATCATCACCGTGTTCGCGAGCGCAAGACCGTAAAACGTCGTGTATATTGCCCGTTCGCCGAACATATACGTGGCGGCGAATATTATCAGCAGCACAAGGAATTGGTACATAAACTTCATCGCGCCGCGCAGTATGAAATCTACCGTTTCAAGATTTATTATCCACAGGAATATCGACCAAACGATTATGCCCACGAGTATAAAACCGTACACGCCGACGAAGCTCGAAGCGGTTTTTACTCTCCGTATGTCGCCCGAAACGCACAGCATGGACGCGCCTATAAGCGCTATAAGCAAGCTTATCGCCTTCATCGCGCGCGACATATCCGCCGTGAACGACGGCATATCGCCCATCGCGGAAGCGGCAAGTATCACTATGTAGATAATTTGCAGAATAAGTCTGCGTTTTTCTTGCTCATTATCCATTCGCGACATCCACTTCCTTTTCTGTTTCCTTACCTTGAGCGCCGCGGCTGCGAAGCGTTTCGGCACGCTTCTGTATAACCACCGTGCCCGGCTCGTACACGCCCTTAACGACGCTTCCCGCGCCCACGACGCAGTCGTCACCGATGACCGTGCCGCGCAGTATCACGCAGCCCGCGCCTATCCATACGTTATTACCAATCACGACCGGCGCGGTCGCGAAACCGCTGTCATGTATACTGCCCTCGTCTATCACGTGATCATGATCGTATATAAGTACGTTCGGTCCGAAGGACGAGTAGGAACCTATTTGTACGCGCTCCTTCGCCACGACCATGCAGCCGTTGTTGAAAAAGCACCCGCTACCTATCTCCAGCGCTCCGCCATCAGCCTCAAAAACCACGTTGCGCTTCGTATGTATACGCGCACCAAGCGTGATTTTACCGTTGTCATGCGCGGAAATTTTTGTTGTAAGCGAAAAATCCTGCGCAGGCGGCGAGAAAAACGAGCGCACGTTAAAAAGCTTTACAAACGCTATTTTAAGGAGCGTCAGCGCGCTCCGCGCATAAAGCGCCATTCGCTTTTTCAATATGATCATTCCCCGTACAATTCGATAGTTTTTTCGGTCACTCTGTCCCAGCTGTAATTTGTTTTTATATATTCGATCTGCTCCGTTTTGTCACTTTTCGGAGCCGACAAAATATCGTTAAGCTTTCTTTCAAGGTCACGCGCGTCACCGTGAGCGAACGTGTGCCCGTAACCGTTATCAACGTTTTTCACCGTTTCAATATCGCTTACAAGGCAGTCGCAGCCGCAGCCCATAGCCTCCAAAAGCGTCAGCGGCATACCCTCCACGTCGCTGGGGAGCACGTAAAGACGGCAGTTGTGGTAAAGCTCCCACAGCTCGTCCCCCTCGACAAAACCCGTAAATATGATGCGCCCGTCCTTCTTTGCCGTTTTTGTAACCTCACGCGCGTACTCCGCCGTGTGGCTCGCGCTGCCGGCGACGACAAGCTTCATATCGGTATCTGTATTCATAAACGCCTCAATAAGATAATGCAGTCCCTTTTCCGGCACTATACGTGCGAGAAAAAGTATGTACCCATCCTTTTCAAGACCGTATTTTTCCTTTATTATTACCGGCGGCACGTAATCGCGCACATCAACGCCGTTCGGCAAATACACCGTTTCACGTCCGTATGTTTCCCTGAAGTAGTCGCGCGTACCCTCGGACAGAACGATCACTTCATCCGCGTACTTCGCCGCCGTTTTTTCACCGAACTTAAGAAATTTCGTCGCGAAACCGCCCCACTTGGCTCTTTGCCAGTCAAGCCCGTGTATCGTCGCGACGGTACGTATACCGAAAAGACGCGGCAGCCACAGCATGGAGCACGGTCCCTCGGCGTGGTAATGTATCACGTCGTAACGCCCGAAAAGCGCTAAAAACGATGCTATCACGGAGTACACGATCGCGTTGAGCTTACCGTTTTCAAACGTCGGCACGCTCTTTATACGAACGCCCTTGTAATTTTTTATATGAACGCCCTCGCCGCCCGCGATATGCTTACCGCGGCGGTTATAGGCGGTAACGTCATGTCCCGCAGCCGCCATCCTGACGGCAAGCGACTCGACGACCACCTCCACGCCGCCCTCCCGGGACGGTATGCGTTTATGTCCTATCATTGCGATTTTCATCTTGATTTTTCCTCTATACAGTCCGAGTATATCTTTAAAATCTTTTCCGCGTATGTTTCCACGGTATCGTACGTTATTTTCGAGCAATTTTCGCTCATCTTTGCGCAAAGCTCCTTATTCGCGTGCAGGTACGCTATTTTTTCGGTAAGCTCCTCCGCGTTACCGCTTTCAAACAGCATACCGGTAACGCCCTCGTCGATAAGCTCGGGTATACCGCCAATGTCCGCGCCGAGTACCGGCGTCAAAAGCGTTTCGGACTCCATGACCGTGAACGGACAGTTCTCCGACCACTCCGACGGAAGCACGGTAAACGCCGCTTTTTCGATAATATCCCGAAGCTCCTTACCGCTTTTAAAGCCCATATCGCGTATATTCGCCGTTGCCTTTACCTCGTTTTCAAGCTCACCCGCGCCCGCGAAAACAAACTGTATATCGGGAAGCGCCTTCGCCGCCTTTATGAGCGTGCGTATACCCTTCTCCTCACTGTACCTGCCGAAGTACAGCACATACCCCTCACGCGCTGCACCGGACGGCTTTATGTCCTCAATAAAATTATACAGTGTTTTTGTTTTGCCTGCAATGTCAATATTATGCAGAAGCTCCCGTTCCATAAACCTCGACGGACAGACCGCCGCGTCAATGAGCGAGTACGTTTTAAGCGCCCTGTAAAGGTACGCCTCCGCCGCGCCGAGAATACTCCTCAGCCTCGACGAATGTATACAGCTGTGCTTTACGCAATTTACATATTTGCCGCCGTAGCACTCGCGGCAAAGTCCTTCCCCGTCCCCGTTTTTCAATTTATGGTTCGGACACACGAGCTGTACGTCGTGCGCGGTGTAGATAATTGGGATATTATGTCTTTTTATCTCGTATATTATCGACGGAGTAAGCTGGTAATTAAAGTTATTGAGATGTACCGCGTCCGGCTTAAAGCTCTCTATGACGGCGCGTATTTTTTTCGCCGCCCGACGCGAGTATATTATTCTGAACGGATATGTCAGATATTTTAATGACGCGCTGTGGAAGTCGATACCCGCCGCGTAAGCGCCGACGCTGTTTCCGACAGTGTTTCGCCCGTCAGCCATACCGAAGTACTCCACCTCGTTGCCCATGGCGCTAAGCTGCGCGCCGAGCTTCAGCACATACGTTTCCGCGCCGCCCTTTTGCCACAGGTACTTGTTGACCATTAAAATTCTCATGCCGTTTCCTCCTCCCGTCAGGGTATACGGTACACAGAATATATGTAATATTATAACAAATTTAATGTTGCAAATCAAATAACCGCGCTTGACAATATTATGACAGTCATTATATAATTGTTTCAGACGGTTTAAAAGGGGGTTACCGATGTGACAGATGTAACAATAAATAAGCGTATCGACAGTATCGACGTTGCCAAGGGTATAGGTATCATCCTTGTGGTGTTCGCGCATACGATAGTGCCGCAGCTTCGCGAAAGCAGCAAAGCCGCGGGATTTTTATGGATATTTATATACAACTTTCACATGCCCCTTTTCTTCTTCCTGTCCGGTATACTTTTTGAAAAAGGGCTCGCCAAATACACCGACAAGCGCAAATTCATACTCGGTAAGCTGAAATATCTTATGCTCCCTTACCTGACGTTTTCGGTGTTCGCGTACGTCTTTATAAGTATCGCGCTCAAAATAAGCTTTCTCGCGCCGATACTGAAAAGCGGCGGTTACTCCGCCGCATCGTTCACGGACGCGCTTTTTCAAATACTTACATACAACGGTCACATCGACCAACATCTGTGGTTCGTTTATTCACTTTTTATCGTGTTTGTAATAAATATACTTATGCCGAAAATCACGCGCTCGCGCGTGATGCTTATCGTGTTTCTCGCGCTTTATGTGTCGAAGGCGTTCGTGCATTATTACGGAATACTCGACTATACGGCGGGTGATTTTCTGTTTTTCTCGCTCGCGAGAGTAATGACGGCGCGCGATATCAAGCCCGCCCTGCGTTCGCCGCTGTCTTTGGCGGCGGTGATCGCCGTCTTTGTCACGTCGGGCTGTATTTACAGCTTTTTCTACGTCACGTCCATGCCGGACGGCGTTTTAAAAGCGCTTTTGTACACGGTCCGCGCCGTTTCGTCCGTGTCGGGTATCATTACCGTGTACACGCTGTCGGAGCGTATCGCGAAGGCGCGCGCGTCAAAGCCGCTTAAAGAGATCGGTCTTTACTCATACGACATATACCTCATGCACGCGCCGTTTCTCGTATCAGGCTCGATGGGTATACTGCTCGCGTACGCGCCGCTGCCGGCGCCCGTTTGCTGCGCCGCTGTGCTTGTGATAGGCATAGCGCTGCCATACGCGCTGTCGCGCCTTGTCATAAGAAAAATACCGCCGCTGTCGGTTATTATATTGGGTAAAAGGTATAAATAATTCCTTCACCGCGCCCAAAAAGGGCGCTTTACACCTTCTCGCTTATCGTACCCTGACGGTACGCCTTGATAAGCTCTTTTAATTCCGCTATATTTTCTCTCAACCGTTTACCGCTGTCGGTGTCGCCGACAAGCATACGCGTCGCGGTCTGCTGTACCGCGACTTGGTTTGACACAATATCCTTGTCGTTTTGGAAAACGTACTCCGCCGACTCAAACGGCTCGTGCGCGGTCAGCGTAAGACCGTAGGAGTTGTATGTAAGCGTGTACCCCGCTATACCGGTGAGCTTATGGTACGCCTTTGAGTACCCGCCGTCGATCATGATTACCTTGCCGCCGCATTTTAGCGGGTTCTCACCCTCACTCTGATGCACGGGCACATGACCGTTTATTATATGTCCCGTTTCGTCAAGCCCGAACTCGCGCAGGATCATATCTGCGGTTTCCTCGTTCTCTATGAACGTGTAGTACGGGTTCTTTCCTTCCTTGTGAGTTTCCTTATCCTCGATAAAATAACGTTCAAACGTCGTCATTTTGTCGCGTCCGAAAAGCGGAGAGTCCGGTCCGTTCCACAAATACCAAAGTATATCGCCGCCGTGTATGCGGTCGCTTCGGTCAAGCGACGTGAGCGCCTTGCGCGCGTTGGTTTCAAGCGCGTTGTACAGCTTCGCGCCGCCGTATAATTTTCCGTTTATACGCACCTCGCGGAACGTGCCGTCCTTGTTCAGCGGTACGCAGCCGTGGAACAGCAAATTACCGTTATACGTCTTGTAAAGACTGCCTTTTTTCATCAGCAGATCCGTGTGGCGCTGTAATTTCTGACAGCGTATAAAAGCCGCGCGAAGCTTTTCCATTACCTCGCTCTCGCGCTCGCTCAGCTCATACGGATTTTCCGCGTCCACGGTCGGGAAGTTCATGTCCTTCATCGGGTACACTTTTCCCTCGATCTCCACCGTGCCGTTATCAAAATCTATCTTATGCAAAAGTTTTCTGTCGTCCATGTTAAATTCGGGGTACTTCGATATAAGCTGTCCCTCCAGCTTAAACTGTATCACCGTTATCGCCTTGTGCATTTTCATTTCAAGGTCGTTGTCCGACGCGTCGCCCGCGCGCTTACCCACTCTCTTTATCTTAAAGCACGAGCAGTCGTCATCCGCGTACGTGCTCATGGCAAACGTGGCAAGCGGTATCATGTTGATACCGTAACCGTCCTCCAAAACGTCTATGTTGCCGTAACGCAGACTGTTGCGGATTATATTCGCGATACACGCCGTATTTCCCGCCGCGCTGCCCATCCACATAACGTCATGGTTTCCCCACTGAATGTCGAGCGAATGGTAGGTGCAGAGCTTATCCATGATATTGTGTGCGCCGCTGCCGCGATCGTATATGTCGCCCAAAATATGAAGATGATCGACCACGAGGCGCTGTATCAGCTCCGCCATCGCGAAAATAAACTTTTCCGCGCTGCCCACCTCCAAAATCGTATTCACTATCTCGTCAAAGTACGCGCCTCGGTTTAAAACCTCCGGTTTCTCGGTGATAAGCTCCTCTATCACATACGCGTACGCGGGCGGCAGCGCCTTACGCACCTTCGAGCGCGTGTACTTCGAGGAAACGACCTTGCATATTTCTATAAGGCGGTAAAGCATTATCCTGTACCAATTTTCCGTGTCCTCACCGAGAGAGCGCACGTAGTCCATTTTTTGACGAGGATAATAGATAAGCGACGCGAGCTCGCGCTTATCCTTCTGACTTAAAGTATGCCCGAAAACATCGTCTATCTTCTTGCGCACCGCGCCCGAACCGTTTCTCAAAACGTGCGAAAACGCGGCGTACTCGCCGTGCAGATCGGACAAAAAGTGCTCCGTTCCTTTCGGTAAATTCAGTATTGACTGTAAATTGATTATTTCAGTGGACGCGCTGTCTATTGTCGGGTACAATTGCGCCAAACGCTCCAAATACCTTAATTCCGTTTCCATTTTTGATCCTCCGTTACGCCTCTTGGGCGCAATATAAACTCAATGCGAAAAGAAGCCTCAAGGGCTTCTTTTAAATTTGTTATTCTTCCGTATTTTCACTCTGATGCGCCGCGAGATAATCCTCGAAGTTTTTATACTCCGCCTTATGCTGCGTCGGCTTAAAATCAGCCTTGTACGTTACCGGCGTATAATTTGTATCGACCGTCTTTACCGGCTGCGTTGTCTTAGGCTTACGCGAACGGTTTCTCTTTCTGTAACCGTCCTTCTTATACTTCGCACCCTTCGGCGCGATCACTACCTTTCTGTACGGCTCCTGTCCTATCGAGTACGTCGTAACTGTTTCACTGCTCTGCAAATTAGAGTGGATCACGCGTCTTTCATACGGGTTCATCGGTTCAAGCGTAAACTTTTTACCCGTTCTCGTAACCTTTTCCTCAAGACGGTTCGACAGCGCCAACAGCGCCTCCGTACGCTTCTCACGGTAATTCTCCGTATCTATCGAAACCTTTATATAGTCGTCGCTGCGCTGATTTACCACAAGCGACGTAAGGTACTGCAGACTGTCGAGCGTATCGCCGCGCTTACCGATAATAATACCCATATTATCGCCCGAAAGGTCGATTTGAATGGAATCCTCCACCATTTTCGCGTCGATTTCGACCTCCAAATTCATCGCGGCGAAAATATCCGCGAGGAATTTCTTCGCGTCCTCCGCCACGCCGTTCTCCGACGGCTGCTTCTTTACTTTTTCGGTTTTCGGCGCTTTCGCCTTACTCGGCTTTTCCGACGCTGTCGGCGCACCTTCACCCGCACCGTTCGCAGACGCGTTTTTAAGCGTTACCTTCACGCGCGCATCTCTCGCTCCGATACCCAAAAATCCCTTCGAGCCGGCATCTATGACCTCGATCTCGACCTCGTCACGCTCTACGCCCAGCTCCGCGAGCGCCGCCTCTATCGCCGCCTCTTTATTTTTTCCGCTTTTTTCCGTGTATTTGCTTCTTTTCCGGTACTGTGACAACTACATCGTCCCCTTTCTTATCGAAATAAAAGTTCAGCGCAAGCTGCTGCACGATTTGTACAACAGAGCTTATTATCCAGTAAAGTCCAAGACCTGCCGGCAATGTCACGGTGAAAAACGCCGTCATTATGGGCATCATATACGTCATAGACTTCGACATTTGCGCCGCCTGATTGTTTTCGTCGGACTTGTCCTTTTTCTGTCCGCTTTGTACCTGTGTGATTTTCATTGACACTATCGACGCGATAACCGCGAGAATAGGTATTATGAGCAGCGCGATAATTCCCCACTGCGAGAAATCGAGCGCCATAATACGTGAAAACGCCGCCGACGGAGCGTTTGCAAGGTCAATTCCGAAGAAATTGAAATTGATCACCCACGGGTGCGTACCGCCCGTGACTCCCTCGAGCGCGCTTCCCGCCGCGCCTATCGTTTCCGCCCACTTCGACAATTGTATCTGACCTGACTTTACGATCATCTTGGCGGTCGCCTCCGCGTAGCTGCCGAGGTTATAGCCTAAATTTATCATCGCGTCCCTCAGACGCAGCACCTCGGTAACAAGCGGGTTCGTCATACTGTCCAAATCGCCCCAATCGACGTGAAGCAAGTACGTCAACGGCTTTTGGATAACCTGATACAAGCCGATAAGTATCGGGAATTGTATAAGCATCGGCAGACAGCCTCCCGCCATGCTTATGTTGTTTTCCTTGTAAATTTTTAACATCTCACGCTGAAGCTTCTCCTGATCGTTCGCGTACTTTTTCTGAAGCTCCATTATGATAGGCTGTACCTTTTGCTGCTTACGCATAGCCTTTTGCGACCTCACGTTAAGCGGGATAAGTATCATTTTTATGATTACCGTAAAAATGATTATCGCGATACCGTAGTTCGCGACAATATTATAGATATTCTCTATAATAAAACCCATCGGTCGCGTTATAAGATACTCAAACATACGTCTTATTTTTCCTCTCCGCTGCCTTTATGTCTGTCGGGAACCGGATCGTAGCCGCCCTCGTGAAACGGGTGGCACTTTAATATCCGCCTTACCGCGAGATACGTCCCGTACAGTGCACCGTATCTTTCAATCGCCTCTCTCGCGTACTGTGAACAGGTCGGGATAAAGCGGCAGCAGCCCCCGCCCTTATACGGTGAAATTCGGTGTCTGTAAAAATCAATCATTGCAATCAGAATTTTCTTCATTGCTCGTTTCTCCGCATTTCTGCTTTAGGTCCAATTTACCGATAGCGTGATCTATATCTTTTTTTATCTGGAAAAGCGTCTTGCCGACAGCCCTCCCGCGCGCGACTATCACAATGTCGTAACCCTTTTTTATATCGTCCTCCATCAGTCTGTAACTCTCGCGCATGAGCCGCTTCAAGCGGTTACGCACCACCGCCTTACCCGTCGTTTTACCGGCGGTAAGACCAAGACGGTTAAAAGGGTATTTGTTTTTACGAGCATAAACGACAGTGTAGCCGCCGACGAAATTACCGCTTCTGTATACGCGTCTGAAATCGCGGTTCATCTTTAGCCTTTGAGTGTTCTTCATCACAACACCTCGTCATATCATGAAAAAAGAGGCAGCAAGCAAAGAATATCCTCACTTCCTGCCAAAGCCTCCATATATATTACGCAGACAGCTTCTTTCTGCCTATCCTTCTTCTGCGGGATAAAATCTTTCTTCCTGATTTTGTAGACATTCTCTTTCTGAAGCCGTGTTCCTTGGCTCTTTGACGCTTCTTCGGCTGAAAAGTCATCTTCATTGTTACAGCACCTCCTCTGCTTATCTCCGGTCCCGATCGACCGTCTTAATTACTGTTTTAATAATAGACACCTTATCCATTATATAAATTTTATTCCGTGTTGTCAAGCATTTTTTACTAAAATTTAAATTCTTATCCCTTAGCCTGTTTCAAAAGCTCGGTAAGCTCGTTTTTATCGAACAAATACCTATTGTCGCAGAAGCGGCAGGTAAGCTCCGCCTCACCTTGCTCGTCGATGATGGACTGCAGCTCCTCCCTGCCTATCGACACGAGCGCCCTCTCCATACGCTCCTTTGAGCAGGTGCACTTATACCTCGGCGTGAGCGCGTTGTTTTCGCAGAGCATAGAAAAGCCCTCGCTCACGCGGAAAATCATATCCTCCGCGCTCATTCCCTCTTTTATCATCGACGTTACCGGCGGCACGCCTTTCAGTATTTCCTCCAATCGCTCCGCCATTTCCTCGGTCGCCTCGGGCATAAGCTGTATCATAAACCCTCCCGACGCGATCACGCTGCCGTCGGTATCGACAAGCACGCCGAGCGCCACCGATGTGGGTATCTGCTCGCTTTTCGCGAAATAGTACGTCAGATCCTCCGCTATCTCGCCCGTGACAAGCGGTATCTGACCTATATACGGCTCCTTAAGCCCAAGATCGCGCGCCACGCTCAAATATCCGCCGCCTATCGCGCCGCCCACGTCTATCTTACCGTTTTTCTTCGGCGGTCTTTCGACGTAAGGATTTGAAACGTACCCGCGCACGTTTCCCCTGCAGTCCGACACCGCGACAAGGTCTTTTATATCGCCCTCGCCCTTTATCTGAAGCGTTATGCTGTCCGTTTCGCTTTTAAGCGACGCGGCTCCCATGATCGCCGCGCCCGTGAGCAGCCTGCCCAGCGCCGCCGTCGCGACGGGATACATGCCGTGTATGCGCCGCGCCTCGTTTACGAGGTCTGTCGTCACAGCCGCGAAAACTCTTATCGCGCCGTCTGCGCTGTTTCCTCTTACAAGTTTATCAGCCATTGTTTCCTCCCGTTATTCTATGATCACATTGACGGCGTACTCGCCTTCGGCGATGATATCGTCGCCGTAAATCCTTACGGGCAGTGTGTACGCGCCCTTTGAAAGTCCCGTAAGGTCTACCGACGCTTTAACATTGTCCGTGTTAAGCGTGCCCTCCGCGCCCGTGACCGCCGCCGTGACATTGCCTTCAACTCTCGCGGTCATTCCCTCGGGAACGTTTTCCGTTTCGACCGCAAGCTCCATCTGCCGCGTTTCCTTGCGCACTATCGTCGGCTTTACCTTTACGGACGCGCTTTCGGGCGGCACGTATACGCCGTCCGCGCCCTCCACTCTGTACTCGCCCTCGCCGCCGTTGGGCTTGTCTATAACGGCTGTAACAAAGCCTTGCGCGCCGTTCTTTACGCCTACCGTCACGGTCTGCGGCGTTACGGTGCTCTCGTTCGTCTTTAATATATAATTTTTACTCAGCTCCTCCGTGAGCTTGGGCGTTACCGGCAGCGACGCCGCGTCGTAAACGGTGTTCGTTACGGTGACATTTGAATTCATGCTTTCAAGCGTTTCGTTCTCGTTTATCAGCGCGCCCGACGCGTCCGTGAGGAGATAGCTCACCTCCTGCGTGTTATCGGCGCTCATACCGGATATGTCCACCGTCGCGACAGCGCCCTCGACCTTTTCCATCTCGCTCTCGGCTCCCATTATCGTTACGCGCGGATCTGCTATCACGGACTGCACAAGCTTGTCCTTGACGCTTCCCGTCTGCTTTACCGTAACGCTGATCTCCTTCGCCGTAAGCGGCTCTATCGTCACCGGAATGTCGCCGTAGCGTTCCTTTTCCACCTTTATGCGCGTGCTCGGTATCGATATCGTGCCCGTGAGATCATATTCGCCCACGGCGTTTATGTCGCTCAAATCAACCTGCACGTATATGCCGTCCATGCTGCTCATGAGGTCGCTTCTCTTACCCGTGACGACGACGGAAAGCTGCGGTATCGCGTCCTTGCCGGTTACCGCGAGCGACTTTTCGCGAAGCGCCGCTTCACCCGTGAACCTCACGTCAAGGTTGGATACTGTCGTGGTTATGTCGGGATCGGTGAGGAGCATGACCATGATCCATACTATCACCGCCAAAAAAATCGAAAGCGCGATCGTTTTTACCTTTTGCGTATGCGGTCTGTTTTTTCCTTTAGAGTTCATCATTTTGACCTCCAGAACATGATTTTGTCTATCTTCGGCTGCGACGGCGCGCGCTGGCTCATCACCTTAGTCAAAGCTTTTGTGAGCGAGTCCTTTGTAAGGTTGCGTGTAAGCGAGCCGTTCAAGGCTATGGAGATCTTACCCGTTTCCTCACTTACGACTATTACAGCCGCGTCCGTGACCTCGCTTAAGCCTATCGCCGCGCGGTGGCGCGTGCCCAGGTCGCGGGAAAGATTGTTGTTCGCTGTAAGCGGCAAAAGACATCCCGCCGTCACTATCTTGTTGTTTCTGATTATGACCGCGCCGTCATGAAGCGGAGTGTTCGGCACAAATATATTTTCCAAAAGTCCGCTTGACACGTTCGCGTCAAGCATGGTTCCCGTACTTATAAATTCACCCAACCGCGTCGAGCGTTCCAGCACGATAAGCGCGCCCGTCTTACTCTCCGACATATTTGCCGCCGCCAAAGCGATCGAGTCTATCACCCGTTTAAAATCATCAGCGGAGGTATCCGCGGCAAGGTCTATGATGTTACCGACATTTATTCGTCCCATACGCTCCAACAAATTTCTGAGCTCCGGCTGGAATATCACGACGATGGCGAAAGCGCCTATCTGCATCGCTCCGCCGAGTATGTAATTGAGCGCGTTAAGTTTCAGCCACTGGCTTATAAAAAACACCACAAACAGCAGTATTATACCCTTTACAAGCTGCATCGCGCGCGTTTCGCGTATCAGATTTATGAGGTAATACACTATCACGGCGACTATTAAAATATCTATAAAATCGCTTATTCTAAGCAACTGAATGTACTTTATAACATAGTCAAAAAAAGCGTCCATTTCGGTTTTCCTTTCGTTTTTTCGCCTCATGCGCGGCTTATATACATATATTATACTACATTTTTTACCTTAATGCCATACAAATTTTCATTTTTTTATTGTATATTTCGTTTTTTTATGTTAAAATTACAGTAATTTAATCATTAAGGAAGATAAATATGAGAAAAAAATCTTTGATCATTTTTGTTTTAAGCATTTTGTCGGCGTTTTTTTACACGGCGCACGCCGAGGAACCCCCGAAGGTCTTTATAAATTCGTCGCTCATCACGTTCGCTGACCAACAGCCCGTGATTATGGGCGAGGGTCACACGCTCGTACCGGCAAGAGGAGTTTTTGAAGCTATGGGCGCGGACGTAACGTGGGACGACGATGCAAAAACGGTCGGCGTTCTTAAAAACGACACGCGCGTAACGCTTACCGTCGGCGGCGACATTATGACGGTCGAAAACATGGCGGACGCGTCCGAAAAATCCGTCACGCTCGACATTTCTCCCATGATCACACAAGACACGGGACGAACCATGATACCGCTGCGCGCGATAAGCGAGGCGGTCGGCGCTGACGTAGCGTGGGACGGCGACACGCAAACGATTACGATAACAACGGCGGACGCTGACGCGTCAAGCGAAAACGTTCCCGCCTGCTCACTCTCATCGGACAAGACCGAAGCCGCAAAGGACGAAACGGTCGACATTTTCGTCGAGGTAAAAAACCTACCCGAAAACTCGTTCGTGTCATGCGTCACCGCGACTTTGCTCTATCCGTCGGAGCACTTTGAATTTATCGGCGCACAGCTCGTAAACGACAGCGAACCTGTCGACAAGGTCACCTCCGGCGTGAACACAAAGCTCGATGACAGACTTAAAGCCGTTTTTGTCACGGTGGACAAGGACACCGCGCTTTCCTCGGACGGCAAAGCACTTAAGCTGACATTCCGTTCACTCGACGGAACCGACGGCACCTTCGCCCTTTCAAACGGCTACAACACCGAGCTCGGCTACGACACGTTTCTTCGCACCGACAGCGCGGACGCGCCTCTGTCCACACTTTTTGAGGGCATAAACCTCAAAACAGACACGACCGCGCTCACGGTAACCGGAGCGAAATAAAAATTATCGGCACGGAACAGGGACGTTCTCACGGGCTTCCCTGTTTTTATTTATCAACATAAAATGGAGGTAGTACTATGAAAACACCTTTGGCGTTCAGGACGCATATATCCGTTTTCGGCAACACAAACGCGGGCAAGTCCTCGCTGTTTAACGCACTCATAGGTCAGGACATGGCTATAGTTTCCGAGAAGGAGGGCACCACCACGGATCCCGTGACAAAGGCTATGGAGCTCATACCCTACGGTCCCGTCGCGCTTACCGACACAGCGGGACTTGGCGACATGAGCGATATAGGTGAAATGCGCGCCGCGAAAACGGAAAAAATACTCGAACAAACCGACTTTGCCATATACGCCGCCGCGTCGGACGACTTCGACGAAAAATCCTACGCTGACATGAAAAAACGGTTTGAAAAAAAGCATATAAATCACTTACTCGTATTCACAAAATCGGATTTGGGCGAATGTGACATGAAAGAAAAATACCCCGACGCCGTAGAGGTATCTGTTCACGACGAAGCATCGATCGAAAAACTGCGCGTTCTTTTGGCGAAGCTTCTCGAGGACGTGAAGCAAAATGACGAAACCATGGTCGGCTCACTTTTACCGCAGGGCTCGACGGTAGTCATGGTCGTACCGATAGACTCCGAAGCACCCAAAGGCAGGCTCATACTGCCGCAGGTACAGTTCCTGCGCGACTGCCTCGATCACGGCATGAAAGCCGTCGTCGTCCGCGACACGGAGCTTGAGGAAACGCTTCGTGAGCTTAACAAAATCGACCTCGTCGTCACGGATTCACAGGCGTTTGGGTACGTCGCCACTGTCGTTCCCGAAAGCATACCGCTTACGTCGTTTTCAATGATGATGGCAAGCATGAAGGGCGACCTTGCGAAGCTCATAAAGGGCGCGGACGCCGTTTCCTCACTCAAGGACGGAAGCAAAATACTCATGGCGGAGGCTTGCACGCACAACAGCTCTCACGAGGACATAGGCAGAGTTAAAATACCGCGCCTTCTGCAAAAATTCACGGGCAAAAAGCTCGACTTCGACTACTACGTACACCAAGACTTCCCGAAGGACTTATCCGATTACGACCTCGTTATCCACTGCGGCGGCTGCATGATAAACTCTCGCTCTATGAACAACAGGATCGAGTTTTGCGAGGAAAACAACGTCCCGATCACAAATTACGGCGTTATCCTCGCACTCGTAAACGGAATACTTGCGCGAAGCTCAAAAATTTGGAGAAAATAAAATACAGGGGGACACTAAATTTAGTGTCCCCTATTTTAGTGTCCCCTTTATTACGGAGTATGCTTGCTTAGATCCACTCTGTTACGCGCTCCTCCCATAAGAAACGTTTCTATGTTTTTAAAAATCTCGTCCATACAGCGTCGGCGCGCCTCATGCGCGCCCCACGCCATATGCGGCGTGAATATAACGTTTTTCTTGGCGAGTATTCTGTTATAAGGACTTCTTGCCGTTATCGGCTCCTCGGAGTAAACGTCGATACCAAGTCCGCCGAGCTTACCGTTTTCAGCGGCTTCGGCAAGCGCCTCCTCGTCCGCAACAGCGCCGCGCGACACGTTTATAAACACCGCGCCGTCCTTCATCATGTCTATGTGCTCCTTGTCTATCATGCCCTCCGTTTCGGCGGTCAATGGCACATGCACGGAAATTATATCTGACTTCCTGCAAAGCTCGTCAAGCGTCACGTGGTCGTCGCTGTCCTTTAGCCTGTGCGGGTTTATTATCACCCTGCACCCCAGCGCGCGGGCTATACAAGCCACGCGTGAGCCGATACTGCCGTGACCGATCACGCCCCACGTCTTATTCGTCATTTCATGAAAGTACGGCTTTAAGTGATTTTGCACGCCGCCCTCCTCGTACTTGCCGCTTTTTACGTAACCGTCAAACTCCTCAAGGTGCGTCATGAGCGCGAGCGCCATCGAAGCGGTAAGCTGCGCGACGGAATCCGTCGAGTACCCGCGTACGTTGCAAACGCCTATTTCCTCCCGCCAGCAGTAATTTATGTCTATGTTATCGTAGCCCGTCGCGGTCACGCATATAAGGCGCAGCTTTTTTGCGTTTTTGAGGTTCGACGCGTTAAGCTTTATCTTGTTTACGATTATGACCTCCGCGTCCTTTATCCGTTCCTCCAAAAACATGGGCGGCGTGGTTTGGTACACATTTACCTCACCCAGTTTTTCAAACTGCGAAAATTCCATATCGTCGCCGAGGGTTTTCGCGTCAAGAATTACTATCTTCATTTTTTGTCCTCCGCGCTCATAAGCGAATTTAAGGCTTGCCATATATCGGGGTGGAGCTTTTTCATGTTTATCGGCACAAAGTGCTCGTTCACGAAGCCGTGGCACGTTTTGCCTGTCGTCATAAGCTTCATCTCCGGCAGCTTGTACACCTCGTATCCGAATTCGCACCGCGCCACCGTGAGATTTGTGAGCGAGCATTTTACAAGGACTTCGTCCTCGTATTTAAGCCCGTAATAATATTTCGCTCCCGTTTCCGTAAGCGGCAGCATGATGCCGCGTTTTTCCATTTCGCTGTACGTCATGCCGATTTTCTTTATGAAGTCCGTGCGCGCCTGCTCGAACCACGGATAATATCGGGAATGATGCACTATTCCCATCATGTCCGTTTCCGCGTAGCGCACTGTCAGGTATGTTTCGCTTGTGTATGACATAATATCACGTCCTACAATAGATTTTCGGTTCCCGAATAAACGAGTCCGTGACCGCCGTCTATGGTTATCGTCGTGCCACTCTTTAATATCTTCGTAGCGCCCGTCGCCTCGGTGATTACGGGAATATCGAGCGCCATCGCGAGTATTACCGCGTTTGACGATTCGCCCTTCTCCTCCGACACTATGCCCGACGCTTTTTTGAGCACGGGTATCATGTCCATCGTTACCTCGGTCGTCACGAGTATATCGCCCTCGTTAAACGTCTTTGAAAGCATCTGCGCGTCGGTCGCGACGCATACGTTGGCTGTCTTGTGGAGCTTCGTCATGCCCTTGCCGCTTACGAGTATGTGACCTACAAGATGCACCTTCATAATATTCGTCGTGCCGGAAATGCCCATCGGCGCGCCGCCCGTGATAACGACGAGGTCGCCGTCCTTAACAAGTCCGGTCGTCTGCGCGCACTCGACCGCGTGGTCAAAAAGCTCGTCGGTGTTGCTTCTCGCCTCACTCATGATTGGTATAATTCCCCACGAAAGATTTAGCTGCCTTCTCGCCTTCACGCTCAGCGTCGGCGCGATAATAGGACAAGCGGGACGGAACCTTGAAAGCTGGAGCGCCGTGCCGCCCGAATATGTAAGCGCAATTACCGCCGCGGCGCGAAGGTCGTGCGCCGTCGTGCATGTCGCGTGGCTTATCGCGTTTGAAACGTCCATGCGCGAGTCAAAGTCCATGTTTTCAAGGCGCTTAACGTAGTTTATCTCTCTTTCCGTTCTCTCGGCTATCGTCGCCATAGTCTTTACCGTTTCCACGGGGTACTTGCCTATCGCCGTTTCGCCCGACAGCATAATGGCGCTCGTGCCGTCGTATATCGCGTTCGCGACGTCGGTCGTTTCGGCTCTCGTCGGACGCGGATTTCTTATCATGGAGTCGAGCATCTGCGTCGCTGTGATAACGACTTTACCGGCGCGATACGTCTGCTTTATGAGCTGCTTCTGAATTACCGGCAGGTCCTCCATCGCGATTTCAACGCCCATGTCGCCGCGCGCCACCATGATACCGTTTGACGCGCGGATTATCGAATCGATATTTTCAACGCCCTCCGCGTTTTCTATCTTGGAGATTATGTTTATGTCCGAGCCGCCGTTCTTTTCGAGAAGGTGCCTTACCTCGAGCACGTCGTTCGCGGTGCGCACAAACGACGCTGCAATAAAGTCAACGTCCTGCTCGATACCGAAAAGTATATCCTCAATGTCCTTTTTACTCATATAAGGCATCGAAAGCGACACGTTTGGCACGTTTACGCCCTTTTTATTGGATATCACGCCGCCGTTTTTGACCTCACAGACTATCTTGGTGCTCTTTATGCTCACGGCTTCCATCTCGATAAGTCCGTCGTCGATAAGTATCCTCGTGCCCTTTTTTATGTCCTTGGGCAAGTCGGGATAAGTTATCGAAACCTGTGTTTCGTCACCCTCCACGTCCTCGGTACAGAGTGTGAATTTCTGTCCCTCGGTGAGCGTCACGCTGCCCTCGCGAAAATCCTTGATACGTATTTCCGGTCCCTTTGTGTCAAGGAGTATCGCGACGGGAATATCAAGCTCCTCGCGTACCTTTTTGATACGGTTAATGCGCTCGAGCGCCTCCTCATGCGTACCGTGCGAAAAATTCAATCTCGCCACGTCCATACCCGCCAGCATAAGGTCGCGCAAGGTTTCCTCACTGTCGGTGGCAGGTCCCATTGTACAGACAATTTTCGTTCTTCTCATATTTACCTCCTTTTATATACTTTTTTATATGTATTTTTGTTTATTCGGATAAGAAAAGGCGGAAAATATCCGCCCTTATGTCGCTTTATACAGACAGTTTCTTTGACAGGTCAACGAGCTGCTGCGGCAGCGTTTTTTTCGTGTTAAGCCCTTCATCTATATCCACGTCGGTTATAATGTGATCACGCATACACACTATCCTGTTCTGCTTGCCGGCAAGCAAAAGCTCGACCGCCATACCGCCCATTTCACTCGCGACAACTCTGTCGCGCACCGTCGGGCTGCCGCCGCGCTGTACGTGTCCCAAAATCGTCGCACGCGACTCGATACCGGTCTTTTCCTCGATTTCCTTCGCCATTTCGATAACGCCGCCGATACCCTCGGCAACGATTATGATAGAGTGCTTTCTTCCTCTCGACTTACCCTCGAGTATCGGACGAAGCACGTCCTCGTCAAAATTCCATTCACGCTCGGGCACAAGTATTACCTCCGCGCCGCACGCTATACCCGCCTGTATGGCGATATATCCCGCGGCTCTGCCCATTACCTCGATAATAGAGCAGCGCTCGTGACTCTGCGCCGTATCACGTATTTTATCGACCGCGTCCTTAACTGTGTTAAGACACGTATCGTAACCTACCGTGTACTCACTGCAGCCTATATCGTTATCTATCGTACCGGGAAGCGCGATAGTGGGAAGTCCCGCGGCACAAAGATCTCTCGCGCCCCTGAACGAACCGTCACCGCCTATTACGATAAGTCCGTCAATACCGAACACCTTCGCTATCTCAACGGCTTTCTTCACGCCCGCCGGCTCCTTAAACTCAAGACAACGCGCCGTTTGAAGTATCGTACCGCCTCTTTGAAGCGTTTCCGACACGCTTCTCGCGTTCATCTCCACCAATTCACCGTTTATAAGTCCGTTATATCCACGCTTTACGCCGAATACCTTCAGCCCGTAATACGAGCCCACTCTGACAACGGCGCGTATCGCCGCGTTCATACCGGGCGCGTCACCGCCGCTTGTCAGAACCGCTATTGTTCTTACATTTTTATTCTCCATAATTGTTACCCTCCCACAAATTTTAAAACAAGTCGCTTTCAAAAATCAAATTCTGAGCCGCTTCAAGCTCCGTACTCGGCACAAGCACCTCGTAGCAGCTGTCGTCGCCGCACCTCGGCGCTCCACCGCGCCTCACCTTTGAAATCACTCCGCTATTTAAAAGCACGTCTACAAGCTTTTTTGAAATTTCCGCAGACTGCGACACATATACTACCGTCCACATATCATAACCTCCGTACGCGCGCTATTTTCTTTCATCGGACATGACCTTGCCGTGCTTGGTGTATATCTCCGCCTTACCGTTTATTTTGACCGCCGAGGTGATCTCGGTAAACTGCGCTATATACACCTCGCCCCTGTCAAGCTTTTCCGTGTGATGAAATTTCGTGTCGGGACCGCGCGTAAGTCCTATTATATTCACGCCGTTTTCGAGCGCCTTTATAACAATATAGTCATCCATACTCATCTCTCCTCGTCCAATCTCGAATATACTCTATATATAATACTATATTTTCTCTTATTTTGCAAGTCCTAAAGCGTTAAATTATTGGCAGAGGGACATTTTTGGTTAGTTTTACCGATTATTTTATCCTGACGTTATCCGCACCGAATATGCTCTTCAAATCCTCGACCGCGCCCGAAGTACCGTTAAAGTACAGCCTGCGCGGCGCGCGCGTTATCTGCTTCGTGTCACGGAAGAACAGCCTTACCTCCATATCGCCCCGATACGGCGCAAGACTTTCCTCGACCTTACCCAAATTCTCCTCACTCCTCGTATCGAGCTGTATATAAAGCCGTTTCGGCTCCTCACGCGATGCAAGAGCCTCCTCTATCGGCAGCGCCGACTGCATCAAAAGCTTCGGCTCCTCATCCTCACGTATACTTAAACGCGCCGTCACGGCGATAAGGTTGTCCTCTGTGAGAATGGGCGAATATTCGGCAAGCACCTTCGGGAACACAAGACACTCCACGCTTCCGTACACGTCCTCGAGCGTCAGAAACGCCATTTGAGCGTTGGCACGCGTCGTTTTGTTCTTTCTCGACGCTATCGCGGCACATATGACTATCATATCACCGTCCTGTATACCGCCCTCGACTGCGTGGTAATTACCCTCATCGTCACGGCGGACGCTCGTCAAAACGTCGCTTATATTATACCTTGTAAGCTTCTTTATTTTATCCGCGTACTCCTCCATCGGGTGACCGGAGAAATACATACCCGTCGACTGCTTTTCCATTTTTAGCATCATTTTTTTGTCATACTCGGGAATATTCGGAAATTCCATTTCCGTTTTCATATCGTCGGAGTCGAACAGGGACATCTGTCCCGCGACGTTTTCACGCGCCTCCCGCGCCGCGCCTTCAAGCGCCTTTTCGTACACGGTCATAAGCTGCGCGCGCTTAATTCCCATAGAATCGAACGCGCCGCACGATATAAGCCCCTCGAGCGCGCGCTTATTTAAATCAAGCCCCGTCATACGCTCGATAAAATCGGAGAACGTTTTAAACTCACCGCCGCTTTTGCGCTCATTCACAAGATTGATTATGGCGGCTCGTCCCACATTTTTTACCGCCGACAAGCCGAAACGTATCGAGCCGTTTTCCACGGTGAACGTGTCCTCACTCTTATTCACGTCGGGCGGCAGACGGTCAATACCCATCTCCTTACAGTTCGCTATATAATGGTTTATCTTGTCAAGGTCGTCAATACTCGATATGAGCGATGCCATGTACTCGACGGGATAAAACGTCTTTAAATACGCCGTCTGGTACGCCACGACCGCGTACGCGGCGGCATGTGACTTGTTGAAGCCGTAGTTTGCGAAGTCGCTTATCTCGTCAAAAATCGCGGCTGCCGTTTTCTCGTCTATACCGTTTTTGATACAGCCGGGTATTTCGCCGTCGTCACTGCCGTAGATAAAGTTTCTGCGCTCTATTTTCATCTGTTCGGCTTTCTTCTTGCTTATAGTTCTGCGCATCAAATCTGCCTTACCAAGCGAATAACCGGCGAGGGCGCGCACTATTTCGAGCACCTGCTCCTGATAAATTATACATCCGTACGTGTTGTCCAATATCCCCTCGAGCAGCGGGTGCTTGTACTGTATGCTTTCGGGATGCGCCTTGTTGCTCAAATACCGCGGTATCTGCTCCATAGGTCCCGGGCGGTACAGCGATATACCGGCTATTATGTCCTCGAAGCACGACGGGCGCATTTCCTGCATGAACGACTGCATACCCGCGCTTTCGAGCTGAAACACTCCGTCCGTGTTGCCGGACGCGATCAGGTCGTATACCTCCTTGCGCTCAAAGTCAAGGTGGTCTATATCTATTTTAACGCCACGGTTCTTTTGTATTATTTTTACCGCGTTCTCGATCACGGTCAGGTTGCGAAGCCCCAAAAAGTCCATTTTGAGAAGTCCAAGACTTTCAACGGTGTCCTTCGTGAACTGTGTCGTTATAAAATTTTCCGTATTTAGCTGCAGCGGCACGTAATTTACCATCGGCTCACTCGTTATGACCACGCCCGCCGCGTGCGTGGAGGCGTGGCGCGGAAGTCCCTCGAGCGCCATAGACGTGTCAAGAAGCTCCTGTATTCTCGGCTCGTTATCGTAAAGCTCCTTAAGTTCCGTAGATATGTCAAGCGCCTTCTGTATCGTCATTTTGAGGTCGAACGGCACGAGCTTCGCCACTTTATCGACCTCGGCATACGGAATGTCGAGCGCGCGTCCCACGTCGCGTATCGCGAGCTTCGCCTTCATCGTACCGAACGTTATGATTTGCGCGACTTGTCCCTCACCGTACTTTTGCACGACGTATTCTATTACCTTCTGCCGTCCCTCGGGCGCGAAGTCTATGTCTATATCGGGCATACTCACGCGTTCGGGGTTTAAAAAACGCTCAAAGAACAGGTTGTACTTTATCGGATCTACCATAGTTATGCCGAGGCAGTAAGAAACGATGCTTCCCGCCGCGCTGCCGCGTCCGGGACCGACCATTACGCCGTTGTTTTTCGCGAAACGTATAAAATCCCACACGATGAGGAAGTAGTCGACAAATCCCATGCTTTTTATAACGCCGAGCTCGTAGTCAAGCTGTTTTTTAAGCTCGTCCGTCACGGGCTCGTAGCGGTTTTTAAGTCCCGCCTCGCAAAGCTCGCGAAGATACTCATAAGCATCCTTGCCGTCGGGCACGTCGAACGACGGGAGGTGGCGGGTGCCGAAGTCAAAGTCCACGCTGCACCTGTCCGCTATTTTCTGCGTATTTTCCACCGCTTCGGGAATGTACTCGAAGAGATCGGACATTTCCTCGGGTGATTTTATATAAAACTCATCGGTTTCAAACTTCATTCTGTCGGGATCGGTGACCTTTTTTTCCATTTGTATGCACATCAAAACGTCCTGATACTTCGCGTCCTCTTTTTTGAGGTAGTGAATATCGTTCGTGGCGACAAGTCCGACGCCCGTTTCGCGCGACAAACGTATGATGTCGGGGATAACGCGTTTTTCCTCCGCTATCCCGTGATCCTGTATCTCGAGGAAGTAATTGTCTTTGCCAAGCACCTTTACGTATCGGTTCACGATTTCCTTCGCTCCCTCGTAGTCGCCGCGCAGAAGCGCTTTGGGCACCTCGCCGGCAATACAGGCGCTCAGGGCGATTATGCCCTCGCTGTGCTCCTTTAAAAGCTCGAAGTCGATACGTGGCTTGTAGTAAAAGCCCTCAGTGTAGCCGCTTGATATCATTTTTATGAGGTTTTTGTAGCCGGTTTGGTTTTCGGCAAGGAGTATCAGGTGGCTCGTTTTGTTGTCGATGTCATGCACCTTGTCGAAGCGCGAACGCGGTGCCATGTATGTTTCGCAGCCTATTACCGGGTGGATCCCCTGCGCGGTCGCTTCGCGGTAGAAATCGACTACGCCGTACATCGAGCCGTGGTCGGTAATGGCGCACGAGGTCATGCCAAGCTCCTTGACGCGTGCGATAAGCTTTTTTATACTCGCCTCACCGTCAAGCAAACTGTATTCCGTGTGCGTGTGTAAATGACAGAATCGCATCTTCTTCCTCCTTTTTTAGTAGAAATCATATATAAACGAGCGCCGCCAGGTCCCCCCTATTCCCGTAGGGGCTGGCGCCCTCGACAGCCCGTTTCTCGTAGGGGCTGCCTTTGTTACGGCGTTTGTTGCTTCGCCCGCAAGGCTCCCCTATTAGGTGAATGACGCTTTAGCGTCATAGGCATAGAGCTTTGCTCGTATGCCGTAGCAAAAGGAGCTGTCGCGCTTGCGCGACTGAGGGGTTTAAACGGGGGTGTCCACGAGGGGGCATAGCCCCCTCCGG
>CANPXG010000013.1 GCA_947585795.1 uncultured Clostridia bacterium
ACTTGGCCTGTTATATAATCGGACTTTTCCGATGCTAAAAATAAAATTACCTTCGCCGCGTCCTCGGGTGTGCCGATGCGTCCGAGAGGGATTTCATTTTTTAACGCGTCCATATCCTCGTCCGTCAGGTGCTTGTTCATGTCCGTGTCTATAACGCCCGGAGCAACGCAATTTACCGTTATTCCGGACAAGCCGAGCTCGCTTGCGAGTGCCTTCGTAAAGCCTATTACAGCCGCTTTTGACGCGCTGTAGTGTACCTCGCAGCTGCCGCCCGTAACGCCCCACATTGAAGAAATGTTTATTATTTTACCGCTTTTTCTCGAAATCATGTCGCCCACGAACGCTTTTGTGACAAAAAACATGCCTTTTACGTTCGTGTTGAATATGTTGTCCCAATCTTCCTCGGAAATATCGGTAAATAATTTTATCTGCGAAATGGCGGCATTGTTTACGAGAATGTCTATGCTTCCGTAGTTATCGTGTATAAAAGCGTACATTTTTTCTACTTCGGCTGCGTTTGAAATATCGCATTGTACGGGTATTGCTCCCGTTTTTTCACTTATTTTTTGGGCTTTCGCGGTGCTTTTTTTGTAATTTAGGAATACCCTGTAACCGTTTTTTGTAAAAAGGTTCACACATTCCGCGCCTATTCCGCGGCTCCCGCCCGTTATCAGAACGTTTTTCATGATCGTTTCTCCTTATTTTCTTCGTTTTGAGCGCTTTTTTTCAGGGCTTTTTCCATATAATATTCCTGACAGTCGAGTTTTTTGTCGTTTTGTTTGTTTTTCTTGTAAATGCCGTCAATTTGGATATGTGAGCGCATTGTGTCCTTTAATTGGATGTCGAGAATTTTTATTACCTCTTTTTTAAGGTCTTTATCGTCGATCGGGAACATTATTTCCACGCGTCTGTTGAAGTTTCTTTGCATCCAGTCCGCGCTCGAACAGAAAACGTTTTCCGCGCCGTTGTTGTAAAAGTAGTAAATTCTCGTGTGTTCCAAAAAACGTCCCACGATGGAGCGTACCGTTATGTTTTCGGAAAGTCCCGATACTTTGGCGCGCAGCGCGCATATGCCGCGGACTATTAGGTCTATTTTTACTCCCTCGCGGCTCGCTTTGTAAAGGAGAGCGATTATATCGGGATCCACGAGTGAATTTAGTTTTGCGATTATTTTTGCTTTTTTGCCCTCTTTTGCGTTTTTTATCTCGTTTTCTATCATTTCGACCGTTTTTTGTCTGAGCCATAACGGTGCCAATATGAGTTTGTTCCAGTGAGTCGGTTCGGAAAAGCCCGAGATCATGTTGAAAAAGGTTCCCGCGTCCGCGCCTATTTCTTTTGAGCATGTGAGAAGTCCGATGTCGCTGTAGAAATCAGCCGTTATGTCGTTGTAATTACCGGTTCCGAGGTGGACATATCTCATTATGCCGTCGTTTTCGCGGCGTACTATTTCCGTTATTTTGGAATGGGTTTTAAGTCCTTTAAGTCCGTATATGACGTGGCAGCCCGATTTTTCGAGTTTGCGTGCCCAAATTATATTGTTTTCCTCGTCAAAGCGGGCTTTAAGTTCCACGAGCACGCTTACCTGTTTGCCGTTTTCAGCCGCGCGTGAAAGAGCTTCTATAATGGGTGAATGACCGCTTACTCTGTATAAGGTCTGTTTTATCGCCAATACGTTTTTATCGGAAGCGGATTTTTTTATTAAGTCCACGACGGTTGAAAAGCTGTCGTACGGGTGATACAAGAGAATATCCTTTTCGCGGATCTTTTCAAATATGTCGCCGCATTGAAGTTCTTTGCGTATTTGCGGTTTAAACGGTTTATATTTGTATTTGTCGTAGTTTTTTTCGCTGTAAATTTCGTTTAAAAAGGTGAAATCTATAGGTCCGTCTATTTTATAGACATCGTCCTTTTTTATATTAAGTTCCTCGCGAAGCGTTGAAAGAAGCTCGTCTTTTATATTTTTGTCGACCTCAAGGCGAATTACCTCGCTTCTTTCTCTTTCTCTAAGACTTTTTTCTATTTCCAAAAGCAAGTCCTCGCTGTCGTCCTCGTCTATAGGAATATCGGCGTCGCGCATTACGCGGTAGGGGTAGGAGCATACAACGTCGTAGCCCATAAACATCATATTTAAGAAGTCCTGTACTATTTCTTCTATGAGTATATATGTGTTTTTACCATTCTCGGACGGCAGCTTAACAACTCTTTTAAATACGGACGGTATCTGGACGGTGGCGAAAGTTTGTTTGTTTTTACCCTTTCTTATGAGCGCGCATATATTTAAAAATTTGTTGTGTATGAGTGGAAACGGTCTTGACGAGTCCACCGCCATCGGTGTGAGGACGGGATATATTTCTTCTTTAAAGTACTTTTCCGTAAATTCTCTCTGTTTTTTTGAGAGTTTATGTCTGTTTGTTATGAATATATTTTCCCGTTCCAGCTCTTTTTTGATGTTGTTTGTATATATGCTGTACTGTTTTTCAACCATACCGTGAGTTTTTTCGGATATTTTTTTAAGCTGATCGGAGGGAGTAAGTCCGGCGGCGTCTTTTTTATTGTAATCGGATACCTGCATGTTTTTAAGAGAGGCTACGCGCACCATAAAAAACTCGTCTAAGTTGGAGCTCGTTATGGATAAAAATTTCATTCTTTCAAATAAGGGATTTTTGTCGTCGTAAGCTTCGTTTAGGACACGAAAATTAAAATCGAGCCACGAAAGTTCCCTGTTTATATAATTTTCACTCTTTTTTAAATCCTTCATTTTAAAAATTCCCCTTTAAAAACACTTTTATATTTATTTTATTATATATAAATATTTGAAAAAACTCAATATTTTTCTTGATTTATTTGGGGAAATTTGATATGATTAAGTGTAGACTTGAAAGTGCTGTCATATGTTTGTTTTTTACAGAATATGTCAAAAATATTTAAAAAAGGAGGAAGTGAAATGAATATGGAAATAACCGAAATTTGGGACAAAACTCTCGTAAGTATAAAAAACAGCATAAATTCACCCGTAGGCTATAATGTACATATAAAAGCCTCTGTTCCCGTTTCTCTTATTAATTCCGTTTTTACAATTTCAGTTCCTACATCTATAAATAAGAATATAATAGAATTCAGATACAGAGATTTGATAGAAGCGTCGCTTGAAAAGGTGACGGGAGATAAGCTGTCGATCAAGATAGTTGTAAATGACGAAGATGAGGGTGAAAAGGAAGAAAATAAGAAAACAGACGTTTTTAATAACAGTGAAATAAGCCTTTACGCGGTAAATCCCCGTTACACGTTTGAAAATTTTGTCGTCGGCTCATCAAACAGCGTGGCATATGAGGCGGCAAAGCGCAGCGCAGAATCGCCAGGGCAGCTTGATAACCCTCTTTTCATTTACGGTAACAGCGGACTCGGTAAAACACATCTTCTGCACGCTGTCGGAAATAAAATAAAAGAAAATTACCCCGACGCGAATATTATATGCGTACCGTGCGAAAGGTTTACGAATGAGTTTATAGTAGCCATACGTGAAAAGACCACGGACAAATTCAGGAGTAAATATAGAAGCGCCGATGTTCTTCTTGTCGATGACGTACAGTTTTTGGAGCATAAGGAAGCTGTTCAGGAGGAGTTTTTTCACACATTTAACGAGCTGTTTTCACTCGGAAAGCAGATAGTAATGACGAGTGACCGCCGTCCGACGGAACTTAAAACTCTCACTACAAGAATGAAGTCAAGGTTTGGACAAGGATTTACCATAGATATATCTCTGCCCAACTATGAAACGAGAATAGCTATTCTTCAAAATAAAGCTCTCGCTCACAATGTAAATATTGACGAGGATATTTTGGGATATATTGCCGACAATATACGTTCCAGTATAAGAGAACTTGAGGGAGCACTTTTAAATTTGATATCAATGTCCGAGATAAAGGACTGTGAAATTACGATGGACTTTACCAAAAAAACTCTTGAATCCGTAATTTCCAACAACGACGCAAAAATAAGCGTGCCTTCTATAATAAAGAAGGTAGCTCTTTATTACAATATCTCCGAAAAGGACATAACCGGAAAAATAAAAACGAAAGAAATAGCGCTTCCGCGCCAGGTGGCTATGTATCTGTGCCGCAAGCTTTTAAACATGAACGACACGTCAATATCGAAACATTTTGAAAAAGACAGAACTACCGTTAAACATAATATAGAAAAGATAGAAACGGAAATAAATGTAAACGAATCTCTTAACTCTGATGTAACGTATATAATGAGAGATTTGGAAGAAATGTGAGTGTTAATAAGTGCGTTAATAAGTGCGTTGATAAGTTTTGGGGAAAGGAGAGAAGGGAAGTTGTAAATGGTGAAGTGTGGTAAAGGTGTGGTAAAATGTGTTAATCAAAATGTGCCTATTTCCCTGAGTTTGGGATAGATATACCTTTTATGCATGTGGCTTATTATTATTATTAAATTATATATTATTTTATATATATGTATATATATATCAGATGATGTGAAAAGAAAAGTGTGGAACAAATTATACCTGAGGAGGAAAGGTAAATGAAAATTGTATGTAATAAACCTCAGCTTGTGGAGGTTATAAATACGGTGCAAAGAGCTATAGCTCCGAAAACTGCTCTGCCTATTTTGGAATGTATAAAAATAGACGCGGCGGGTGATGGAAATGTTGTATTTACGGGAAATAATATTGATTTGTGTATAGAGTATAATACGAAGTGTACCGTAACGGAGGGCGGAACGATAGCGCTTGCTTCTAAGATGTTCGGGGAGATAGTAAGACGTTTACCCGAGGGCGACGTTACTATAAGCGTAAACCCTTCTAATTATGTTACGAAGATAAAGAGTGGATCGAGTGAGTTTAATATACAGGGAATTTCACCGGAGGAGTTTCCTTCGGCTCCGGTATTGGATGAAAAGTTTAGGTTTTCTATGTCGGAGAACAGTTTAAAGAAGGTAATAAGGAAAACTATAGCGTTCGTGGCTCAGAATGAGGGTAAAAAACCCGTTCTTACCGGAGCGTTGTTTGAAATAAAGAATAATGTTCTTAATGTTGTCGCTTCCGATGGACACAGACTTGCTGTTGTTAAGGAGGAGATAAAGAAGAATACGGAGAATAATAAGTTTATTGTGCCCGGACTTACCTTAAGGGAGCTTCTTAAGGTGTTGAAGGACGAAGAGGATAAGGTAGATATTATAGTTTCGGACAGAACGGTATTGATGGACTTCGGTAATTATCAGGTTTATTCAAGACTTTTGGACGGTGAGTTTTTGAAGTATGAGGCTATTATATCGGCTGTAAATACCTTGAGTGTGGTGGCGGAAAAGAGATATATAGTTGATAGCTTGGAAAGAGCGCTGCTTCTTATTAATGATGATATTTCCGCAAAGTCGGAAAATAAAATACCGGTGCGGTTTAATATAGCTTATAATAAGATAGACGTGTCGTGTATAACGGGTAAGGGACAGGTAAATGATACCGTTCCGGTGGAGCTCGAGGGCGGTGAGCTTATAATAGGATTTAACTGTAGATTTTTGCTCGACGCTCTTTCGGCTTGTGATGAGGATAAGGTGAAGATGGAGTTTTCGGCTCCGACAAGCGGCTGCTTTATAAGGAGCAGTAAGGACGATGATTCGTATGTGTATATGATACTTCCGGTAAGACTGTATAATTAAGACGGAGAATGATATGAAAATTAAGACTTTAAATAATTTTTACAGTGATGAAAATACATATATCGTGTATGATGAAAATACGAAGAACGGAGTCGTTATAGATCCAGGGTATAAGGATAGCGGGATTTTGAAGTCCGCGTCCGATGACGGAGTGAATATAAGGTATATAATGATAACTCACTGTCATTATGATCATATAGAGTATCTTGAAGGTCTTCGCGAAAAAACGGGAGCAAAGCTTGTGAGCAGTAAAAATTGCAGTGATAATATAGGAGATCCCGATATTAATTATTCTGTGTCGGGGCTTGGAGAGGCTATTTGCGCGAAAAAGAGTGAAATTATTTTGTCCGACGGTGAGGAATTTAATGTGGACGGGATGAATATAAAGTGTATTTATACTCCCGGTCACACGAACGGCGGCGTTTGTTATCTGTTTAACGGTGAAAAATTGTTTTCGGGTGATACTTTGTTTTTAAGGAGTATAGGTAGGAGCGATTTGCCGACGGGTGACGGTGAGGAGCTTGTAAGGTCGATAAAAAATAAGTTGTATACTCTCGATGAAAATATAACGGTGTATCCGGGACACGGCGGACAAACGACAATAGGATATGAGAAGAAATTCAATATGTTCGTAAAGGGCTGATAATATGCTTATCGTTCAGAACGGTTATGAATGTGATTACGAAATGAAGCTTTTTTATAAGCTTTTTTTCGGTGAGGATGAAGATGTAACGGTATATTCGAATTTGAATTATGAAGATAAGACCGTGAATGTGTATACCGAGATAATATATGGCTCGGATGTGTATTTTGATGATTATTATTATAAATTTGACGCTGAAAATGAGAAAAAGCAGTTTATAAAAAAGATATTTACGGCTTCATGTACGAAGTCGTTTTGTCATGCGGCGAAAAAAATAAAGGACGTGAATTTACCGTGGGGAGTTATGTGTGGTATACGTCCGGCAAAGATAGTGCGGTCACTTATGGAGGAAGGTCATGACCGAAGTGAGATAAGAGAAATATTAAGGGATATTTATGAGGTGTCGGACGAAAAAACAGACCTTGCTATGGAAGTCGCGGAAAATGAAATTAAGCTTCTTAAGGATATAGGTAAAAACAGCGTGAGCGTGTATATAGGGATACCTTTTTGTCCCACGCGATGTCTTTATTGCTCGTTTGTATCGACGGATATAAGAGTAAGCGGGAAATATATGGACGAGTTTGTTGAAAAGCTGCTTTTGGAGATAGATAAAACGGCGGAGATAGTGAGGAAGATAAACTCGTATGTTGAGAATATATACATAGGCGGTGGTACGCCGACGACTTTGTCGTCTTGTCAGCTTAAGGCGGTGTTTGAGAGGCTTAGGAAAAATTTTGATTTTGATAAAATAAAAGAGTTTACGCTTGAGGCGGGCAGACCTGATACTATTACCGAGGAAAAGCTTATCGCGGCAAAAGAGGGCGGAGTGAACAGAATAAGTATAAATCCGCAGACTATGAATGACGTTACGCTTAAAAAGGTCGGAAGAAAACATACGTGTGAAATGGTAAGAAACTGTTTTAAAATGGCGCGTGAGGCGGGATTCGATAATATAAATATGGATTTGATAGCGGGACTTCCGGATGAAACGGTAGATATGTTTAAGTATAGTCTTGACGAGGTTATAAAATTAGATCCCGAAAATATAACGGTTCATTCTATGGCGGTAAAACGCGCGGCGTCGCTCAGGTTTACCGATACGGAGCTTACAAAGGCGAGGTATATGAATGAAATGCTTTCGTATACGCAGAAGAGGATGAAGGAAACGGGGCGTAAACCGTATTATATGTACCGTCAGAAAAATATTTCCGGTAATCTTGAAAATGTAGGTTACTCGAAGGACGGGTTTATGAGCGCTTACAACGTGAATATAATGGAGGAAAAACAGACTATAATAGCGCTCGGCGGCGGTGGAAGCACTAAGCTTGTGATGGGTGATAAAATAGAGAGGATATTTAATTTTAAGGATCCGCTTGAATATATAAAAAGATTTGATGAGATCCTTGATAAGAAGGATGAAATAGTAAAAATACTCGGAGGTGAAAAAAATGGCTGATGAAACTATCGTGAACAGAATAATGAGTGAGTATGAAAATATGTGCGCCGCTGCGGCGGAAAAGAGAAAAAAACGCGTTGACGAGGTGAATAAAAAATTTCCGAGGCTTGGTGAGATAGATAAGGAGATTTTTAGACGCGGTCTTGACAATGTGAATAATATTCTTAAAAATCCCGAAAAAAAGGACGAGTATAATAAGGATTTTAAGGAAAATTTAAAAAAACTTGAAAATGAAAAACAAAAAATAATTAACGAGAACAATATTCCGTCAGATTACGATAAGTACGAGTATGCTTGTGATATTTGCGGCGACACGGGATATGAGCCAAGCGGAAAAAGGTGTAAGTGTTTTGAGCAAAAGCTTATTAACGAGGCTTACTCGATGTCTAATATGGCGGATATTATTAAAAGTCAGAATTTTGACACGTTTTCTTTTGATTATTATTCAAAAGAGTCAAGCGACGGACTTATTTCACCGTATGAAAATATGGTTAAAATTTATAATAATTGTAAAAGCTTTTGTGAAAGGTTTGACACGGAAACAAAAGGTATGGTTTTTTACGGTCCGACGGGGCTCGGTAAAACCTTTCTTTCGGGAGCAGTCGCGAAAGAGCTTATGGACAGGGGAAAGACAGTCGTATATTTGAGAGCAGCAAGGCTGTTTTCCGTGTATGAGGATTACAAGTTCGGAAGAAATACCGACAAAAACGTTATAGATAATATTTACAATACCGACCTTCTCATAATAGATGATTTGGGCACGGAGGTTCAGGATAAAAAAAATCTTTCGTTTTTGTTTGACGTTGTGAATGAAAGAACGGCGAACGGTAAAAAAATCATTATAAGCACAAATCTTGAAATAAGTGAAATTACGAAGCTTTACAGTATGCGCTTTACGTCGAGGCTGTATGAATATTTTATGATGTACAGGTTTTACGGTGAGGATATAAGAATACAGAAATTAAAAAATATATAAAAAAAGCGGTTTGACCGCTTTTTTAATTTGCAAATTTGTAAGAACCCAAAAATTTGTAAAATGGCGTGTTTTGGCGAACCTTGTCGAGGGCGAAGTATATTGTCGCGTCGTCTATGTTGCCGTCAATGTCGATGAAAAATACGTATTTGCCGAGTTTGTCCTTCATCGGTCTTGATTCTATTTTTGTCATATTTATTTTTTCCTTCGCCAAGAGTTCGATAGCGCCGTAAAGACTTCCCGCCTTATTGTCGAGAGCAAATACGATAGAGGATTTATCGTGGTCGGTCACTTCCGTGTTTTGATTTTTTTCTATAATTACAAAACGCGTCGAATTGTTTACGTCGTCGCCGCAGTCGGCGTAAAGTATTTCAAGTCCGTAAAGCTCGGCGCTCGACGGCGAGCCGATACACGCGACGCTTCCGTCCGACGCTGCCGCGCGTTTAGCCGCCGCCGCGGTAGATTCCGCAAACTCTATTTTCGTTTCCGAAAATTCGTGTGAGAGCAGCCTCGAGCATTGTCCTATCGGCTGCGGGTGCGACGTTATTACTTTTATATCCTTTTTTTTTGTACCCTTTTTCACCATAAGATTTTCGCTTATGTGGAGTATATATTCGCCGGTGATAAACAAATCAACATCGAACGCGAGCGCGTCGAGCGTAGTGTTTATGCTTCCGTCGATCGAATTTTCTATCGGTACTATCGCCCTGTCCACCTTACCGTTTTGTACGGCGAGGATACAGGAGTATATAGTCGAAAATTCTTTTATTTCTTCTTTTCCGCGCGACCACTCGATAGCCGCTTGGTGTGAAAACGTCCCGTTGGGACCGAGATAACCTAACATAATTATATTTCCTTAAAGTAATTCTTTATTTACCGCTTTTGCTATCGGATCAAGCTCTTTCATGAGTTTGTCAAAGTTTTCGGGAGTAAGCGACTGCGCTCCGTCGGACGCGGCTTTTTCGGGACAGTTGTGAACTTCGATCATAAGACCGTCCGCGCCCGCCGCGACAGCTCCCTTGGCTACCGCGGGAACGTATTTATACGTGCCGGTGGCGTGTGAGGGATCCGCGATTATCGGCAGGTGTGAAAGTTCCTTTGTAACGGGTATTGCGCTTAGGTCAAATGTGTTTCGCGTCGCCGTTTCGTAGGTCCTTATGCCTCTTTCGCAAAGAATAACGTTTTCGTTGCCCTCAGACATGATATATTCCGCCGCCATAAGCCATTCCTCTATCGTGCAGGCAAGACCGCGTTTTAAAAGTACGGGTTTATCACCTTTTCCGACCTCGCGCAAAAGCTTAAAGTTTTGCATGTTTCTCGCGCCTATTTGTATTATGTCGGCATACTTTGCGACAAGTTCCACGTCGCGCGTGTCAACGACCTCGGTGCATATAGGCATACCGAGTTCCTTGCCGCTGTTGTACATTATTTTAAGACCGTCATCCTCAAGTCCCTGGAACGAGTACGGTGACGAGCGCGGCTTGAACGCGCCGCCGCGAAGTATATTCGCGCCGGACATTTTTACGGCTTTGCTTACCGTCGTAAACTGTTCCTGACTTTCAATAGCGCAGGGACCGGCGAATACCGCAAGTTTTTTGCCTCCGACCGTAATGCCGTAACCCACGTCTATTACGGATTGTTCCTTTTGAAGCTCCTTCGACGCGAGTTTGTACGGCTTCATGATAGGCACGACGTTTTCAACGCCGTCCATAGTCAGTATTTGGTTCATGCTTAGAAGTCTTTTATCGCCTATCGCGCCTATTACCGTCTTTTTTTCACCGTAGATGGGGTGTGTCTGAAAACCGAATTCCGCCAAAAGCTTTTCAACGCTGTCTATTTCCTTTGCGGAAGCGGAGTCCTTCATAATGATAATCATTTGTCATTCATTCCTTTTTCATTGTTTTTTCTACTACAGTATAACAAAAAAATATAACTTTGGCAATATGAAAATAAAAAAACCGCGCGGCGGCGGTTATTTTACAGGCTCGGAATTGTCGGTACGACCGAGAATGTAATCGGTGGAGGTATTGTAATAGTCGGCGAGAGCGATAAGCATCGATACGGGAATTTCCCTGAGTCCTCTCTCGTAACGCGCGTATACCTGCCTGTTGCACGTTAAATAGTCCGCAATCTCTTGCTGTGTCTTGTCATTATCGGTTCGTAAATCATATAATCTCTTAAAAATCATATAACCACCTCTTGACAATGGTACCATATGGTACTATAATGTAAATAATAATGGTATCAAACGGTACCATTATATTATACGTGATCGGGGTAAGTTTTATGAAAAAGAAAGGTTTTAATTGGATTTATGTAGCTTTAGCCGTGGTTTTGCTGACGGTGTGCGCGAGCGTGTTTTTAATTACGCGCGCGGCAAGCTTACAGACGGAGGAAATAAATATATATTTTGTTGACGCGGAAAGCATGCGTCTTACTCCCGTAAAGACGACCATACCTAACGCCGATACGGAAAGGACGGCGCGGTATGTGCTTGACGCGTTGATCGAAGGTCATGACGACAATCCAAAAATTTTACGGCTTGTCCCGCGCGATGAGAGTTGTATGACGGTGAAGGTAAAGGATAAGATCGCGTATGTTGATTTAAAAAGCAGTATATTAAAAACTCATCCCGACGGACGTGATTTTGAAATTTTGACGGTTTATTCGATCGTAAATTCACTGACGAATGTTGACGGTATCGTAAATGTTCGATTTACCGTTGACGGTGAAAGGAAAAAAGATTTTATGGGTTATGTGGATATGCGCGAAACGTTTATACCGGATTATTGTGTGTAAGTTTTATGTAAAAGGAGCGTATCGGTTGATACGCTCCTTTTTGATCATTTGTCTGTATCGACTGCGTCGCCGACAGCGTCACCCGCGTCCTTTACGGCGTTGCCCGCGCCGTCGGCAATGTCACCAGCCGCGTCGCCGACATCTTTTACGGCGTTGCCCGCCGCGTCGCCGACGTCTTTTGCCGCGTCACCGGTATCCTTCGCCGCGTTGTCCATGTCGTTTTTCATGTTCTTGTCGCTTGTGTCGTCCTGTATCTTGCCGTTTGTCGTGTCGCTCACGTTGCCGTTATCGGTGGCTTTGGGAACTGTTGATTTTTGAGCGTTGTTCGTTCCGTTCGCGCCGCATGACGCGAGTATTGCCGTTAAAACGACGGATAATATAACCAATTTTATGCTTTTCATGCTTTATTTCCTCCTATTTTGTTTTATAATACACCGTTATTATTATCAATATTCTCTTTTTTATAAGCATATTTTTAATTTTAATACTTTTTGGGAACAAAAAACATTTTATATTCGTCTAATATTGTGTAAAGGTAATTACCGAAAAAAATAAAAGGGAGAATATTGAAATGAAAAAACTAATTGCTTTACTGACAGTTTCGGCAATGCTCGCGTCCGGCGCGGTCGTGTTTGCCGAGGGGGAGGAAATTCTTGACGGTACGATAGATACGGTGCAGGGAGATATAATGCTCATAAATGAAACGGGAACGGAAATTCCCGTGGCTGACGGCGCGGTAAGCGCGGTAACAGGTTCTTATGTGTATAAGGACGTTGTTGTTACGGATGTGAAGGACGATATGGTTTCGACCGTTCTCGCGGGCAGTGAGGACGCGGCGGCGGTCAAGAGTGAGGATGAAAAAATCGCGGCTCAGGAAAACGTTGTAAATTATATCGTTTCGGATCAGACGCTCGTGTTCTCAAAGGCTTCGGGTGATGCTAAGACGTTGAAGGATGTTAAAGTGGGAGATCAAATCGGCGTTTATACCGGCGCGTATGAGCCGGCGGTGCTTATGCTGCCGCCGCAGCTTAAGGCGAACATCATAGTTATTTATGATAATCTTGAGTTTGACTCATTGAGAATGACCGACGCGGACACTTATCTCGATAAGGACGGCGTGCTCACGAACGCGGCGAATACGCTTGCGTTGAATATTGATGATTCTACGGAAGTTGTAAATATGGCGGGTGAGAAAGCGTCGGCGGCCGAGCTTGCGAGAAAAGATTTGCTCGTGTTCTACGGTAACTCGACAAGAAGTATACCCGCGCAGACAACTCCGACAAAGATAGTTGTTTTGGGTGAGAATGAGATCGCGCTCGCCAACATAGACGCGGCTGCGGAAGCTGTTCCCGAGGTAACGCCTGCTCCGGAAGCGTCGCCGAGTGCAAACGTAACAGAAATAAAGGTGGGCGATAAGTCCGTAACGAACGTTTATAAGAAGGGTGACATTGATATGGTGCCGCTTCGTGAAATCGCGGAGGCGCTTGGATTTACCGTTGATTGGGACGGTGAGCTTAGAGCAGTTATGATTAACGGCGGTATGTACAGCCTGAAGATAGGTGAGAACAGCTACGTTAAGGGTAAGATGGCTCCGTTGGAGCTTGGTGCGGCTCCCGAGATTACGAATGACCTCACGTATGTGCCCGCGAACTACTTCGCGGAAGTGCTTGAGTGCGGCACGGAGGCGGCAGGTTCGGTTATGACGATAACCGCGCCGTCGGCTCAGATTGGGGAGTAAGTGGAGTAGGTGAAAAAATAATTTTAATTAAATCAAAACCGCCTGATCGTCAGGCGGTTTTTGTGTTAAATAAATTTAATATAATTTTGTCTGCCGTAGAAAAAACGCACGACATAAACAATATTTTTTGATTCGTTTACTCGATAAATAAGCACATAATTATTTATTATCGTTTTTCTGTATCCGTCCTTACGCAAACGGCTGTCGCCGCAATACGCGTACATGAATGGGTTCTCGGCAAGGTCTTTGTAAACCTCCTCAATTTTGGCGAGCAAGTTTTTCGCAGCAACAGGATTTTTTAATGAATTTACGATATAACCCAAAACACTGTCTATATCATCATGCGCTTCAGCCGAGATAATAACATCATATTTCATATTTGCTCCTAAGTGTATCAAGTGAATTTTTTGCACTCATAACACGATTGGTATCAATTGCCTTTTCACTTTGTTTGATTTTTTCATAAATATCGTTTATATACGCCATCTTTTCGTATAGTTCTATATTCATAATAACCATATCACCGTAGCCGTTTTTGGTTATAAACAACGGTTCGTTTAAGCTGTGACACATTTCAGATATTGCACTTGTATTTTTTAAATCCTTGATGGGTATAATATGCGGCATAATATCAACCTCCTTCTATGGTATTATTGTACCATAATTATACCATAACGTCAAGCGTATTATTCCTCCTAACGAAATATCGTATATCGCCAGCTACTGCCGTATTCTCGCGAATTTTGATTAGTAAACAAATATCCACCCGTGGGGGTGGATATTTGTTATTTTTCAAAATTAGTATCCTATGTATGTTTTCAGCCAGTCGTTGGTGACGTAGTTTTGGATGTCGCCGTACTGTTTCGGAGCTACATCGTATATATTTTCGATAGTCGTATTTTCTTTGAGCATATCGCGCGTAATAAGTGACGCGGGCATTTCGATATAATTCGTCGCTTTGTCCGTCACGGGATCTTTTATATCCCCGTAATCGCCGCTTAACTCGAGAGCAAGTATTCTTATTCCCTGTTCACCGTTCGCTTTGAAATCCGTGCAGGCGCAAGCCGCCCAACTTGAGCCTTCCTCAAGCATACACTGTATATCTGCGCCGCTTAGATCCACAGAAACGATGGGGATGTTAAAACCCAACTCCTTTATGGCTCTGTAACAGCCGCGCGCGTAAACATCGTATGCCGCCCATACCGCGTCTATATCTCCTTCGCCGTATGACGCAAGGGTTTCTTTCATTACATTGTACATGGATTCCTCGGCATTGTTATAATCTGTGGGCGCTATAACCGCAACCGTGTTTATTTTTCCTTCGTCTGCATATTTTTTGTAGCCGACTTCGCGTCTGTCAAAGGCGGCAATATAATCCGGTATCCAAACCTTTAATATATTCACCGGCTTTTTGTCGGGGTACAGCTGTGTGCAGGTATAATCCAAAAGCTCCTCGGCAAGTCCCGCGTCGTCCTGGAAAAACTGTGTTACTCCCTCGATGGTTTGCGCTTCTCCGTTCTCATCCTTAAACTGTGTGTCAAAGGTTACGATTTTAAGGTCAGGATATTCTTGTAACAAATCAGACAAAAACCTGTAGGAATACGCTTCGCCGCCGTGTGACAAGAACAAGCCGTCATAGCCGCTTTCGGCGCAGTCTGTTATTTGTTTTTTAAAAACTTCGTCATCTCCGTCGGAATAGAACACGTCACACGTCATGCCGAGCTTTTGTGCCGTTTCGACGCATTGATCCGCGCAAAGCTCAAAAATATCGCTTGACGGCATATTCAGTATGTACGCCGCCTTTTTGCCGTATACCGGAGAGGCTGCCTCGGCGTTTTCGTTACCCTGTTCATTATTGCTCGTCTGTAGCGAGCCGCAGCCGCTTAGGAGCAGGATCGCCATAATTAAAAGACATATTGTTTTTTTCATGTTGTACCTCCGTATTATTTTATTATTTTGTGATCTCTTGCAAGGTTTTCTATGCTTCTGTCGTAGGTTGCTTCGGCTTCAGCCGAAAAAAAGCATCCCGGTACGCCTTCGTTATTGTCCCTGTGGTGCGCTACGCAGGCGCAGCATTTACCGTGCCTCGGACAGTCATAAGTGCAGGGACAGGGTCTTTTGTTGTCACAACCGTTCATTTTTGTTTCCTCCTTTTTGTTTTATTATACTACTTCACGGCTCAAAACACAATAGCGTTGTATGGCTTGTGTGGCGCAATAGTGTGTTTTTATGTGCTTTTTATTCTCGCGTATTTTGGGAAGCGGTTTTTGAGTATCCCGCCCGACGCTTTGCCCCAGCCTATGGGAAAACCGTTTATTGTCACGGCGCACCAGCCGTTTTCCGTACATTCGATCGTTTCGCCGGACAGATATTTTTTTAAGTCGCTGTCAGACACTTTAAAGTCGATCGTGTTTTTTATATCCGTGCCCGAAAGCGCCAACGCGAGCGCGTGCGACGGCTCGAAACGGTTTTTGCGGCATATTCCGAGGTGAAGTCCCGCGCGCAGCGTTTTTATTTTGTCTATGTCTATACCGCGCGGCTTTAAGTACAAGTTTTCGCCAAACAGACAAAATTCGCCGTCGAGCGTCACGTTTAAAAATTTCCTCTCAAATTCGCGGTACAGCTTTTCACCCTCGCACGGCACGGCGGTATTTTTGCGCGTATCTTTTGCGGCAGCGTCGTCAAGACTTCTGAAAAGCGCGACAAAATGTCCCTCGCCGTCGTTTTTGTGCGGGAAAATGCGGCGCGTGTTTTTCATGTCGTAATTCGAGCGCGACCATTCCGTGACGCCCTCGGAAACCATGTCCAAATTTTGTGGCTTTACAAGTTCCACGTTGTGATTTTCAAGCATGTACGCGCATACCTGTTCGTTTTCCTCCGGCGCGAACGTGCAGGTAGAATAGACGATGTATCCGCCGCCGCGCAGCATTTTCACGGCGCAGTCGAGTATGTGCTTCTGACGCTCGCCGCATGAGATAGTGTGCTCCGTGCTCCACTCGTCCGCCGCCTGCGGTTCCTTGCGGAACATACCCTCGCCGCTGCACGGCGCGTCAACTATTATTTTGTCGAAAAAATGAGGGTATTTTTCCGCGAGCCTTTGCGGTGTTTCGTTTGTTACTATCGCGTTTTTAAGTCCAAAACGCTCCACGTTGGACGACAGCACCGCCGCGCGGTTTTTTACTATCTCGTTCGCGACGAGTATGCCGTCCTTGCCGAGCCGTGCGCCCGCCTGCGTCGCCTTACCGCCCGGCGCGGCGCACAGGTCGAGAACGTAATCGTCCCCGTTTATCGGCAGCGCGGACACCGTGGACATAGCCGACGGTTCCTGGAAATAAAAAAGTCCCGCGATATGGTAGGGGTGGCTGCCGGAAATTACCGACTTGTCGGCGTAGTATCCGTCAGCGCACCACGGCACGCTTTTAAGGTCGGCGAACAGTGCCGATATTGCGTCTGCCGCGCCTTTTTTCGACGCGTTCACGCGTATGCCGGTAAATATCGGGGTTTCGTCCATAGAACGCATAAAAGCGTCATATTCGTCCTTCAGCATATCCTTCATGCGAAGCTTAAATTTTTCGGGAAGATCCATAGTAATTTCTCCTTAAATAAAAGAGGTCGGATGCTACCCGACCTTTGGACGTCATTATGTATAAAATAATAGCCCGTCCCTAAAATATAATCACATTTTATCGCGCATTATTCTTTCGAGCTCGTCATAATCGACGTTGTCGTCGTTATAAACGTTAAGCGCGTTCTGTTTGTTCTTGTTTTTAAAATCCTCGTGGTCTTGAGTAGCCTGCGCGACCGTCGTTATACCAAGCTCGCTCCAGCGCTTTATAATTGAGTTCATGTACGGGAACGACAGCTTGTTTGTTTGCATAACGCAATACTCGTACGCGAGTCCCACCATGTTTTCGTCCATGCCGTACTCGTCGCGCCACGTTTTGAGGTAGGTTTCCTCCGTTTTTGAAAAGCTTCTGTCGTTAATGCCGAACAGCTTGCGGAGCGAGTAGAAGTAACCGCTTTTTTCTTTTTCGTCGGTGATATACTTGTCAGCCGCGTCAATCGTTATTATGCCGTTTTTGTGCCATGACATTGCTACCTTTTCTATATAGCCCATGCTGCGCTTGTCCTTCGACACGCAATATTCGAGGAGCATGGTTATGACCTCGGGTGAAAGTCCCAGCTCGTCGTAGAACCAGTACAGCGTTTCAAGGTCGCGGTTGCGCAAAGGTTTACCCAGTATTTCCTGCGACAGCGTGCATAAGTCGGCCAGTGCCTTGTTGCTCGTCATTTCTTCCGCGATTTCTTCAATGCTTTTTTTGTTTGTCGTTTCTTTTTCGGCGTGTGTCGGCGAAGTGTCGGGCGAAGCGTCGCCAAAAAGCACGTTTTCCTTGTCGTAGCGAAGCGCACCGTTTTTGTTCCAGTAGTCAAGGGCGTTTACAACGTCGCTTTCAAGCAGGTTGAGCCTTGATGCGATTTCGCCTGTGGTCATGGATCGTCCTCCGACAGCCAGTGACAGCGCGAGAAGGTATACCTTTACGTACGCGCCGTTTGCCGCCGGCATCAGATCTTCTATGAAATCCGCCGAAACGGGTATAAAGCCGATATTACAATTAAATTTTGGCATAATATTTTTCTCCGTGTTATCTGTTTATTATATTATATATCAAACTTGGGGCAATTGTAAAGATATTTTTTTATATTAGTGTTTTTCTTTGAATTTCAGGAAATCAATGTAGTCGCTGAGCAGCTTTAGAGAATCCTGCGACAGCGTGCTTATATCGCTGAACATTTTTGTTACTGTTTTGTAGTTGGGAATATCGGTTATTCCCATAAGGTAATCCATGCTCACGTCAAAATGCTCCGCTATTTTTAAAAGTAATTTCTCGTCGCGCGGGAAATGTATACCGCTTTCGTAAAAGCTTATCATACTGCTCGATACGTTAAGAAGCTTTGCAATATCCTTTTGCTTTTCGTCCTTATCCTCCCTCAACGATTTTAACCGTTCCGCGAACCCCATAAAATCACCTCCACACACTTTATTTAATATGAAAATAATACAATATATTTAAATTTTATTGTGGTTTAAATTAAGAATATTAATCTTTTTTGTTGACATTTTAGATATATTAAAATATAATGTAAAAAGATTAAATATACTGATTTGAGGAGATTTGTGTGATGCGGAAGAGTTTGTTGTTAAAATTTTCGGCGGCATTTTGCGCCGTGTTTGCCGCAGCGGGTATGCTTGTCGTTATATTTTCAAATATCGTGATTGGCAAAGGCGAAGATGTCGCATATACTGCGGGATATGTCTTGGCGGCGGTCGTTTTGACGGGTATGTTCGCGTTTGTGTGCGCGTTCCGTACATCGCGGCGGCGGGCGGAAAGGGCGGTGCTTATTTTAATTTCCGCCGCGATACTTATTTTGGGTGCGGTGTTTACGCCGTATTCGCCGTGTCACGACTCTCTTGACCTGCACAACGCGCTGTACAATGTGCTGAATAATAAGGAAATCGACACCTTTTACAGGGCATATATGAATTTTTGGATAAATAATAAACTGACGGTTTACTGTTATATTCCGTTTGTAAAACTGTTTGGCTCGGTAGAAACGGGTGTTCGCGTATTAAACGGTGTATTGAACGCCGGAGCAGTATTTTTCGCGGCGGGCGCGGTGAAAAATATTGTAAAGAACAGTCGTTTTGAACGGGCGCTGTTTATTATATCCTTTCTTTCGCCGTTTCTGCTTATGTCCGGTCCGTACATATACCTGCCCGCGCTGTTTCTCGCGGCAGGCGCGGTATTTTTTATAACGTTAAACAAACGCGCCGCGCTTGTGCCGTTTTTTATATGCTCATCGCTGCTTTTTATATTGCGTCCGACGTGCTTTGGATTTATTTTGGTATTTGTGACTGCCGGTGCGTTTTTTAAAATAAAGGATAAAAAAGATTTTTTAAAGGGATTAATTGTGCTTTTTCTTACGATAATACTTGCCTTTCTGTGTAAAAACGCTGTCGGGTACACTCTTAATAAAACGGGGACACACAAATATCCTTCAATGCACAACGGCGCGTTTTTGTGGACGACAGAGCTCGGTACGCGGTTAAACGGAAAGAAAACCGGAACGTGCTTTTATATGTTTTTTGACAAAGACGACGACTTTGACGAAATACAAAATGACTTTAACGGTCTGTGGCTCAAATACTATGAGGACGAGTTTTACAAAACGAACAAATACGAGGAAATAAAAGAGGAGCAAAAAATTATAGGTGAAAAAATACTTCGCCGTACTCTTAACGCGGGCTTTGCGGATACCGTAAAAAGACTTTCTTTAAAGACAATAAATTTTTATAGGAATATGTACATACCGTATTTTTATAAACAGAATGTGAACAGCGGTAATTTTAAAATATGGAAGAATTACGACAAAAAATATTTTGATTATATGAACATAATTCTTCTGTTGTTCTTTTTCGGTGCGGTGAAAAACGCGGTAAGGGTGTTTAAGCGCGGCGCGGACGGTACGGTCACGGCGCTTATACTGTCCGCCGTTGCGGTGAATGTTGTTCTTATACTTTTTACCGAGGTGGCGAAAAGGTATATGTTCGACTTTTTCACGCCGATGGTAATAAGCGTTGCGGCGCTGTTTGCCGACGGCAAGGAACGTAATATTTCCCGCGCGGAAAAGGTGGTGCTTGCCTCGTTCTTTATTATTTTTCTTATTCTTTTTGAAAGAAAGTGTAATATAACGCCGCTTAAAAACGCCGAGCTGACATTTACGCGCGGTGAAAATGTGACGATGACCGTCAAAATGAAAAGAGCGTGCCGCGAAAATTATATTATAGAGTGCGGCGGCGAACGTATGAGTATTTACGGTAAAAAAGAATTTTCCATAACCTTCCCCGACGATACCTTCGACGCGTTTTCCGTTATCTCTCCGAGTAAAAGCAAGCTTGAATTTTCCTCACAAATAATACGGTAATACGACAGGGCGGCAGTACGCCGCCTTATTTAAAAACCGCCGAAAAAAATTCAAAAAAATAACGCGCCGGGTATTGACAGCGCTGTAAATTTGTGATAATATAATAAACTGTACCTTAGTCTTAAAATAGGGGTACTATCCTCTTAATTTCACATTATCATTGTATGTATTATACCACGGATATATACAAAATGCAACCCTGAAATTTTTGGGAAGAAATTTAAGGATAAACCAAAAACACTGAACTACTTAAATTATGATGAGGTGATTTTACAAAATGGTGCATGAAGTAGAAGCGGGAAAAAATGTACGTCTGAGCTATTCCAAGATCAAAGAGGTTCTTGAAATGCCCAATCTTATAGAGGTACAAAAAAATTCCTACAAATGGTTCCTTGAGGAAGGTCTGAAGGAAATATTCCATGACATCTCCCCGATCACTGATCACGCGGGAAAGCTTGTTTTGGAGTTTTTTGATTACCGCCTTGACTACAATTCAAAGTACACCGTTGAGGAGTGTAAGGAGCGCGACGCGAAGTACGCGGCTCCGCTTAAGGTAAGCGTAAGACTTATCAATACCGAAACGGGTGAAATCAAGGAACAGGAAATCTTTATGGGTGACTTCCCACTCATGACGGAGCAGGGAACGTTCATCATAAACGGCGCGGAGCGCGTTATCGTAAGCCAGCTTACGCGTTCACCGGGCATGTACTACGAGTTCGAGCGCGATAAGACGGGTAAGCCGCTTTACAAGGCTACCATAATTCCGTACCGCGGCGCGTGGCTCGAGTATGAAACCGACTCGAACGACGTTTTCTCCGTAAGGATCGACCGCACGAGAAAGCTGCCGGTAACAGTGCTTTTAAGAGCGATGGGACTTGGCACGAACGCGGAAATACTTGATATGTTCGGTGAGGACATAAAGCTTCTTGCAACATTTGACAAAGATACCACGGAGTCGAAGGACGAGGGACTTCTGGAAATATATAAAAGACTTCGTCCGGGCGAGCCGCTTAACGTGGAAAACGCGGAGTCGCTTATTATGAATATGTTCTTCGATCCCAAGCGTTACGATCTTGCGAAGGTGGGAAGATATAAGTTTAATAAGAAAATGGCGCTTGCCTCGAGAATAAGAGGTAAGGTCCTTGCCGAAGCCGCCGTTGATCCGAGGACGGGTGAGATCATCGCCGACGCGGGTGACACATTGAGCCTCGAGCTTGCCATGAAAATCGAGAAGGCGGGTATAAATAAGGTAGAGCTTCTTGTCGAGGGCAAGAAGGTCAGAGTTTTCTCAAATAATATGGTACACCTTGACCAGTATATAGATTTTGAGATCGAAAACTTTCCCGTTCCGACCGTAAGAAAAACGGTAATCGAGGAAATCGTGGCTTCCGCAAAGACGGAGGACGAGTTAAGAGATATGATTTGGGCGAGAGTGGACGACCTCGCGCCGAAGCATATAATAAGAGATGACATGTTTGCGTCGATAAATTACTGCATGAACCTCGCGAACGGTCTTGGCAGCGTGGACGACATCGACCACCTCGGCAACAGACGCGTGCGCTGCGTCGGTGAGCTTTTGCAGAATCAGTTCCGTATCGGTCTTTCGAGAATGGAAAGAACGGTAAGAGAGAGAATGTCAACGCAGGAGCTTGAAATTATAACGCCGACATCTCTTATAAATATAAGGCCTATTATCGCGACGATAAACGAGTTCTTTGGCTCGTCGCAGCTGTCGCAGTTCATGGACCAGCCAAACCCCTTGGCGGAGGTAAGACACAAGAGAAGAATTTCGGCACTGGGCCCCGGCGGTCTGTCGCGTGAGAGAGCAGGCTTTGAAGTCCGCGACGTTCACTATTCGCACTACGGCAGAATGTGTCCGATAGAAACGCCTGAAGGTCCGAACATCGGTCTTATCACGTCGCTCGCGACGTTCGCGAGGATCGATCAGTACGGCTTTATCGAAGCGCCGTACCGTAAGGTCGATAAAAAGAATAACATCGTAACCGATGAGATAGTGTATATGACAGCCGATACCGAGGATGAGTATATCGTCGCGCAGGCGAACGAGCCTCTTGACGATGAAGGTCATTTCCTCGACAAAAAGGTTTCGGCGCGTTACCGTGACGAGATTTTGGAGGTTTCGCCCGACAGAATCGACTACATGGACGTTTCGCCGCGTCAGCTCGTATCGGTCGTAACGGCTTGTATACCGTTCCTCGAAAACGACGACGCGAACCGCGCGCTCATGGGTTCGAACATGCAGTGTCAGGCGGTGCCGCTTCTTACAACGGATTCGCCTATCGTCGGCACGGGTATCGAACATAAGATTGCAAAAGACTCCGGCAGCGCGGTTCTCGCGAAGGAGGACGGCGTGGTTGAGAAGGTCAGCGCGGATACGATAGTAGTTAAGGGTGACAGCGGTATCAAGCATACGCATAAGCTTATAAAGTTCGCGCGCTCCAATCAGAGTTGCTGTATTAACCAGCGTCCTATCGTTACGGTGGGAGAAAGAGTTAAGAGAAACGACATAATCGCGGACGGTCCCGCTATGGACAACGGTGAGCTCGCGCTCGGTAAAAATATTCTCATAGGCTTCATGACGTGGGAAGGTTATAACTACGAGGACGCCGTTCTGATAAGCGAGGAGCTTGTTAAAAACGACGTGTTCACGTCCATTCATATGGAAGAGTACGAGTGTGAGGCGCGTGACACGAAGCTCGGTCCCGAGGAGATCACGCGTGACATCCCGAATGTATCGGAGGACGCGCTCAAAGACCTCGACGAGCAGGGTATTATCCGCGTCGGCGCGGAGGTTCACGCGGGCGATATACTCGTCGGTAAAGTTACGCCGAAGGGTGAAACGGAGCTTACGGCGGAGGAAAGACTTTTAAGAGCCATTTTCGGCGAGAAGGCGAGAGAGGTAAGAGATACCTCGCTTCGCGTTCCGCACGGAGAACAGGGTATAATTATAGATGTTCACAAGTTCACGCGTGAAAACGGCGACGAGCTTTCACCGGGCGTAAACGAGGTCGTACGCTGCATAATCGCGCAGAAGCGTAAGATCTCGGTCGGTGACAAGATGGCAGGACGTCACGGTAACAAGGGCGTTGTGTCAAGAGTATTGCCGCAGGAGGATATGCCGTTTTTGGAGGACGGTACGCCGCTGCAGATAGTGCTGAACCCCTTGGGCGTTCCGTCGCGTATGAATATAGGACAGGTGCTTGAGATGCATCTTGGTTACGCGTACAGGTGTTTGAGCCTCAAGACGCGTGAGGAGCTTGAAAACACAATAATAGATGAAAACTTTAAAAAGTGCTTCATGGACGCGAAGGACAACGCGCGTGAGGGACGTTTTGTAAAGCTTGCGACGCCGGTATTCGACGGTGCGCAGGACGAGGACTTGAAGCTTGCGTTCAAGGAGGCGGGACTGCGTCCCGACTTTAAGTCGGTAGTGTACGACGGACGTACGGGTGAGAAGTTTGATAACCCCGTTACGGTCGGCGTGATGTACTACCTGAAGTTGCACCACCTCGTTGACGATAAAATTCACGCGCGTTCGACAGGTCCGTATTCGCTCGTTACGCAGCAGCCCTTGGGCGGTAAAGCTCAGTTTGGCGGACAGCGTTTCGGTGAAATGGAGGTTTGGGCGCTCGAGGCTTACGGCGCGGCTTACACGCTTCAGGAGATATTGACCGTTAAGTCGGACGATATTGTCGGACGTGTTAAGACGTACGAGGCTATTGTAAAGGGAGAAAACATACCGAAGTCCGGTGTTCCGGAGTCGTTTAAGGTAATGGTCAAGGAATTGCAGTCGCTCGCTCTCGATATAAGAATTTTAAATCACAACATGGAGGAGATCGACATAGACGCTTCCTTTGAAGATGACGACGACAGCGTTGTAAGTGAGGACTTGATGCAGGCGATGGAGGACAGAGATGGTATCTCCGACACGCTTGAAGAGGACGATCTCGACGACGCAAGTATGGTTTTGGACGATGATTTCGACGATGATGATTTTGACAGCGACATCACCGCCGATGACGACGATTCATATGATGACGATTTCGACAGTGACGATTTTTAATGTCAGATAACGGAAAAACGTGAATTGGAGGTTTTTAAATGTTAGAGTTTAACAGCTTTGAAGCAATTAAAATAGGCTTGGCTTCTCCCGACACAATTTTAAGCTGGTCGCACGGCGAGGTCTTAAAGCCCGAAACCATAAACTACCGTACCTTAAAGCCCGAAAAAGACGGTCTTTTCTGTGAAAAGATTTTCGGTCCGACGAAGGACTGGGAATGTCACTGCGGTAAATACAAGAAGATAAGATTTAAAGGAAAAATATGTGAGCGCTGCGGCGTTGAGGTAACGAAGGCGAAGGTAAGACGTGAGAGAATGGGTCACATCGAGCTCGCGACACCCGTTTCGCACATTTGGTACTTCAAGGGCGTTCCGTCGTCGATGGGACTTATCATCGACATTTCGCCAAGACAGCTTGAAAAGGTACTGTACTTCGCGGCGTATATAGTAACCGATCCGGGCGGTACGGGACTTATGCAGAATCAGATATTGACCGAGGCGGAGTACCGCGAGGCTTACGAAAAGTACGGCGATAAGTTTAAAGCGGGTATGGGCGCTGAGGCTATAAAGACGCTGCTTGAAAGAATAGATCTCGATAAGCTGAGCGCCGAGCTTAAAGAAGAGCTTGAAGCTTCACAGGGACAGAAAAAGTCGAGAATTATAAAAAGACTTGAAATAATCGAAGCGTTTAGAATTTCGGGTAACCGTCCCGAATGGATGATACTGACGGTCATTCCGGTAATACCGCCGGAGCTTCGCCCGATGGTACAGCTCGACGGCGGACGTTTCGCGACGTCAGACCTCAATGACCTTTACAGACGTGTAATAAACAGAAACAACAGACTTAAAAGACTTTTGGAGCTTGGCGCGCCGGACATCATTATCCGCAACGAGAAGCGTATGCTCCAGGAGGCTGTCGACGCGCTTATAAATAACGGCAGACGCGGCAGAACGGTTACAGGTCCCGGAAACAGACCGCTTAAATCGCTTTCCGATATGCTTAAAGGTAAGCAGGGACGTTTCCGTCAGAACCTTCTCGGTAAGAGAGTTGACTATTCGGGACGAAGCGTTATCGTCGTAGGACCGGAAATGAAGATATATCAGTGCGGACTGCCGAAGGAAATGGCTATCGAGCTGTTTAAGCCGTTCGTAATGAAGGAGCTTGTCGCGCGCGGTCTCGCGCACAATATAAAGAGCGCGAAGCGTATGGTTGAGCGCACAAAGCCCGAGGTGTGGGACGTTCTTGAGGACGTTATAAAGGAGCACCCCGTGCTTCTTAACCGTGCGCCTACGCTGCATAGACTCGGTATTCAGGCGTTTGAGCCAAGACTTGTCGAAGGACACGCCTTAAAGCTTCACCCGCTTGTATGTACGGCGTACAACGCCGATTTCGACGGCGACCAGATGGCTATACACGTGCCGCTGTCACCCGAAGCGCAGGCGGAGGCGCGTTTCCTGATGCTGAGTGCGAACAACCTTTTGAAGCCGCAGGACGGTCACCCTGTAACCGTGCCGACACAGGACATGATTTTGGGTTCTTATTACCTGACGGTCACAAAAGAGCATTACGACAGGATGATAGACACGATCCTTGCCGACGAGATAAAGCTCGGTTTGCTTAAGGAAAGACTGTCGGCTATGGAGCCGGAAGCGGATCTCGTGCTCTACAAGGAGTACGAGCCGATAAAGAGCTTCACGAAGCTTGAGGACGCGTTGGAGTACGTAAAGGGACTTCACGAGGTAATGAAGAACGAAACGAAGATCCACGCGAACCCCATCACCATCGTGCTCCCGCGCTGTTCGGTGCAGATCTCGCTCAAAAAGCTTTTGGACGAGGTAAAGAAGCTCGTAATAAAGAAATACGCTTCGTTTGACGAGGCGCTGCTCGCGTATGACAACGGCTGCTGCACGCTCCACGAGAAAATACTCGTTGACGTGACAGTTACGGTAGACGGTGAGCAAAGGTCGAAGATGATAGAAACGACAGTCGGAAGAATTATTTTCAACAATAATATTCCGCAGAAGATTGGATTTGTGGACAGAACAAATCCCGAGAACGCGTTCGATCTTGAAATTGACTTTATAGTGGATAAAAAAGCGCTTGAAAAAATAATAGATAAGTGCATAAGAGTATGCGGAACGTCTGAAACAGCCGAAGTGCTTGATAAGATAAAGGCTACGGGCTACAAGTATTCGACGCAGGGCGCGATTACCGTCGCGGTGTCGGATATCGAGGTTCCGGAGGAGAAGCAGGAGATTCTTGCCGACGCGGAAAAGGGTATAGAGGAAATTATGCAGATGTACCAGGCAGGTCTTTTGACGAACGACGAGCGTTACCGTCAGACGATCAGGCTGTGGTCAAAAGCGTCCGAGGACGTTTCAAAAGCCATGATGGAGAATTTGGGCGAGTTTAACCCGATATTCATGATGGCGGACTCCGGCGCACGTGGAAGCGTTAACCAAATTCGTCAGCTTGCCGCGATGCGCGGACTTATGGCTGACACACAGGGACGTACGGTTGAAATTCCTATCCGCGCGAACTTCCGAGAGGGTCTTAACGTGCTCGAATACTTTATTTCGTCGCACGGCGCGCGTAAAGGTCTTACCGATACGGCGCTCCGTACAGCTGACTCGGGTTATCTGACGCGCCGACTTGTCGACGTATCGCAGAACGTTATCATCCGTGAGGTTGACTGCGGCACGACCGAGGGCGAATGGGTTTCCGAGATTACGGACGGTAAGGAAAGCATCGAGCCGCTGTACGACAGAATTGTCGGACGTACGGCTATGGAGGACGTTATTCATCCCGAAACCGGAGCCGTGCTCGCAAAAGGCGGAGAGCTTATATCGGACGACCAGGCGACGGCAATCATAAATGCGGGTATCACGAAGGTTTATATAAGGACGGTTCTTACGTGCCGCAGCAAGATAGGTATCTGCGCGAAGTGTTACGGTACGAACCTTGCCACGGGCGACCTCGTAAACGTCGGCGAAGCGGTAGGTATTATCGCGGCACAGTCGATAGGCGAGCCGGGCACACAGCTTACGATGCGTAACTTCCACGCCGGCGGCGTTGCGGGCAGTAACGATATTACGCAGGGTCTGCCGCGTGTCGAGGAGCTTTTTGAGGCGAGAAAGCCGAAAGGTCTTGCGATCATTTCCGAGATTGCGGGTAAAATTACCGTGAACGAGTCGAAGCGTAAGCGTGAGGTTGTCGTTCAGAATGACGAAACCGGTGAGGCAAAGACGTATGCGATCCCGTACGGTTCGAGCATAAAGGTACACGACGGCGACGTTATCGAAGCCGGTGACGAGATCACCGTCGGCAGCGTGAACCCGAACGATATTCTGCATATCAAGGGTCCCCACGCCGTGCAGGTTTATATCTCGCGCGAGGTTCAGAGAACGTACCGTATGCAGGGCGTTGACATCAACGATAAGCACGTTGAGGTCATAACGCGTCAGATGCTCAGAAAGGTAAGAGTTGAGGAAGCAGGTCAGACCGACCTTCTCATAGGCTCGCTCGTCGATAAATTTGAGCTTGAGGAAGCGAATAAGCGCGTCGAAGAGGCGGGCGGCACGGAGTTCGCGTCCGCGTCACCGGTGCTTCTCGGTATCACGAAGGCGTCGCTCGCGACCGATTCGTTCCTGTCGGCGGCGTCGTTCCAGGAAACGACAAAGGTTCTTACCGAGGCGGCGATAAAGGGTAAGATCGACCCGCTTCAGGGACTTAAGGAGAACGTTATTATCGGTAAGCTTATCCCCGCCGGTACGGGTATGAGTATGTATAAGGATATTAACATCACCGTTGACGGTGAAGAAGTAGAGGACGAGGAAGCGTAAAAAACAGCAATAAAAAAGACTGTATCAAGTGATACAGTCTTTTTTGATGTCGTCAATCATCAAGCATAACCGCGCCTTGGATAGCGGAGGATACCATTTTTGAGTATCTTTTTAAATATCCCGTCTTGATTTTCGGTTCAAGCGGCTTCCAATTTTCCTTGCGTTTGGCAATCTCCTCGTCCGATACCTTCAGGCTTATACTGCAGTTATCAATATCTATTGATATAACGTCGCCGTCCTGTACGAACGCGATAAGTCCGCCTTCCGCCGCCTCGGGCGACACGTGACCTATCGCCGCGCCGCGCGTCGCGCCGCTGAAACGTCCGTCAGTGATGAGCGCAACGTCCTTGTCAAGTCCCATACCGCAGATAGCCGACGTGGGCGAAAGCATCTCACGCATACCGGGACCGCCCTTCGGTCCCTCGTAGCGGATAACGACAACGTCGCCCTTTACGATTTTACCCTCGTAAATCGCCGCGATAGCCTCTTCCTCGCTGTTATACACCTTCGCCGTGCCTTCGTGCTTCAGCATTTCGGGAGCGACTGCGCTGCGCTTAACGACCGAACCGTCCGGCGCGAGATTACCCTTAAGCACCGCGATACCGCCCGTTTTGCTGTACGGATCGTCGATAGGACGGATAACCGAATAGTCGAGCACGTGAGCGTCCTTTATGTTTTCACCGAGCGTCTTGCCGGTAACTGTGATCGTGTCGAGCTTTAACAGATTTTTCTTGGAAAGCTCGTTCATAAGCGCCTGCACGCCGCCCGCCGCGTACAGATCCTGAACGTGGTGGTCGCCCGCAGGAGCGAGGTGGCAGAGGTTAGGTGTTTCCTTGCTTATCTCGTTCGCGTAGTCGAGCGTGATGGGCGCTTTCGCTTCGTGGGCTATGGCGGGAAGGTGGAGCATCGAGTTCGTCGAGCAACCCAAAGCCATATCAACTCTAAGTGCGTTGTATATGGAGTCGGGAGTGATAACGTCGCGCGGCTTTATGTCCTTTTCAATAAGTTCCATAATCTTCATACCCGCCTGCTTCGCAAGACGTATTCTCTCGGAATACACCGCGGGGATAGTGCCGTTACCGGGCAGCGCCATACCAAGCACTTCACATAGGCAATTCATAGAATTTGCAGTAAACATACCCGAGCACGAACCGCACGACGGACATGCCGCCTCCTCGAGATTTTTCAGCTCCGTTTCGTCAATACTTCCCGCCTTGAACGCGCCCACTGCCTCAAACGTTGTGTTAAGGTCGCGGAATTTGCCGTTGTAATTTATCGACAGCATCGGTCCGCCGCTGACAACGATTGCCGGTATATTAAGTCTTGCCGCCGCGATAAGCATTCCCGGTACGATTTTGTCACAGTTGGGTATTAAAACGAGCGCGTCGAAGCCGTGCGCTATCGTCATGGACTCTATGGAGTCCGCGATAAGCTCACGTGACGCGAGCGAGTACTTCATACCCTTATGTCCCATCGCGATACCGTCGCACACGCCTATGGCGGGGAACTCTATCGGAGTACCGCCCGCAACGCGCACGCCCGTCTTAACCGCCTCGGCTATTTTATCGAGATGAATATGACCGGGAATCACCTCGTTTTTGGCGCTGACCACTCCGATAAGCGGACGGTCAAGCTCCTCGTCCGTAAATCCCGCCGCCTTGAAGAGCGAACGGTGCGGTGTTTTTTCAAGTCCTTTTTTTACCAAATCACTGTACATTTCTTTTTCCTCCTTAACCCTTTATAAAAATTTGCAGTAATATATTATAGTTATATAAATATTTAACAACGTAAGACGAGTCTATAAGCTCAAACAGACCGCTTTCGGACGGAGCGAAAAGCGCCGTGAGCGCGAGCAGTACAAATACCACAAACAGTATATTCACCGCGCCGAGTATTCCGCCGGCGAGCTTGTTCACGTTTTTTATCACCGGCGCGCCCGCGATCGCCGTTATTACCGTATACGCCGCCGCGAGTACAAGACGTATCACCACAAACAAGCCCACGCTCGAGATTATGGATATAAAAACGGACGTAAGCGCTTCGGCGGCGGTTTCGTTTACGGAGGTGACCGCGCCCTGCGCGCTTTCTATGCCGCTGTTTACAAGCGGCTTTAAAAATTCGGGTAAATTAAGCGCGTCCGGAATGTTCACGCCGCCGCCCGGCGGTAGGTGTATATTTTCGCTTATCCACGCGTGAAGCGTCGCCGCGAACGAGGACGACGTGAGAAAATCCTTTGCCGGCTCCTTTAAAAGCATTACCGCGGTTATCGTGACAACAAGCGCCGCTATTTTCCACACGGAGCGTATAAGTCCTTTTTTATACCCGACCGAAAACGCCGTTATCAGAATCAGCGCGAAAATAATATCAAGAATTATACCCATACTTCCCCCTAAAGCGTCACAAGCTCGATACTGTTCGAGTACACTATCGCGAACGACATATCGGACAAAACGTACAAATCACGTATATCCATCGTCGCCGTGTACTTTGTCATACTCTTTGAATTGAGCTTGCCGAAATAAATATCTCTGCCTATGTTGTAAAGAACGTTTTTGCCGCTTATGCCGATAAAATCGGTAACGCCGGTAAGCGTCGCGCTGTCCTTGAGCGCGCCCTTGGGCGAGTACATGTTTAACATAGGTATATTGCCGTCGTCGAACGACATAAGCTTACCGCCTTCACTGTCAACGGCGGAATGTGTGAGCTGCACGTTTTCAAACGTGTTGTCATAGAGAAGCTTACCCGACGAGGACACGCCCAAAATTCTGTTGTCGCCGAACGCGTTCAGCGTGTCGTTTGCGAATTTCACGTCAAAAATAACAGTGTCGTCCGCGTCCACCTTCGCGTAGCTGTCCGTTTCGGTCACGTCGAAAAGCTGTATTGTGCTTTTCGCTCGCTCGTCCGTGTTGAGAAGCGCCACCGCGACCTTGCGCGACTTTGACGAAATATCCGCGCTTATGACGCTGTCGCTGCCCGAAGCCCACGAGAAAATCTGTGCTCCGGACTTGTTGTACACCGATATACCGCCCTTGTATGACGCTTTATCCGTGACTATGACCGCGTCGCCGTTTGAGGACACCTTGGCGGACTCTATAACGTCGGGATCCTCCGTTTCGTAAACGAGTTTTTTATCGTTGTAAAGACATATTTTATTTCTTCCGCGCTCCGCGAGGAGTATGTAATTACCCTCCGCCTTAAGTATCGGATCGACTATGACCGTATCCTGTGCCCAAGCTTCCGCGCCCGACGTGTCTATGTAAGACAAATGGTTCATACTCGCGCAGAGTATGCCTCCCTTGTACGGCGCGAACTCCGTATCGTTCGCGTTTTCAAGCGATATGATAACATTCCCCTTAACTTCCGTGCTATACACCGCATCGGGCTTCGGAGTGACCGCCTCCTCGTACGAGGGGTTGTCCGAAGGCTTAAACGCCGAAAAAATATTCGAGAAATTTCTCGCGAAGTTACTCTTGTAACTGCCTATTATACCGGAATCTATCGTTATAAAAAGCAATACCGCGATCAAGCCTATAATACTTCCGACAATTATGCCCTTTTTCGTGCTTTTCGGCTCGAAAACGGGGGTTTCACCGTCAGGCTCATTGTCAAAGTCGTCGTATGTACCGTCGTATATATCATCGTACGCACCCTCGTCCGTTTCGGGAACATCGGCGCTTATTTCCTCATCCTCGAGCTCGTCGGTCTGCGGCGTATTATCGCCGTCACTTTCCGCGTAGCGGATAAGATCGTTTATGGAACCTTCGTTTATAATATCCTTGTCCTTTTTCAACGGTAATACACCTCCTTCAAGCAAAGTCCCTTTGCGGGCGCGGTTATGCCCGCCCTTTCACGGTCGCGGGACGCTATTATGTCAGCCATATCGGCGGGATCTAACTTTCCGCCGCCGACCGACACGAGCGTGCCGGTTATTATCCGTACCATGTTGTACAGAAACCCGTTACCCGTTATATCTACAGTTATTAAATCGTCTTTGCGCGTCACGTCGAGCGAGTAAATTTCGCGCACCGTCGTTTTCACGGAAAAACCGCTTGATGCGAACCCTATAAAATCGTGCTCACCCAAAAACGCCGCCGCCGCTTCGTGCATTTTCTCGGTGTCGAGCGAGTGTCTGCAGTGCCAAGCGTAACGGCAAAGAATCGCGTCGGGAAACTCACGGTTTAAAATTCTGTAAACGTACCTTTTTTTCACGGCGCTTCGCGCCGCGTCAAAGTCGTCTTGAGCTTCACACGCGCCAAAGCACACTATATCGCTCGGCAGCGCCGCGTTTAACGCGTAAGGGTACTTGTCGGGCGGTATGCTCGCGCTTGTATGGAAGTTACAGATGTAATTTTCCGCGTGAACGCCCGCGTCGGTGCGTCCGCAGCCGATAAGCGTCACGTTTTCACCCGTGACCTTCTCGACAGCATTTTTGACCGTTTCCTGCACCGTAACGCCGTTTTTCTGTATCTGCCAGCCGTGGTACTCCGTGCCGTCGTATTGCAAATTAAGCTTAATATTCATTATACCATTTCCCATATAAAAATTCAATCTAAATTTGTATCAGATACTCCGCCGCGAAAAGCAGCACGCAGGCGACGGTAAAAATCACGCAGGCTGCCGCGTCAAGCCTTGTGAAGCGGCTTTCCTTCATGCGCGTGCGCTTCGTGCCGCCCGTGTAGCAGCGCGCCTCCATAGCCGTGGCAAGGTCGTCCGCGCGCCGAAACGCGCTTACAAACAGCGGCACGAGCAGCGGTACCATAGCTTTTGCGCGTTTTATAATGTTGCCCGTTTCAAAATCCGCGCCGCGCGCCGTCTGCGCCTTCATAATTTTGTCCGTTTCCTCCGCAAGCGTCGGTATGAACCGTATCGCGATAGTCATCATCATGGCTATTTCCTGTGACGGCACTTTTATTTTACCAAGCGGACTTAACAGCTTTTCCAAGCCGTCCGTAAGCTGCAGTGGCGACGTTGTGAGCGTCAGAAGCGACGTGCCTATGAGGAGATACAAAAGCCGTATGGTTATCTCCGCACCCGCCGCCGCGCCCTCCTTCGTTATTTTAAGCGTGAACGAAAATATCGGCAAAGACCACAGCGCCTCACCCGGCGTCATGAACACGTTGAGCACCGCCGTGAATATAAAGATCCACAGCATGGGACGTATTCCCTTTAAAATCACTCTTATCGGCACGTTGCTCATAATGACGAGCGCCGCCGTGTACGCGGTAAATATCAGGTACGAAACGGGGTTGTCGATCATAAATAGTGCCGCGACGTACAGTATCGTAAACACGATTTTTACCGTCGGATCTATCCTGTGCAGCGCCGACGCGCCCGGGATATACCGTCCTATTATTATATCCCTAAACATCGCCGCCACCCCCGAAGATCCGCGCGATAGCGTCCGCCGCGCCCTCCACCGTGTAAATGTTGTCGGGCAGTGCAAATCCCGCGCCGCGCATCGCGTCCGCGAGCAAAGTCATTTGCGGCGCGTCAAGACCTATTTTACGCAGACGCTCCGCGTTCGAGAACACCGTTTCCACCGTTCCCTCAAATTCGACGCGCCCCTCGTTCATGACGATAACGTTCTCCGCCGTTTTCGCCACGTCCTCCATCGAGTGCGACACGAAAAGAATGATCATGTCACGGTTTTCCTCGTGAAGCTTTTTTATTATTGACAGTATATCATCCCGTCCCTTCGGATCAAGACCGGCTGTCGGCTCGTCGAGTATAAGCGCCTTCGGCTCCATCGCGAGCACTCCTGCAATCGCCGCGCGCCGTTTTTCCCCGCCCGACAGCTCGAACGGTGAACGCTCGAGGTACTTTTCACCAAGACCGACAAGGTGCGCCGCGTTTCGGACGCGGCTGTCGATTTCCTCATCATTAAGTCCCATATTACGCGGACCGAACGCTATATCTCGGTACACCGTTTCCTCAAAAAGCTGGTGCTCCGGATACTGGAACACAAGTCCCACCGCGCGTCTTGCGCGCTTTAGCTCCGCGCCCGACGCGTTAATATCCGCGCCGTCTATCAAAACTCTGCCGCTTGTCGGTTTTATAAGCGCGTTAAAATGCTGTATCAGCGTTGACTTGCCGCTGCCGGTGTGACCGATGATCGCCGTCAGAGCTCCGTCGGGGATTTCGAGATTGACGTTTTGTAGCGCGTGTCGCTCAAACGGCGTGCCGACGCCGTAAGTGTAACACAAATCCTCCGTTTTTATCATAAGCCTCGCTCACCCGCCTTTTTCAAAAGCTCCGCAAGACATTCCTCGACCGTGATCACTCTTTTATCTATCTCAACGCCGCGCTTCGCAAGCTCGCTTGCGAGAAGCGTAATTTGCGGCGCGTCAAGTCCGAGCGACTTTAATTTTTCCGTTTCACGAAAAACGTTTTTCGGCGCGCCGTCAAGGACAACTTTACCCTCGTCCATAACTATTACGCGCTCCGCTTCGGCGGCTTCGTCCATAAAATGCGTTATAAGCGCCACCGTTATACCCTTTTCTCTGTTTAACCTCTTCAAAGTTTCAATGACCTCGCGCCGACCTTTCGGATCAAGCATCGCCGTCGGCTCGTCGAGCACAAGTATTTCCGAGTTCATCGCCAGTACCGCCGCGATTGCGACTCTCTGCTTCTGACCGCCCGACAGCTTCGAAGGCTCCGCCGCCGCGTACTCCGTCATACCGACCGCCTTAAGGCACTCGTCCACGCGTCTGCGTATCTCCTTGGGCTCCACGCCCAGATTTTCCGGCGCGAACGCGACCTCGTCCTCGACTGCCGCCGCGACCATCTGATTATCGGGATTTTGAAACACCATACCCGCCGCGCGGCGTATACGGAACGTGTTATCAGCGTCCGCAGTGTCCATACCGTTTACGTACACCTTGCCGCCCGACGGCAGTAATATCGCGTTAAAATGCTTCGCGAGAGTCGATTTGCCGCTGCCGTTGCGTCCGAGCACCGCGACAAACGAGCCCTTTTCTATTTTTAAATTAACTTCCTTCAAAACGTTTTCACGCGCGCCGTCGTCCGCGCGGTACGCGAAGGAAAGATTTTGCGTTTCTATCATTTCCGCACCCCTTTAAGGCGTATTTACCCGCGCTCCCACCGTCCGCTGATGCCGCACGGCAGCACAAGTCCGTTTGACTGCATTTTAAGACCTATCTCGTCAGCCGTGATTTTACCGCCGAACCTTTTACCCAATGTCATACTGAGCACGTTTATAAGAACTTCGGCGCTAAGTCCCGTCGTGTACGAATTTATGAGGAAAAACAGCGGCTTTTGCGACAGTATTTTCATACAGTCCAGCACAAGCGGGTAAAGCTCGTTTTCAATCTTCCATACCTCGCCCGACGGTCCTCTGCCGTAGGACGGCGGATCCATTATAACAGCGTCGTACTCCCTGCCGCGCCGCTGCTCGCGCAGCACGAACTTTTTAACATCGTCCACTATATACCTTACCGGCGCGTCGCTAAGTCCCGACGACGCGGCGTTTTCCTTCGCCCAAGTCACCATGCCCTTCGACGCGTCAACGTGCACGACCTCCGCACCCGCCTTGAGTGCGGCGACTGTCGCGCCGCCTGTGTACGCGAAAAGGTTAAGCACGCGAACGCGCCTTGCCGCGCCGCGTATAAGCTCCGAGAACCAGTCCCAGTTGACCGCCTGCTCGGGGAACAGTCCCGTGTGCTTAAAACCCATCGGCTTTATGTTAAACGTGAGATCGCGGTACGAAACCGTCCAGCGGTCGGGCAGTTTTTTATTTAGGTACTGCCAGCTTCCGCCGCCCGATTTTGAACGGTGGTACCAAGCGTCCGCCCTGTCCCAGTCGCCGCAGGACTTGTCGCTCCATACCGCCTGAGGATCGGGACGGCGCAGAAGGTACTTGCCCCAATATTCGATTTTTTCACCGCCCGCGCTGTCGATCAGACGGTAATCCTTCCATTTATCCGCGCACCACATAATTTTTCTCCTGTCTGTAGGTTATAGATACAAATATTTTATCATTTTTCACCGTAAGCCGTCAATAGAAAAAAGGAACTTATCACAAAAAAGACCGCATAGCGGTCTTTAATCGGATTGTGTATAATACGGCGACCATATGGTCATTTTTAATATACCATATTTGCTTATAATTTGTCAACTTAATTAAAAATAGCTATTCACAAGTTGTTGTTTTTGTGGTAGAATGTTGTAAGTAGAAAATAATGAGGAGATAATTATGAAAATTGCGATAATAGGTTTGGGACTTATAGGCGGCTCTATAGCGCGCCGTCTGCGCGGATTTCACGGCGGCTGCACCGTCGCGGCATACAACAGAACGGAGGCAACGCTGCGTCTTGCTCTTCAGGACGGAGCGATAGACGAGGCGTATGAAAACGCGGGCGACGCGATGGACGGGGCGGATCTGATCATACTCTGTCTGTACCCGCAGCTTAATATCGACATGGTGCGCGACAATTTGAGCCGCATTAAGGCGGGCGCGGTCATAACGGACGTGTCGGGCGTAAAAACGTTTATGGTTGACGAGCTTTCAAAAATACTCCCCGACACTGTCGACTTTGTCGGTGCGCACCCGATGGCGGGACGCGAGGTCGGCGGCTACAAGTCCTCGACAGACACGCTTTTTAACAACGCGTCGTTTTTGATTACGCCGACGAAGAACAATAAGCCCGAAAGCGTCGCGCTCGTGCGGGAGCTTGCGGAGTACATCGGCTGTAAGCATGTCGTAACGACCACGCCCGAGGAGCACGACGAAATAATCGCGTACACATCGCAGCTAATGCACGTCGTCGCGGTCGCGCTGTGCGATAACCCGATGATCGAACGCTCAACGTTTTTCAGCGCGGGCAGTCTGCGCGACTGTACGCGCGTCGCGAAAATAAATGCCGAAATGTGGAGCGAGCTGTTTGTGGAAAATAAGGACGCGCTCGTAAAGCGTATAAGTGAGATGCGCGGCAGCTTGGAAAAGATAGAAAACGCCGTCGCGTCGGGTGACAGAACCACCCTCGAAAAAATCATGACGCACGCGACAAAACAAAAACTGAAATGGCTGACGGAGTAGGAATAAGGGATGAATGAATAAACCCCTCCGACGCCTACGGCGCCACCTCCCCTAGTAGGGGAGGCTTGCGTTATGTGCCGCACGCCGTATGGCTCCCCTACTAGGGGAGCTGTCACACGTAGTGTGACTGAGGGGTTTCTACAGCCGCCCGCAAGGGGCGACCCTACACCTGTATTTTATAAATTACGCACCGTAGGGGCGACCCTCGCGGTCGCCCGCATTCAAGTCACACCGTAGGGGCGAACCGTGTTCGCCCGCAAAAACAGAAAGGATCAACCGCAATGAAAAAAATACTAACCGTTGCCGCAGCGATACTTATACTCACCGCTTCGTCGGTGTGCGCGTCAAGCACAAATTATGTGATGTATTACGAAAAAATGCCCGAGGGTTTGGAATGGGGCGACATTTACAAACTTGCCGCGGTCGATAAAGCGACGGGGAAAGTTATTCCGATAAGCGACTGCACTACGGACTACGGTTACGCGTATGTTCCCGAGGGGACGGAAATCTCGTTTGAAAAGCGCGAAGAAATCAAATTTAACGACATACCCGAATACGGCGAGCCTGCGGGACTTGACGACTTATCGCGGCGCGGCGTGTTCTCGGGCGACGAGAACGGAAATTTCAACGAAAACGAAATCCTAACGCGCGCCCAAATGACGGCGCTTTTGGCAAGAATAATCGGCGCGGACGGTGAGGCGGCGGGTGATATGCCGTTTACGGACGTGCCGCAGGATTCGTGGTTCGCCTCGCCTGTGTATGCGCTTTATAAGCGCGGGATAGTCGCGGGGGACGAAAAATTTAATCCCGACCGCCCCGTGACGCGCGAGGAGCTTGTCACAATGGAATACAGGATAATAAAGGAGCTCGGCGGAAATATCAAGGAAAGCGCGGAAACGCCGGAGGGCTGCAAAGATTTTGACGCGGTTTCCGATTACGCGAAAAGCACGTATGCGGCTATGGACGCGTCGGAATACACGGTTCCGTTCGACTATGACGCCTTCGAGCCGTATATTGACGAGTACGGAAATTTTTATGAAACTCTTAATGAGCTGCGTCTGCTTGATCCGCAAAGCACCGTCACGCGCGGTGATGCGGCGATGTACCTTTATTATTGTCTGATACTCGACTTTATCAGAAACAACGCGCCCGCGATTCCGACAGATGCCGCCGCAGCGTTTGACCTCGGCGAGGAAATGCCGCGCATTACGGGTTCAACTTCGTCATATCCTATCACGGAGTCGCTTTACGAAGCGCTGTTTGAAAATTACGGAAATCACCCGATGTTCCCGAAAAGCCACGATAAGACGATTGAATCATACAGGCTGCTCATAGACGGCAAGACGGACGTTATTCTTGTTCCCGATCCGAGCAGCGAGGTTAAGGAGCTGTCGGAGGAAAAGGGCGTGGAGCTTGAATATATCCCAATCGCGGACGAGGCGCTCGTGTTCTTCACCGCGTCGGACAATCCCGCGGAAAACCTCACAAGCGCGGATATTGAGCGTATCTACATTGATAATTCGGTTACGAACTGGAATGAGATAGGCGGCTCGGACGCGGGCTTCACGCCGTTTTGCCGCAACAACGACAGTGGCTCTCACGCGCAGATGGAGCAGTTTTTCTTGAAGGGGCGCGAAATAAACGAGAATATCCGCCGCGAGCACATGTCGCTTGCGATGTCGGACATCCTCACCGAGGTGGAAGCGTACAATGCGCACAACCCCGGCAGCTATGCGCTCGGGTACAGTATGTATTACTATTTTGAAAACAATAAATGGGTTTTGGGAACGGACGAGAACCTGAAGCTGTTGTCGGTTGACGGAGTTAAGCCGACGGCGGAGAGTCTTGCCGACGGCAGCTATCCTCTCGCTACGCACTACTTCGCAGTAATAAGAAAGGACGAGCCGGAAAGCTCGCCCGCAAGAAAGCTCGCCGCGTTCCTCACAAACGAGGCGGGACAGGTCTGCATATCAAACGCCGGTTTCGGCGCAAGAGTAAAATAATCGCCCTCGCCTATTAAGCAGGAAATGAAATGATAAATTGTGATTTAACGGTGTAAAATCAAAATGCTCTGTATTTCAATTCCCACCGTAGGGCGGGCTGCCCCCAGCCCGCCGCATCCCCGACATGCCGACGGCAACGGTTTTATCATTTTCGGATTATTCAAACCGGTAAACGGCGGGGTGAAGGCACCCCGCCCTACAACCGTTGATTGGAATATATCGCTAATAAATCACAATTTAATCAAATAATAACAAAGGAGCAAATACCATGCCGAGAACGAAATCGGAAACGGAAGGTCTCACCCTTCTGGGAAACAAAAAAACAGAATACCGCGATAACTACGCGCCGGAGGTACTTGAAACATTCGTGAACAAACACCCCGAGAACGACTACATGGTGACGTTTAACTGTCCCGAATTCACGTCGCTCTGCCCGATAACGGGTCAGCCGGACTTTGCGCGTATCATAATCAACTACATCCCAAACGAAAAAATGGTCGAGTCGAAATCGCTGAAACTGTACCTTTTCAGCTTCCGCAACCGCGGCGACTTCCACGAGGACTGCGTCAATATTATAATGAAGGATCTCGTAAAGCTGATGCAGCCGAAATACCTCGAAGTTAAGGGCATATTCACGCCGCGCGGCGGAATATCAATCTACCCGTTCGCGAACTACGGCGAAAAGGGTACGAAATATGAAAAAATCGCTGAAGAAAGGCTTTTCGACAGCTTAAAGGAGAATATGAAATGATAAAGGAAAAAAAGGCAATCGTTGTTTTGTCGGGCGGTCAGGACAGCACGACGTGTCTGTTCTGGGCGATAGACAAATTCGGCATGGAAAACGTGTCGGCTGTGGGCTTTGACTACGGTCAGCGTCACAAGCTTGAACTCGAATGTGCGGCGGAGATCTGCGCTGACGCGGGTATCGCGTATAAAGTTATCCCCACACCAATCATAAATCAGCTTAGTGCTAACTCGCTCACGCGTGAGGATATACCCGTTGAGGAAACAAAGCCCGACGGCGCGCCGCCGAATACCTTTGTCGAGGGGCGTAATCTGTTGTTTTTAAGCTACGCCGCGATTTACGCGAAAACGCACGGCGCGACCGAAATCGTCACCGGCGTGTGCGAGACGGATTTTTCCGGTTACCCCGACTGCAGGGATATTTTTGTGAAGTCGCTGAACGTCACGCTCAACCTCGCTATGGATTACAATTTCGTGATACATACGCCGCTGATGTGGATCGACAAGGCGGCGACGTGGAAAATGGCTGACGATTTGGGCGTGCTGGACGTTGTGTATAATAAGACGCTCACCTGCTATAACGGCATTAAGGGTATGGGCTGCGGTCATTGTCCCGCGTGTACGCTCCGCCGCCGCGGATATGAGGAATTTTTGGAGATGAAATCATGTACGAAGTAAAAAAACGCATTGAAATAAGCGCGGCACATTATCTAAAGCTCGATTATGATTCCAAGTGCACGAATCTGCACGGTCACAACTGGCTCGTAACCGTGTATCTGCGAAGCGAAACGCTTGACAAAAACGGAATGATAATGGACTTTACGCAAATAAAGGAAAAAATAAAGGACAAATTTGACCACAAGGTAATAAACGACGTTGTGCCCTTCAACCCGACTGCGGAAAATCTGGCGAAACACATCTGCGACGCGCTCGCGCCGTACTGTTACCGCGTGGACGTGACGGAAAGCGAAAACAACACCGCGTCGTATTACAAATCCGAAACGAAAGCGGTGCTTTTATGAAGGTAGTTGAAATCTTTGACAGCATCGACGGCGAGGGCATCCGCGCCGGTGCAGGAGCGACGTTTATACGTCTTGCCGGCTGCAATCTGCGCTGTACCTACTGTGACACCGCGTACGCGCTTTTCGGCGAGGACGAGCCTTGCGTGTACGAGGAAATGACGGTTGATGAAATCGTAAAAAAAGTAAATCCGCGCTACAAACGCGTCACGCTCACGGGCGGTGAGCCGCTTGTGCATAAAGACTGCCGCGCTCTCACGGAGCGCCTTATCGAAAACGGCTGCGAGGTAAATGTCGAAACTAACGGCGCTGCCGACATTACCGACATACCGCGCGGCGGCGGACTTTTTTTCACGATAGACTACAAGCTCCCGTCAAGCGGCATGACGGACAAGATGATTTGGAATAACTTCAAAAACCTTACCCCGCGCGACGTTGTTAAATTCGTCGTCGGCAGTGACGAGGACATGGAGCAGACCGTGGAAATCGTAAAAAAACTGAAAGCAATTTATGATGTGATGCCGCACATATTTATCGGAACGGTATACGGTATGTATGACGCTAAAAAAGCGGTCAGTACGATTCTTACCGAGGACGCGCTCGCGGACGCGCGTTTCCAGCTGCAAATGCACAAAATAATTTGGGACCCAAACGAGAGGGGAGTATAGCGTGAAAAAAGAATTTGACCACGAAAAAATAGAACGAGCCGTAAAAATGCTCATCGAGGCGATAGGCGACGACCCCGACAGGGAAGGACTTACCGAAACACCCGCGCGCGTCGCCCGCATGTACGACGAAATATTTGAAGGCATGCGCTACACCAATGACGAGATCGCCGACATGTTCAACAAATGCTTCGAGGACGTAAACTCAAACGACCTCGTTCTCGTAAAGGACATAGAAGTATTTTCATACTGTGAGCACCACCTCGCGCTCATGTACAATATGAAGTGCCACGTCGGCTACATACCGAACGGCAAAGTGATAGGACTTTCAAAAATAAGCCGCATATGCGACATGGTATCGAAGCGCCTCCAGCTACAGGAAAAAATGTGCGCCGACATCGCGTACATTATGCAAAAGGTCTGCGACACAGAGGACGTGATCGTGATCATCGAGGGCGAGCACAGCTGCATGACCGCGCGCGGCATAAAGTCACGCTCCGCGAAAACGCGCACGGCGGCGGTGCGCGGACTGTTCGACACCGACCATGACCTTCGCAGCGAGGTCTATAACCTACTGAAATAAACATACAAAAATGACGCGCCTTTTGGGCGCGTCATTTTACCATCAAAGCGTTTTACCGTAACGCCTTATGACCATATCAACAAACTCCGCGTTCGTCGCGGTATTTTTAAGACAATGCAAAAATCCCTGCATAACGTCGGAATTTATGTTTTTACCCATTTCGCGGCGAAGCAAACGGTTCGCCTCAAGCTCACGCTTTGAAAGCAGCTCCTCCTCACGTCTGGTACCTGACCTTATAATGTCTATCGCGGGGAAGATACGCTTCTCCTGCAAAAACCTGTCGAGCTTAAGCTCCATGTTGCCCGTACCCTTAAACTCCTCAAATATAACGTCGTCCATACGGCTTCCCGTTTCGACGAGCGCCGTCGCGAGGATAGTGAGGCTGCCGCCCTCCTCTATCTTACGCGCCGCGCCGAAGAACTTTTTCGGCTTAAAGAGCGCGTCGGGATCAAGACCGCCCGACAGCGTTCTGCCTGTCGGCGTGACCGTGAGGTTGTACGCCCTCGCAAGACGCGTTATCGAATCGAGCAGTATAACCACGTCCTTTTTATGCTCAACGAGGCGCGACGCTCTGTCAAGCACCATCTCCGCCAAACGGCAGTGATTTTCGGGCATTTGATCGAACGTGGACGCGACCACCTCGCCGTCGATCGACCGCTTCATGTCCGTAACCTCCTCCGGACGCTCGTCGATAAGCAGCACTATCAGCTTCACGTCGGGATAATTTTTCGATATAGACTGCGCGATTTGCTTTATTATCGTCGTTTTACCCGCCTTCGGCGGCGCGACGATCATACCGCGCTGACCTTTGCCGATAGGCGTTATAATATCTATAAGCCGCGACGCGATTTTTTCTCTTTCACCGGTGTCGAGCGACAGCTTTTCGTTCGGGTATATCGGCGTAAGTCGCTCGAACTGACGGCGGCGGAACGCAACGTCAACCGTGTCGCCGTTTATCGTTTTTATGAAAAGAAGCGGCGAGTACTTGTCGTCGTCCTGCGACAATTTGCAGTCGCCGACGAGCTCGTCACCCATTTTCAGCCTGAATCGGCGTATCTGCACAGGCGAAACGTATATATCGTGCCTGCTCGGCATATAGCCGTTCACGCGCAGAAAACCAAACCCCTCCTCCATAAGGTCAAGTATGCCGTGCACCTCGATCGCGTCCGACGGACGCTCGTACTTTTTAAAGGGGACGACAGGCTCTTCTTTTTTTTGCACCGCGGTTTCGCGCGCCTTTTCACGCGCCTCGCGTATCAAGGCGATGATCTCGTCCTTTCTGAGCGCGGAAATTTTTTCGATACCCAAGCCCTGCGCGATTTGCTTAAGCTCTTCTTTCGTTTTCTTTTCAAGAATTACATTGTCCTGCATAAAAATAAACTCTCTTTCTAAAAAATAGCAACAAAAATATATATCATCATATGTGTTTTTTCAATTTGTGAAAATTGCCGTTACGATCCGTCCCCATGACCTTCCTTAACCGAGGGACAAAAAACAAAACAAACTTTTATCAATAAAATGCCAAAAACGTAAGTGATAAATATTCATTTTACATATTGTATCATAAAAAATTTTATGTTACAATATATTTTGCGAAATATTTTCAAGAAATTTATTTTTAAGGAGAGATACATATGGGACTTTTCGGCGGAAGCTACATGAAACCCGGCAAGGGCGTTGACAAAAACGAGCCGAAGAAAAAAGGCTTTTTCTTATTTTTCGACATAATAGTTCATAAATTCACGAAATTTATCGGCTTAAACTGCCTTTACACAATGGCGAGCATTTTATGGATAGCCGCGCTGTTCCTTTTCGCGAACCTGATTTTGAGTGGCACAAACATTGTCGAGGGCATCACCGACAACCTTATGTCCGCGAGCGCGGGCATAAGCCGCGAGGAGCTTGCGGGCAGCATACAGGTAATGCTTCAGTTCACGTTCGCCATGACCGTGTTCACGCTTTGGGGTTCGGGACCTGCGACCGCAGCATACGCGTATATAACGCGCTGCTTCACGCGCGCCGAGCACGCGTGGGTACTGAGCGACAGCGTGGACAAGTTCAAGGAAAATTTTAAGCAGGGCATGTTCGTCGTTATCGTAGACGCGATCGTGCTCGCATTCGGACTTAACGCCGCCCACTTCTACTACTCACTCTACGCATCCTCGGGCAGTATTTTATGGATGCTTCTTACTTATATTATGGCACTCGTGTTCATCATATACACGATGATGCACCCGTACCTGTATCAGATAATGGTCACTTTTGAATGTAAAATAGGCGCGCTTTACAAAAACGCCCTGCTCATCACGCTTGCGAAATTACCCGGCAACGTGTTCACGCTTGCCGTCGGCGTACTCGTGCTCGGACTTTTGTTCACGCTTGTGAACCCGCTTGCCGCGTCGCTGTTTATCGCGGTGCTCGGTCTTTGTCTGACGAGCTACCCCGGCGAGTTTTACGCCGCGCGCGTGATCGAGCGTTCGATTTTGCGCGACATGAAGGAAAAGACGGAAAAACAGCCTAAGATTGAATATATCGGAGAGGAAGAGGCGGAATGATTTTGGGTGAGTACGATGTCGCCGTAATAGGCGGCGGTCACGCCGGCTGCGAGGCGGCTTTGGCGGCGGCGCGTCTTGGCATGCGGACGGTAATGTTTTCGATAAGCCTTGACGCCATAGGCAACCTCCCCTGCAACCCGAGCATAGGCGGCACCGCCAAGGGACATCTCGTCCGCGAGGTGGACGCGCTCGGCGGTGAAATGGGCAAGGCGGCGGACGCGTCGTTTATCCAGTCCAAAATGCTAAACCGCGGCAAAGGTCCCGCGGTACATTCGCTCCGCGCTCAGATAGACAGAAAAAAATACCACGCGGAAATGAAAAAACGCCTCGAAAACCAAAAAAACCTACACGTAAAACAAGCTGAAATCATCGATATACTCACCGAGGAAAACCGCGTCACGGGCGTTGTGACGCACACGGGCGTGACGTACAAGGCGAAATGCGTCATAATCGCAAGCGGAACGTATCTTAAGGGTAAAATACTTATCGGCGACTACGCGCGGGAAAGCGGTCCCGACGGAATGTTCCCCGCGAACGAGTTGTCAAAGAATTTAAAGAGGATAGGCGTAGAGCTTAAGCGCTTCAAAACGGGTACTCCCGCGCGCGTGCACGCCGACACGATCAACTTTGAAAAACTTGAAACAGAGGAGGGCGACGAGAGGATCGTGCCGTTTTCGTTTGAAACGGAAAAGACGGGAGAAAACCTTGTAAAGTGCCACATCGTGTACACGAACGAGGAAACCCACCGCATTATTCGCGAAAATCTTCACCGTTCCGCGATGTACGGCGGCAAGGTGGAGGGCGTGGGACCGAGATACTGCCCGTCGATAGAGGATAAAGTCGTGCGTTTTGCGGACAAGAAGCGCCACCAGCTTTTTATCGAGCCCATGGGACTTGACACGAAGGAAATGTACGTGCAGGGCTTTTCGACGAGCCTCCCCGAGGACGTGCAGCTTGAGATGTACCGAAGCGTCGAGGGACTTGAAAACGTGGAGATCATGCGTAGCGCTTACGCGATCGAGTACGATTGCTGCAACCCGCTTCGCCTCGGCGCGACGCTTGAATTTAAGGACATAAGCGGTCTGTACGGCGCGGGACAGTTCAACGGCACGTCGGGCTATGAGGAAGCGGCGGCTCAGGGACTTATCGCGGGAATAAATGCCGCGCTCAAATTAAAGGGCGAGGAACCGCTTATTTTAAAGCGCTCCGACGGATATATCGGAACCTTGATCGACGACCTGATAACGAAGGGCACGAACGAGCCGTACAGAATGATGACGTCGCGCAGCGAGTACCGCCTGCTTCTTCGTCAGGACAACGCCGACGAACGCCTTACCCCGATGGGGTACCGCGTGGGACTTATAAGCGAGGAACGGTACGAGAAATTTCTTAATAAAATGGAAATGATCGAGAATGAGATCAAAAGAGTTTCCGAGGTCGTCGTCCCGCCGAAGGACGCGAACCCGCTTCTTGAAAAATACAACACCTCACCTGTAAAAACGGGCATACGCTTAAGCGACATGCTGAAGCGCCCCGAACTCGATTACGATAAGACCGCGCCGGTCGACAGAGAGCGCAAGCCTTTGCCGGACGCGGTGCGCGAGCAGGTCGAAATAAAACTGAAGTATGACGGATATATAAAGCGTCAGATAGCGCAGGTGGAGCAGTTTAAGAAACTGGAGGCGAAGCTCCTGCCCGAAAATCAGGATTATTCCGAAATTCACGGTCTGCGCCTCGAGGCAAGACAGAAGCTAAACGACATAAAACCGAAATCGCTCGGACAGGCCTCAAGGATATCGGGAGTGTCCCCGTCGGACATTTCCGTGCTGATAGTTTGGCTCGAAAATATGAAAAACAGAACCGAATGAATAAAATGGAGCAAAAAGAGGTACAAAACGGCAAAAAATTAATGCAAAATGCCCATAAGATTTTTCAAAAATCTTTAAAAAAAGGCTTGACAAGGCAATTTTTACGTGATAAAATAAGTAAGCTGTCGCAAGAGAGCGAGATGTACATTGAAAGATAGATAGTGCAAGCATTTACGAAGTAAATGCGAACCATACACGACAAAAGCAAGCCGTAGACGTATGATTTTGCGTAGCAAAAGCATAGGCAGCCATACTGCCGCTAGTCGGAGGCGTTCACGCTAAGCGTGATGCGGAGTGTATGCCGGACGAAGTCCGGAGGTATTTACTAAGTAAACATTAAACCAAGTCAAAAGAATTTGAGTTTTTTATGACAGTAAACGGATAATAGAAATTAACGTAATGTCAGAGTTAGTTTTAGGAGCTAACGGAAACGAACTTTTAACTCTCTGAGGAGAGTTTTAGGAATTGATTTACAAGGCGTTTTGCTTGTCATGTGCGTATAGATTTCGTATTACAAGGAGATAAGCGGAGCAATACTTGATGTATTGCGAGCATTATCGACGAAGAAATACGGAAGAATAGGCGTGCAGGACAAGTAAACAAGACGCAGTAAAGCAATTCAAGATTTAAACGAGAGTTTGATCCTGGCTCAGGACGAACGCTGGCGGCGTGCCTAACACATGCAAGTCGAACGAGAATTC
>CANPXG010000014.1 GCA_947585795.1 uncultured Clostridia bacterium
CGGCTTTGTTATAATTTAATATAACTCAAAAAAATACCCTCGAAGCTGGCTCCTTCGGGGGTATTGTCGTTGGTGATGTCTTTGCTAGAAACTACTACTGCACCATTCATTATTATATTACCACGCCTCTGCAAAATTGTCAAGCATTTTCCACACATATTTAAAAAATTTCCCTCGGAGAATGGTACTCTCCGAGGGTATTACTTTTTGGTAAGATTATATGACCGAACATAACCTTTACATATGTATAATACCATTTATCAAATAAATTGTCAAGCATTTTCCACATAGATTTTAAAAAATACCCTCGAAGTTGGCTCCTTCGGGGGTATTGCCGTTGGTGATAAATTGCTGGAAATTAGCACCGCATTACTATACATTTATATTACCACGCCTCCGCAAAATTGTCAAGCTTTTTACACATACCCGTAAATGCCTCTCACGCTCACCTCACCGGAGGTGACGTGTATAACGCCGTTTGCCGTTTCGACGACGAGCGCGCCGTTTTCATCGATGTCAATCGCTTTGCCCGTGACGGTTTCCTTTTTGAAAATCACGCTCACGTCTTTACCCAAAGTGACGCAATTTTTTTTGTACTCGTCAAGCAATGAGATAAGACCGCCATCGAGAAATCTTTTATAGTAATACTCAAAGTAATTCAAAAGCTGCGCGGCGACCTTGTTTCGCTCGTATTTTTGCCCGCTTTCGATGTACATCGACGTGGCGCGGTGCGCGATTTCGCTGTCAAAACCTTCGTTGTTCACGTTCACGCCGATACCGCACACGACGTAGTTCACCATGTCTATTTCAGCCGACATTTCCGTAAGTATCCCGCACACCTTTTTTGAGCCTATAACAACGTCGTTGGGCCATTTTATTTGCGCTCCGAGCCCTACGGCGCGGCAGACGCCAAGCCCCGCGGCGAGCGTGACGCTGGACGCTTCGGACGGGGATATATCGGGCTTTAAAAGCACCGTGAGCCACACGCCCGCGCCGCGCGGAGAAGCCCAGCCCCTGCCGTGGCTGCCCTTGCCGCCCGTCTGAGTTTCGGCGATAAAGACGGAGCCGTCGGGCTCGGCGCAGTTGTGCTTAGCGCGGTTGTTAGTGGTGTCGGTTTCGTCGTAAAGGAAGAGCTTCCTGCCGATAAAATCGGTCGTAAGCCCTGATTTTATGCCGTCCTCCGTCACCTTGTCAGGCTCGAAAACGAGGCGGTAGCCGCGGTTTGTGGCGGATTTTATGATGTAGCCGTCGGATTTGAGCCTCTTGATATGCTTCCATACGGCGGCTCGGGTGATGTTCAATTCGCGGCTTATTTCCTCACCGGAGAGATAATTTTCGGCGCTTTTCAGCATATTTAAGATCCTATTTCTCACTTTTTCACCTCAAATCGCACATATTTTTCGCTTTTTTAACACAAAACTACACGTATAATAACGCAAAATTACCCTTATTTCCCGTATTTTTTACCTCAAATTGACGCAATATCGCGCTTGTTTTTAACTTTTTTACCCGATATTGCTCTCATTTTTAATATTATCACATACAAAAGCGCGCGTCAAGCGCGTAAAAATCACCTTAAATTCCGCAAAAAAACACAAAAAGTGAGCGTTAAAATTCATAAGATGACAGCTTACGCGGGATAAAATGAAAAAAGTTTTGAAAAAACAGTTGAGTTAAAGGAAAGAATAGGCTATAATATTATATGGAACATTTATATGTGAAATTTTTTAGGAGAAACGTATGTTTGGCAATGATATAAGCATAGACCTCGGCACTGCGACGATGCTGGTCTATATAAAAAACAAAGGAATAGTGCTGCGCGAGCCGACCGTCATCGCGGTAAACACGAAAACGAACGAGGTTTGCGCGGTGGGAGAAGACGCGCTCAAGATGCTCGGCAGAACCCCGCCGTACATTCAGGCGGTGCGCCCGCTTATCGACGGAGTGATTTCAAATCTGACGCTGACGCAGGAAATGATACGCCGCTTTTTTCGTAAGATATTCGCTCGCACGATAGGGCATCCGCGCATTATGATGTGCGTGCCAAGCGGCGTTACGGACGTTGAGCAAAGAGCCGTTATCGAGGCGGCGAGGGACGTCGGCGCGCGCGATATTTATATAATAGAGGAGCCTGTCGCGGCGGCTTTGGGCGCGGGCTTTGACATTTCGCGCCCGCACGGGACGATGGTGGTCGATATAGGCGGCGGCACGACGGACATAGCCGTTATGTCGCTCGGCGGAGTCGTTGTGAGCCGTTCGCTCAAAATCGCGGGCGACGAGTTTAACGAGGCGATAGTCCGATATATGCGCAAGGAAATGGGCATGGTAATAGGACCGCGTACCGCCGAGAGAATAAAGCTCGAGATAGGCGGAGTTATGCCGCGCTCAAAGGAGATACTTTGCGAGGCAAAGGGAATAAGCGTGCTTTCGGGACTGCCAAAGTCCGCCATTATCTCATCGAACGACCTCTATCCGGCTTTTGACGACTTCGTTTACAACATTACGGAGCGCGTGCGCGAGGTTCTTGAGGAAACGCCGCCCGAGCTTCACGGAGATATTATTCGGGACGGTATTATAATGACCGGCGGCGGGGCGCTTATATATGGGTTGGATCAGCGGATATCAGACGCGACCGGAGTGCGTGCGGTGCTTGCGCCGAACATTGTGGACTGTGTCGCGCTCGGTGCGGGTATAGCGCTTGAAAATATAGATACTGTATCGGATCCGACACACATATTCCACAAAAAGGCATATATACGAGATTAAGTCGGGATCGAATTGACCGTCAGGCGGCATAGAGAAGGCAGGCAAACGCGCAATTTAGGCGGGTTTGGCGGGATTGAGTTGTCCGCCGTGTGTGGAATAGAGAGATAGGCAAAGGCACAATGTAAGCGGTTTTTGGGTGGATTGAGTTGTCGTTGCTGGACGCGGTAGAAGATAGGAAAACGCGCAAGGCAAGAGGTTTTGCGGGAATCAGATTGTCCGTCAGGGGAATAAGAAGATTAATCTAAGCGGTTTGGCGGGATTGGATTGTCGGTCAGGAGGAAGAAGAAAACCAATTCAAGCGGTTTTGGGTGAATTGGATCGTTCGCCGTGTGGCGGTGGGTTAGACACGGTGGGGCGCTTAAAGGCATAATGCAAGCGTTCTGATAAATAAAATCGTTGCTGTGCGCGGTAGAAGATAGGAAAACGCGCAATTTAGGCGTTTTGGCGGGAATTGGATCGTCCGCCGTGTGTGGTAGAAAATAGGAAAACGCGCAATGAAAGCGGTTTTGCGGGATTGAGTTGTCGCCGTGTGTGGAATAGAAAGATAGGAAAATGCGCAATTTAGGCGGTTTTGGCGGAAATCAGATTGTCCGTCAGGTGGAATAAGAAAACCAATTCAAGTGGTTTTGCGGGAATTGAGTTGTCGCTGGGCGCGGTGGAAGATAGGAAAACGCGCAATTTAGGCGTTTTGGCGGGAATTGGATCGTCCGCCGTGTGTGGTAGAAAATAGGAAAACGCGCAATGAAAGCGGTTTTGCGGGAATTGAACTACCCGTCAGGGGGAAGAAGAAAATCAATTCAAGCGGTTTTTGGGCGGATCAGATCGTCCGCCGTGCGCCGGTGGGTTAGACGCGGTGGAGCGCTTAAAGACATAATGCAAGCATTCTGATAAATAAAATTGTTGCTGTGCGCGGTATGAGATAGGCGGAGGTTCGCTTAAACGCGCATTAAGCGGGTTTTGCGGGTTTAGATTGTCCATCAGGGGGACAGGAAAATCAATTCAAGTGGTTTTGCGGGAATTGAGTTGTCGCTATGTGCGGTATAGAGAGATAGGCAAAAGCGCAAGGTAAGCGGAATTGTCCGCCGTGCGCCGGTGGGTTAGATACGGCGGGGCGCTTATATATGGGTTGGATCAGCGGATATCAGACGCGACCGGAGTGCGTGCGGTGCTTGCGCCGAACATTGTGGATTGTGTCGCGCTCGGTGCAGGTATAGCGCTTGAAAATATAGATACCGTATCGGATCCGACGCATATATTCCACAAAAAAGCATATATACGAGATTAAGTCGGAATCGAATTGCCCGTCGTGCGAGGCATGGAGAAGATAAGCAAAGGCGCAGTGTAAGCGGGTTTGGCGGGATTGAATTGTCCGTCAAGTGCGGTATAGAGAAGGTAGGCAAAGGTGCAATTTAGGCGGTGTTTGCAGAATTAGATTGTCCGTCAGGTGGAATAAGAAAACCAATTCAAGTGGTTTCTGCGGGAATTGAGTTGTCGCTATGTGCGGCAAGGAGAAGGCAGGAAAACACACAGTGCAAGCGGGTTTGGATGAATTGAATTGTCGATAGCGCGCGGCATAGGAAGATAGGGAAATGCACACGCTAAGCGGTTTTTGAGGTTTAAATTCAATAAAATAAAACTTTCTGAAAGGAGTTAAATATAACAATGAAAAAGGAACCAATAAGCATGACGAATGTGGAGATACAGAAAATTCTTCCGCACCGTTACCCGTTTTTACTCGTTGATAAAATTATCGAGTTCGAGGAGGGCAAGAGCATAACAGGCATTAAAAACGTGACGGCGAATGAGCCGCAGTTTACCGGTCATTTCCCCGGAAATCCGATAATGCCCGGCGTGCTCATCGTCGAGGCGCTGGCGCAGGTCGGCGCGGTAATGCTGCTCTCCATGCCCGAAAACAGAGGCAAGCTCGGTGTATTCACCGGCATAAACAATTTCAAATTCCGCCGTCAGGTGGTGCCCGGCGACACGCTTGAGCTGCACGCGGAGCTCCTTACATACCGCCACAACATGGGTAAGGCGACCGTTAAGGCGACCGTCGGCGGACAGACGGCGGCTATGGGCGAGGTCAGCTTCGCCGTCGTTGAAAACGCGGCAAACGCGGAAGAATGATAAGGGACGGAGAATGTCTTGACGACCTGCAAAACGGCTTATTCATCATCCAAAAAAAGGACGGGTTTAAGTTCGGTATCGACGCGGTGCTTTTAGCCGATTTCGCGAAGGACGCGAAAAGCAAAAACACGCTCGATATGTGCAGCGGAACGGGGATAGTGGCGCTGCTTTTGTCGGCTAAGACCGACACGAGGAATATATGCGCTCTCGAAATACAGCCCGAAATGGCTGAAATGGCGCAGAGAAGCGTCGTATACAACTCGCTTTCGGACAGGGTGCGCGTGAGCGCGGGCGACGTTCGCGAGGCGGATAAAATCTACGGCAGGGGCGCGTTTGACAAAATAACGTGCAATCCGCCTTATATGCGGCTCGGCGGCGGAATAAAAAACGACCGCGACGAAAAGTCCGTTTCACGCCACGAGATACTTTGCACTCTCGACGATGCGGTGGGCACCGCGTCGCGTCTGCTCGTGTCAAAGGGCAGATTTTTTATGGTGCACAGACCGTCAAGATTGGCGGATATTATATGTTCAATGCGTCTTTACGGCATAGAGCCGAAAAGACTTCGGTTTGTCTGTCCGTCGCCGTCAAAGGCGCCGAGCCTCTTGCTCATAGAGGGTATGAAGGACGGCGGGCGGGAGCTTAAAATATTGCCGACGCTCTATATTTATAACGGTGACGGGACGTATTCCGAGGAAATAAACAAAATTTACGGACGAGAGGTAGAATGATGGCGGGTAAACTGTATTTGTGCGCGACACCGATAGGAAATTTGGGCGACGTGTCGAAAAGGTGTCTTGAAACGCTTTCGTCCGTTGACCTTGTGGCGGCGGAGGATACGCGCAGGACGCTTCAGCTTTTAAATCACTTTGAAATATCAAAGCCGCTTACGAGCTACCACGAGCACAACAAGCGCGAAAAGGGCGCTTATATAATATCTCTTTTGGAAAACGGAAAAAATGTCGCGCTCGTTTCGGACGCGGGTACTCCCGCGATATCCGATCCCGGTGAGGATCTTGTCAGACTTTGCGCCGAGCGTAGCATAGAGGTAACGTCGATACCGGGACCGGCGGCGTTTGTGAACGCGCTCATACTTTCGGGGCTTTCGACGAGCCGTTTCTCGTTCGAGGGGTTTTTGTCGGTAAATAAGCGGCACAGGCGCGAGCACCTTGAGAGCGTGAAGAACGATACGCGCACGCTCATATTTTACGAGGCTCCGCATAAGCTCGTAAGCACCGTCGAGGATATGAGAAAAGCGTTTGGCGGCGATAGGCGTGTCGCGCTCGTGAGGGAGATCACGAAAATACACGAGGAGGTAATGCGGTCCACGCTCGATGAAGCGGCGCTTTTTTACAGTGAGAATAAGCCGCGCGGCGAGTATGTCATAGTCGTCGAGGGCGCGGACGTAAAGGAAGCTTCGGCGCAAGGTGAGTGGGAAGATATTCCCTTGCGGGAGCATATAGATAAGTATATAGCGGAGGGGATGACCTCGAAGGAGGCAATAAAGCGCGCGGCGCTCGAGAGGGATATTCCGAAGCGTGAGGCGTATAACGAGTACCACAGGTCGGTATCGGAGGAGTGAATATGAAAAAGAAAACATTATTCTGGCTTGCCACAGCCGCCGCCGCGGGCGTGTACGGCGCGGTGACGGGTAAGGGACCGTTCAATAAAATGCGCTTTAAGGAGCAGCATGAGCGAATCTCAAATTATATGGAAACGCATTATCCGAAGGCGATATATACGCCCGTCAGAGCGACGGAAAACGGATATGTGACGGTGATAAAGCGGCTCGGTATGCCGGATATAATTCTGTACATAACCGGTGACGGTGAGGGGAATTATATTTTTACGGAAACCGTTGTGACGGACGCGTAACCTTTGACCTCCCGACGGCATAGTATATGCTAAAAGGAGGTTTTAATTATGGGATTATTCGGCGGAGGCTGCGGGAATGACGACTCGTGGGTATGGATCATTATAATCGTTGTACTGGTGCTCTTGTGCTGTGACGGTAATTTTCTCGGCATAGGCGGCGGAAACAGTAACAATAATAATTGCTGCGTACCGTGCGATCCTTGCTGCGATCCTTGTAAAAAGCGCGACGAGTGCTGCTGAGTTACATGTGAGCGCTCGGACGAACCGACGAACGTCGGTTCGTCCCGTTTTTGCGCGAAGTGAAAAAAGAGAGGTTTTTGTATGAAGTACGGAGTTGTTTTGGCGGGCGGCGGCGTCAGAGGCGCGTGTCACGCGGGAGTTTGGAAGGCGCTGCGCGATTTGGACGTGCAGGTGTCGGCGGTGGCGGGCGCGTCGATCGGTGCGGTAAACGGCGCGATATTCGCGCAGGGTGATTTCGATAAGGCGCTCGAGATGTGGAAAAGTATTTCTATCGGGGATATCGTGTCGCTGCCGAAGGGCGTGGATGATAAGGATCTGTTCGACGTGAAAAATTTGTCGGATATAGCGCGTCAGATATATGAAAATGACGGGCTCGATATGTCGCCGCTGGAGAGGCTTTTAAACGGTATAATAGATGAGGACAAGCTCAGGAGGTCGCCGATAGATTTCGGTGCGGCGGCGTTTTCGCTGACGAAAAAGAAGGAGATATACAGATTTAAGGACGAGATACCGAAGGGCGGTATCGTGAATTATATTATGGCGAGCGCGTGTATGCCGGGGTTTAAGACGCGTCTTTTCGGTGAGGACAAGCTCATAGACGGCGGCGTGTCGGATAATATGCCGGTCGGTATGCTGCTTGATAAGGGTATTTGCGATATAATTACGGTGGACGTTCACGGCGTGGGCGTGGTGCGCGGTTTTAATACGGCGGGTAAAAATATTATATCGGTGAAGTGCGACGAGGCGCAGACGGGTATTATGGAGTTTGACAAAAACGGTATAGAGCGCAGTATAGCGGAGGGGTATATACGCTGTATGAAGGCGTTCGGAAGGTACGAGGGAGAAGCGTACGCGTTTTCGGCGGACGATCACAGAATGGCGAGGGGAAGGTACTCGAGTGATATTATAAGCGGCGTTGAGGCGGCGGCGAGAGTGTTCGGTATAGACGATATGAAGGTGTATAAGGTCGAGGAGCTTATACGGCTTTGCGTGGAGGAGTATAAAAGGTGCGAGGCGCAGTGCGGCAGTGAGGAGAGTGAGAATATAATCGAGAAGCTGATTCATTTGGACGGTAAAGGCGTGACGGTGAGGCTGGTGGATATAATCAAAAGCGGCGCGGCGGGTGATTTTCTTACGGATAAGCTGTCGGTTTTGGGCGCGAATTACGACGCGGCGTGCGCCATGGCGTACTTCACGCGGTAAAAATTAAAAATTATGTTGTATTCGGAGGAAAAAAGCGGTATAATTACAGACGGGAGCTTTTGAATATATAGTGTAAATCAAGGGGAAAACCTATGAAAAGAATATTTGTTACAGTGCTTATCGCGGCGGTCGCGGCGGTGGCGGGGTTCGGGATATATTACGTTATGTCGCCCGTGGATACGCAGCGGCTCGAGTATATAACGCAGGAAAATTCAATAAATACGAACGGGTTTATCATACGCGACGAGTGGGTGATGTACACGCGAAGCGCCGGCACCGTTTATCATTCCGCGTCCGAGGGCGAGCGCGTCGCGAAGGACAGCGTTATAGGCGCGCTTTTTTACGGCGACGTCGGCGAGGACAGTATAAAGGAGCTTGCCGTGGTGGACAGTAAAATCAAAAACGCGCGCGCGGACACGAAAGCCGACACGGAAACGGAGCTTGACGGAACGGGCGTGGAAAATAATATTTACAAGCGTGAAAATATGATAGTCGAGGCGGCGGAGAATAACGATATATCGGCGGTGTCGCAGTATAAAAACGACATAAACAGCTTAAGGCAAAACGGTACTTTGTCGGGCGGCAGCGAGCTTAGCGACCTCGAGGCGCAGCGCGAGCAGATAATCGCGAATATAGGCGTGGCGAAGGAGGATATAACGGCAAATATCTCCGGCGTGTTTACCACGTATGAGGACGGGTACGAAACGCTTTTAACGCCCGCGGATATAGAAAATTACGACGTGGCTTATTTTGAGTCGCTTTCACAGTCGCCGAAGGCGGAGAAGATAGGCGGAAAAGCCGAGGCGGGCGGCGCGATATGTAAAATAGTCAATAACCACGTTTGGTACGTGATCATGGACGTTAGTAAGGACACGCTCTCGGAACGCGAGGAGGGCGACGACGTTAAAATGCGCTTCAACAATATGGCGGACACCGTCGTTGACGGCACGATCTACCATATAAGCGAGGAACAGAACGGCAGGAATGTCGTCACGGTAAAGTGCTCCACGTACGTCGAGAACGCGCTTTCGTATCGTCTTGCGGACGTGGATCTGATATTTGAAAGCTACGACGGCTATAAGGTGCCCGTCCACGCGATACATACGGACGCGGACGGCAAGCAGAAGGTGATAGGCGTGAGCAACGGCAGACAGTACGACTGTTACTGCGATCTGCTCTTTACGAATACCGACAGCGGCTACACGATAGTGCAGTCAACGGACGACGCGGCGAATAAGCTGTCGCAGATGGAAAGAATAGTCGTCGGTGAAAGATAGACGGCGGAAAGGCGGAGATCCATATGACGATAAAGGAAAACCTGCAAAGCGTTGAAAAACGAATAGAAGAGGCGGCGAAAAGAAGCGGCAGGGAACGCGGCGACATAACGCTCGTCGCCGTTACAAAGACGCACGGCGCGGACATGATGAACGAGGCGATACGCTTGGGCGTTACGGACATAGGCGAAAACAAGCCGCAGGAGGTGCGCGACAAGTACGCGGACGTTCTGCCCGTAAGGTGGCACCTTATAGGTCATTTGCAGACGAACAAGGTGAAATATGTAATAGACAAGGTGTGTCTTATCCATTCGGTGGATTCCGTGAAGCTTATGGACGAGATAGAGCGCCAAGCCGAAAAGCGCGGCATCGAAAGCGTCGACATACTTATCCAGGTCAATATTTCCGGTGAGGAAACGAAGTCGGGCGTCGGCGCGGACGAAGTCGAGGAGCTTTTGCTCCACGCGGGGACACTAAAGCGGGTAAAGGTCAAAGGTCTTATGACAATAGCCCCCAAAACTGACAATTCTGTTACAAATGCTGTACATTTTGACAACATGCGACAACTTTTTGTTGACATAGCGCAAAAAAAATACTATAATGTTAATATGTTATACCTGTCAATGGGTATGAGCGAAGATTTTGAAACTGCCATAGAACACGGCGCTAACATGGTGCGCGTGGGCAGCGCGATTTTCGGGGAGAGAGATTATTCTCAAAAATAATACAGAAAGGGAATAGGGGATATGAGTTTCATAAGCGCAGTTAAGAACTTTATAGGTCTTGAGTCTGAGGACGATTATTATGATGACGAGTATTATGACGAGGAGGACGAGTTTGAGGAGGACGAACAGTCTGCCAAGCGCGGTATGCCTTTCTCGAGAAAAAGCTCCTCAAAGGTCGTTCCGATAAGCCCGGGAGCGTCCTTGGGAATAAGAATTATGGTTCCCAACAGCTTTGACGAGTCCACAACGATAGCCGATGAGATCAAGAGAGGCAGATCGGTGGTATTTAACGTGGGTAATCTCGACACGTCGGACGCAAGACGCGTCGTTGACTTCGTTTCGGGTGCGGCGTATGGCATGAATGGGAACGTAAGACGTGTTTCGGGCGGCATATTTGTCGCGGCTCCGAGAAGCGTTGATATTATGAGCGATAACTTTAAGGAACACGCGAGAAATTCTTTTGACTGGAACGTATAATTTTGAAGGGTGGTAAAGTATTTTACCACCCTTTTTCACTACCGCACGCTTCGTTTGCGGTCCGTATGTGACCGACAGGTCGGCGTACCGTCATTTTATGAGCCGAAGCGGTTTTTCGAGAGGTGATTTATGAACGCGGATACGAAGCTTTTAAAGGCGAGGATCGAGGATCTGTTTACGCTCTGCGAAAAGCGCTTTGAGCCTGTATTTTCACCGTTTTTGGACGGCGGTGAAATAGCCGTCATAGAGGATGAGATCCATGTGCCGTACGGCTTTAACACTATGTTTTTCGGCGGCTATGAGGGCGCGGAGCGAGCCGTTTTCGGCGTGTTCCCCGAGTGGCAGGAGCCGCGCGGGGAGGATTTTCCCGTGAGCGCTCTGCGTTTCGACGCGCCGAAGTTTCGCGCGCTAACGCACAGAGATTATCTCGGTACCGTCATGTCGCTCGGTATAGAGCGCGGCAAGACGGGTGATATACTTATCGACGGCGACGGCGCTTACGTGTTTTTGGACAGCGCGATCGCGGAATATGTCGTGAGGAACGTGAATAAAATTGCAAACGCGGGAGTCAAGGGCAGGGCGGTCGGTATAGGCGATTTCACGCCGCCAAAGCCGAAAACGGTCGAAAAGACTTGCGTCTGCGCGTCAACGCGACTTGACGCGGTCATTGCGGCGGCGCTTAACGTGTCGCGGCAGACGGCGGAAAATTTGGTGCGTGAGGGACTTGTCAAGGTGAACCACCGCGCCGTCACAGACCGTTCAAAGGCGGTGAACACGGGTGATCTGCTGTCCGTTAGGAATTACGGGCGGTTTATTTTGAAGGATACGGGGAATAATACGCGGAAAGGAAGGCTCCATATAACGGTGGAGAAATTTGTGTGAGGAGGTAGTTGGCGTGCTAAGACCTATCGACATTCAAAACAAGGAGTTTGAAAAGAAAATCAAGGGTTACAGCTGTGACGAGGTGGATGATTTTCTGGACGTTGTTATCCAGGATTACGAGATGCTTTGTAAGGAAAATCAGTCGCTTCGTAACAAAATCGGACTGCTTACGGAAACGGTAGACCGTTATAAGCAGATGGAGAGTACTATGGAGAAGTCCATGGATATGGCGAAGCAGGCGGCGGACGATGTGCGCCGTAACGCCGAAACCGAGGCGAGTGCGATAATCAATAAGGCGAAGCTCGACGCGAGCTATCTGTCGCGTCAAATCGACGACGAGCACGCGAAGCGCCACCGTGAGATGCTTGCGCTTAAGGGTGAGATCGAGCAGTATAAGGCGCGTATGAAGTCGTACTGCGCGAATATAGAGAAGCTTATAGATGATATGGAGTAATAAAAAAACGGCTTTAAGCCGTTTTTTTATTGTATTTTTATGTCCGAAAGCGCGAGGTCGTTTTCTCTCGCGATTTTTTCCAAGTCGTCGTACTCCGCTTTTGAACGCGTAACGCCGTAACCGGACGACGTTTTGACGCGCACGTCCCCGTAGGGAGTGGTAACAGTGGTATCGCGTCTTTGCAGGACGTAACGGTTTGAGATGTGCTCGCGTACGCCTATCGTCGTGGTGTGTTTGAAGATAAGGCGAAGCATGTTATCGCGGTCCTCCTCGCGGCAAATGCAGCTTAAAAGTATGCCCGGACGGTTCTTTTTCATGCCTATGGGCGTGGTGAACACGTCGAGCGCGCCCGCTTCCATGAGTGCTCGGACCGCAAAGCCGACGGCTTCGCCGGTCATGTCGTCTATGTTGCAGCAGAGCTCGGTCACCTTGTCGTGTCCGCCCTCGGTTTCGCCGAGTATGGCTCTTACGCAGTTCGCCGCGTCAAAATCCTTCGTGCCCATACCGTAGCCGATGCTTGAAACGCGCATTACGGGCATGGGACAAAAGTCCGACGCGAAGTACTTTAAAAGTGCCGCGCCTGTGGGCGTGCAAAGCTCGCCCGTGACGGAGCCGGAGTAAATCGGTACGTCACGTAAAATATACGCCGTTGCGGGTGCGGGTACGGGTAAAATGCCGTGAGCGCAGTGTACCTCGCCGCTTCCGACGTTTATCGGTGACGCGATTATTTTGTCCGCGTTAAGTGCGTTTATGAGCGTGCATACGCCGACGACGTCGGCGACAGCGTCCATCGTGCCGACCTCGTGGAAGTGGATGTCGGTTATTTCGCGCCCGTGCGCGCGGCTTTCCGCTTCGGCTATGAGGCGGTAGACGTTTATCGCGTCGGCTCGTACCTTGTCGGGGAGGGTGAGGCTTGATATAATTTCCTCGATGTCGCGCATTCCCGCGTGGTGATGGTGATGATGGTGGTGTTCGTCGTGCATGTGCTCGTGCTCGGTCGCGCCGTTTACGAAAACGTCCGTGTGCGTGCCGGTAATGCCGCATTTGACGGAGGTTCGTACCTCGTATTTTACGTTCGGTATGCCGATACCGTTAAGGAGTGCGGCGGCTTCGTCCGCGCCGCCGTAAAGCTCGGCAAGTGCCGACATGAGCATGTCGCCCGCGGCTCCCATGTTACATTCAAAGTAGATAGTTTTCATTTTTGATCAGTCCCGATTTTTGAGTAAGTCGCGTATCTCGGCAAGAAGCTCCTCCTGCGTAGGTCCGGCGGGTGCTTCCTCAGCCGGTGCTTCCTCGCCGCGTGAGCGTTCGCGCATTTTGTTGATTCCTTTAACAACGCAGAAGAGTACAAAGGCTACGATCAGGAAATTGATTATAGATCCGATAAACATGCCTATGGCAATTTGAGTGCCCGGAATAGTCCAAAGCTGGAACGACGATATTGTTTCGGCAACGCCGCCCGCGCCGACCGTAGTCGCGCCTTTCACGATCAAACTGCCCAAAAACGCTATGAAGGGCATAATAATGTAATTAACGAGCGCGTCAACTATTGCCTTGAACGCGCCGCCGACTACCACGCCGACAGCTAAATCCAAAGCGCTGCCCTTGGAAATAAACTCTTTAAATTCGCTGAAAAATTTCATTTTAAATACCTCCGTTCGCGTTAAAACTTTAATTTATCGTTAAGAAACGCTTCAAGTTCCTCGATTTTTATTCTCTGCTGCTCCATTGTATCTCTGTCGCGGACGGTAACGGCGTTGTCCTCGAGAGAGTCGAAGTCGAACGTTATGCAGTACGGCGTGCCTATCTCGTCCTGACGGCGGTAACGCTTGCCTATAGAGCCGGCGTTGTCGTACTCGCAGTTAAAGTGCTTCGTAAGCATTTCGTATACGGCGGTCGCGCCTTCGTCGAGCTTTTTCGACAGCGGGAGCACGGCAGCCTTTACCGGTGCGAGCGCGGGGTGGAGGTGGAGCACAACGCGGCTGTCGCCGCCGTCAAGCTGTTCCTCGTCGTAGGCTTCGCAAAGGAACGCCAAAGCCACTCTGTCCGCGCCCAAAGACGGCTCGATACAGTAGGGAACGTAGCGCTCGTTTGTGACGGGGTCGATGTATTCCATGCTTTCGCCCGAATGTTCTTGGTGCTGCTTTAGGTCGTAGTCGGTCCTGTCGGCGATGCCCCAAAGCTCGCCCCAGCCGAACGGGAACATAAATTCTATGTCGGCGGTCGCGTTTGAGTAGAACGCAAGTTCCTCCGGCGAATGGTCGCGGAAGCGCAGGTTTTCCTCCTTCATGCCGAGGCTCAAAAGGAAGTCCATGCAGTACTTTTTCCAGTACGCGTGCCACTCAAGGTCGGTGCCGGGCGCGCAGAAAAATTCAAGCTCCATTTGTTCAAACTCGCGCGTGCGGAAAATGAAGTTACCGGGAGTTATTTCGTTGCGGAACGATTTTCCTATCTGTCCGATGCCGAACGGTATTTTTTTGCGGCTCGTGCGCTGCACGCTCTTGAAGTTTACGAATATTCCCTGTGCCGTTTCTGGACGAAGGTAAACGACCGATGAGGAGTCCTCCGTCACGCCCTGGAACGTTTTGAACATCAGGTTAAACTCGCGTATATCGGTGAAATTGTGCTTGCCGCATTTCGGGCAGACGATGTTGTTTGAGTTGATGTAGTCGACCATCTTTTCCTTGCTCCAGCCGTCAACGGTCAAATCCTCGCCGTTTTCGTGAGCAAAGTCCTCTATAAGCTTGTCCGCCCTGTGGCGCGCCTTACATTCCTTACAGTCCATAAGCGGATCGGAAAAGCCGCCCACATGTCCCGACGCGACCCATACCTCGGGGTTCATCAGTATCGCGCTGTCCTGACCGACGTTGTATTTACTCTCCTGAATAAATTTTTTCCACCAAGCCTTTTTTACGTTATTTTTAAATTCAACGCCCAAGGGACCGTAATCCCAAGAGTTGGCAAGTCCTCCGTAAATCTCGCTGCCGGGATACACATAGCCGCGTCCCTTGCAGAGCGCGACGATCTTGTCCATCGTTTTTTCCGTATTTTTCACAAAAAGTCAATCCTTTCAATCACTGTAAATATCAGTATATTATTAATATATAGTTTATAGAAATGCGCCGTGTTTGTCAAGGAAATTATGAAATTTTTTTGCCATACAAAAGGGCGGTGGGGGACATTAAATGTTATGTTAACCGACGGTTGTTTATAAAGTTATCCGCGTTTTGTGTACAGAACGTGGATAACTTGAGCAAAGGACAGTCAATTACCAAAATTTTCAGGAGGGAGTTGTGTGGATAAGTATGTGGATAACGTGGATATTAACCGACGTGTAATATTAGCGTAACATGAATTATGTAAAACGGTATGAAAGCCCAAGGGCGGACTTGACATAGGCGGCGTAAAGTTATATTATAGCATTTGTATGAACGGTTATTTTTCGTTTTATTTTGGAAAGGGAACGGTATGAAATCAAAAACAACGTATATATGTAACGAGTGCGGCTACAAGTCGCCGAAATGGCTCGGAAAGTGCCCGTCCTGCGGGACGTGGAACAGTATGGAGGAAACCGTCATAGCGGACGAGAAGAAGAAAACGTCCGCGTCAAAGCCGCTTGCGGCGGGGGGCGCTTCGTCCGCGCGTGCGGCGAAAAAAATAAACGAGGTACAGCCCGGCTTTGAAACGCGGTACAAGACGGGGCTTAAAGAGCTTGACAGAGTGCTGGGCGGCGGCATAGTAAAGGGATCGCTCATACTCGTCGGCGGCGACCCCGGTATAGGTAAATCGACGCTGCTTTTGCAGATATGCCAAAAGGCGGGCGAGGACAAGAAAATTTTGTACGTGTCGGGCGAGGAAAGCGAGGGACAGATAAAGCTGCGCGCCGAAAGGCTGGGCGTTACGACGGAAAATTTGTACCTTATGTCGGAAACGGACGCGGAAATCATAATAGACAGCATAAACGACATAAAACCGCAAATCGTTATCATAGATTCGATACAGACGATACACCGCGACGATATTTCCTCGGCGGCGGGCAGCGTGCCGCAGGTAAGGGAGGCGACGAACGCGTTTATGCGCGTCGCGAAGTCGATGGGCATAGCGATGTTCATAGTCGGTCACGTCACGAAGGAGGGCGCGATAGCCGGTCCGAGAGTGCTGGAGCATATAGTGGACTGCGTGCTGTACTTCGAAGGCGACAGACAGCTTACGTTCAGGATTTTGAGGGCGGTCAAGAACCGTTTCGGCTCGACGAACGAGATAGGCGTGTTCGAGATGCTTGATACGGGGCTTCGGGAGGTGGAGAACCCGTCGGCTATGCTCCTCGAGGGCAGGAACACCGATATATCGGGAAGCTCTATCGTGTGCGCGATCGAGGGAAGCCGCGGCGTTATGGCGGAGATACAGGCGCTCGTCACGCCGACGGGCTTCGGTAATCCGAGGCGTATGTCAAGCGGTATAGATCTGTACCGCCTGCTTTTGCTCATAGCGGTGCTTGAAAAGCGCGCGCGTATGAATTTGTCGAACTCGGACGTGTATTTAAATGTCGCGGGAGGACTTAAGATAGATGAGCCGGCGGCGGATCTCGGCATATGCGCGGCGATCGCGGCGAGTCAGTACGACATACCGCTTCCGCCCGATATGATATTTATCGGAGAGGTCGGTCTGGGCGGTGAGCTTCGGAGCGTGGCGAGGATAGAGCAGCGCATTTCGGAGGCGGCGAAGATGGGATTTACGTCCGCGATAGTGCCGAAGCAGTCGCTTCGCGGAGTGAAGGTGCCGGACGGCTTCGCGGCGTACGGTATACGTACCGTTTCGGAGATGATAAATATGTTAAGGCGCAAATAGTTGACAATTTCGATGTTTGATGTTATAATACTAAGATAAGAATTAAGGAGCTTGGACTTTGGAAGAGGTAAAAACGGGCGGCGGCAAGGAATTCGTCTACTCGGTGGTATGGGCGGTCATACTGCTTTTCATCGGGGATATGATAGTGACGGCGCTGCCGAGCTATAAGATAATCGGTGTTATAATTACCATACTGATGTTCGGCGTGCTCGCGTTTTTTGCGCTTACGCGTTACAGCGCGGTGTACACGTACACGCTGAAAAAAACACGCTTCGCGGCGGTGAGAAAGATAGGCTACAGGCTTAAAGAGGTAAGTTTTTACACGTCCGACGTTATTTTGGTGACGCGGAAAAAACCCGACTGCCGCGTGCAGACCGTTTACCGTATGCACACGAGCGTATTCTCGAGGAAGAATTTGTGGTACGTCGTGTACAGGACGGGTGAAACAAAAAATATGCTCGTATGCGCCGTGTCGGAGAAGATGGCTCGCTCGCTTCGCGGCGGAGAGTAAAGAGATTTTTTCATATTGCTTGCAAAAGGGGTTTTAGATATATGCTGAATGTAATAGGAGTGCGCTTTAAAAGCGCCGGAAAGACGTATTACTTTGATCCGCGCGGGCTTAACATATCCTGCGGTGACCATGTTATAGTGGAAACGTCGAGAGGTATGGAGTACGGCGAAGTGGTAATGGGCAAAAGACCTATCGAAACTCAGCAGTTCCAAAAGCCCGTGAAGGGCGTTATACGTCTTGCGACGGAGGATGATGAGCGAAAACACAGAGAAAACAAGGAGTTTGAAAAGGACGCTTACAAGATATGTCTTGAAAAAATACAGAATCACAAGCTGGAAATGAAGCTTGTGGATGTTGAGTACACGTTTGACGGCAACAAAATTTTGTTTTATTTTACCGCGGACGGCAGAGTCGATTTCAGAGAGCTGGTAAAGGATCTCGCGACCGTGTTTAAGACGAGGATAGAGCTTAGACAGATAGGCGTGAGAGATGAGGCGAAAACGCTCGGAAGCATAGGAGTTTGCGGAAGAAGTCTTTGCTGTAATCAGTTTTTGGACGATTTTGTGCCGGTATCAATTAAAATGGCGAAGGAGCAGGGGCTTGCCCTCAATCCGTCGAAAATATCCGGCGCGTGCGGCAGGCTTATGTGCTGTCTGAAGTTCGAGCAGGACACATACGAGGAGCTTTTGAAGAACGCGCCAAGACAGGGCGCGACGGTCAAAACGCCGGACGGCAACGGCAGCGTCGAGTACGTGAGCCTTTTAAAAGGGTACGTTAAGGTGCGGTTTGACAGTGAGAACGAAACGACGGTGAAGGACTTCAAAATCGAGGACGTGGTACCGGTAACACGCGCGGACGGCGCGAGGAAGCCGAGTGACGGCGGAAAGAAGCAGAATAAGAAGCAGTAAATAAGTTACCAAAGGCAGACAACGCCTATAAAATATTTTTAAAAACTATTGAAGAACAGGAGTTTTCGTGTTATAATTTAAGTTAGTGAACGTCTGAGGACGTAATTGGCTTAAAGGAGGTGTATTGACAATGGCATATGCAATTTCGGATGATTGCATCATGTGCGGCGCTTGCGCTGCAGAATGTCCCGTAAGCGCTATCACAGAGGGTGACGGTAAGTATGTTATTGATGCCGATACTTGTATCGAGTGCGGTGCGTGCGCGGGTACTTGTCCCGTAGGCGCTCCGGCGCAGGCGTAAGCTTTGGACCGATACGAAAAAAGGTGTTGTATTTGGTAAGAATACAGCACCTTTTTCTCTTTTTATAAAAATTTATCCAATAAAAACGGAGGTACCGAATGAAAAGGATAGTAATGTTGGCGGTTGTGCTTGCCGCGTCGTTGACGCTCGCTTCCTGCGGCGGCGGGAAGATCGTGTACGACAGCGTACAGGGCGGTAAGCTTCCCGCGACGGGCAGGTCGTGGACGGTGCTCGTGTATATGTGCGGCGGAAGCGACGAAACGGCGAATCATACGTCGTCTAATAAGCTCGAAAGTATAATGAGCGTCGATTATCCCGAAAACGTGAAGGTAGTCGTTCAGACGGGCGGCAGCGCGGAGTGGGGTATGAAGGGAATTTACTGTGATTACAATCAGCGGTTCGAGGCGGGTAAGGGTACGCTTTACCTTGCCGACCAGTCCATGTCGGAGAATATGGGTGATTACAGGACGCTCTCCAATTTTTTGTCGTGGGGGATATCGAATTACCCGTCGGACAGCTATATGCTCATTGTGTCGGGCGCGGGCGGCGGCGCGATGAACGGTATGGCGTATGACGAGAATTATGAGGACGATCGTTTGAACCTCGAGGAGTTATCGTACGCGATAAGTCTTGCCGGTAGGAATTTCGATATAATTTGTCTTGACGCTCCGCTTATGGGCAGTATCGAAACGGCGGCGGCGCTTTCGACGAGCGCGAGTTACCTCGTCGCGCCGCAAGGTATTCAAAACGGCGATAGCTGGGACTATGCCGCGACGCTTAAGCGCGTGTGCGATAATCCGTCGTCCGCGCCGGCTGATATTTGTAAGGTCATATGCGACGATTATTACGCCGCGTGTGAGAGAAACGAAACGGCGGCAGACGCGGCGATGTCGGTAATAGATATGTCGAAGGTATCGACGCTCAATCAGGCGTTTGACGGTATGGCGGGTGAAATGCTCCTGTCCACCGATCAGATGTCGAATTACATAAGTATGACCGACGCAATCAAAACGGCGCATACGTATGGCGGTGCGGCGGAGGGTGAGGGGTATTCCAACCTCATCGATTTGGGTGACGCGGCGATGAAGATAAGCTCACTCGTCGGTAATACCGCGGACGCGGTCATGGAGGCGCTTAATGACGCGGTCATTTACAGAGTCTGCGGTGAAAATGAGAGGGAGTCGACGGGACTTGGTATGTACTATCCGCTGTCGCCGAAAAACGACGAGCTGCAGCAGTATATGGACAATGCCGTGAGCGTCAATTATAAGGAGTTTTTGCGTAAGATATGTATAAACTGCGCCGTCGAGGATACACTGTCAAATACGGCAGACTACACGTCGTCATGGTCATGGGCGTGTTACGATAACGCGATGCGCGAGCTGCAGTATATGACCGTGCTCGACAATAATTCCTATGAGCTGCATATCACGGGAGATATGACGGTAATTAAGGATGTTTGCGTGAACGTATATAAGGAGCAGGACGGCTCGTATGTATTTTTGGGTAATCATCACGACCTTGAGGGCGATTTCGCGTCGGGCGTGTTTAAGGACGTGTTTGACGGAACCATGCCGAAGCTTATAAGTAAGGACGTTAGCGTGAGCCTTATAAGAGATTACGGCGATCACGCGCTCTACGCCGTGCCCGTGATTTTAAACGGTGAACGCGCCAGCGTACGCGTAAAGCGGAGCGCCGAGGGTGATTATGAGATCGTCGGCGCGTGGTCCGGTGCGGACGAGAACGGTAAGGTCACGACCGCGATGAGAAAGCTCGGTGCTTTTGACAGAATAACGCCGCTGCTTGAGCTGTATGACGAGGAACACAAAAATGTAAACTACATCTCCGGCTCAGCCGGTATAAAATTCGGCGGAGGCGTTGCGGAGGATACCGTGGGTAACGGCGATTACCTGTTTGAATTTGAAATTACCGATATTTACGGCGGTAAGCGTCACGGTACGCCCGTGCGCGCGCATATTTCGGGCGGCAAGGTGACTTTTGAGTGATAAACGTACGAAACCAATGGGGGTGGAAGCATGGAAATAAGGAAAAAGGAATTTGTTTTCGGTGAAAACTGCTTTGACCTGCTGCGTCTTTACAGCGCGTTTTACGTAATGACGCTGCACATAATGCGCCATGTGCGTCTTAGGGAAGTGTCGCCCGTTTTCGACTGGTGGAACGGAGTCGTCGTGCTGTTTTGCATAAGCGGATTTCTTATCCCCGCGTCGATGGAACGCAGTAAAAGCGTTTGGGAATTTTTGAAAAAGCGCGTGCTGCGCATCGTGCCGTCAATGTGGGTGTGTATCATAGTCGGTATAATCACCGCGGGACTTTTCTGCGGCTTTACCGCGGATAAGACGTTCGCGAGGTGGTTTGCGGGACAGCTGCTGTTTATACGCGACCTGCCTCAGCCCGACTTTATCACAAGCTTCGGTATAGGTAACTTTGAGGCGAATTTATGGACGATGATATTCACGGTACAATTTTACATAATCACCGCTATCATCTATAAATTTATGAAGAAAAGAAGTATCGGCGTGTGGATATTCGTGCTGGTGTTTTCGATGGCGCTGAACATCGCCGTGCCTTATATGCAGAGCCTGCTCCCCGAAACGGGACGCATAATCGTTTCGCACAGCTGCCTCCCGTATTTCTATATATACTTCGCGGGCTGGTTCATATACGAGTGGCGCGAAACGCTTGTGCCGTTTCTAAGGAAAGCGACAATACCCGTAATAATTCTGTTTATCATACGCGCCGTGTACTGTCAAAAATTCGGTAAGCAGATAGGCGAGTATCAGGATATGGTGCTTGTAGCGCTTCTTTGTCTTATGACGATAGGCGTGGGATACAGCCTCGGAAAAATCAGGTTCAAGATAGACTTGTCATACGGACTGTATCTTTACCATATGGTAGTCGTCGATATTTTTGTGCAGCTCGGTATGGTCGGTAATATGAAGTACGTCGTTATGGTGTACGCCGCGTCGCTATTGTGCGCGGTTTTGTCGCACTTCCTCGTGGACAACACGGTGGCGCGTATATTTAAAAAGACGGAGAGCCTTAAGTATAAGGATGTTTTGCCGCCGCCTCCCGAGCCGGTGGTGGAGGACGTAGCGACAAACACGGATGACGAAACAGACTTTTAATTAGCTGTTGACAATCGCGGATATTTGTATTAAAATAGCAATAGACATTTCAAAAAGGCGATGACGGAGAGAGTAAGCTTCGCGAAAAGCCCAAAGCGAGCCGTGGACGGTGTGAGCACGGCGGTGAGTACGCAAAGCCGAAAATCACTCCCGAGCTGCGCACCGAACGTTTTTCCAAGTAGGCTGCGACGGTTTTCCCCCGTAAACGGGAACGCATATGACGGTATGACGAGTGGTATAACGAAGAAAAAAGAAAAATCTTCGTCTTGTTATGCAAGACGAAGATTTTTTGGGTTAGTTGTAGAATTGTAGCAATGAAGCCGCGTTTTTAATTAAAAAACGCGCCGCAAAGCGACGCGTAAAAAAACAAGTCACTTTGCTGCGACACAAATTTTCATCTATAAATTGCTTGTATATGAAAATAGACTTGTATTTTTAGCAAACTAAAAATACAAACAACTTATAGATTATTAAAATTTATGTCGCAAGTGCATTATAACACAAAGGAATGTGTTTGTAAAGTGGTAAAAACGGGTGGGGGAAGGAATCCCTCCACCGCCTTCGGCGGTCCCCCTCCCTTTGACAAGGGAGGCTAACGGCGGGCGGGCGAGGTTTGCGCATACTGCCACCTCTCAGTCAGCTACGCTGACAGCTCCCCTAGTAGGGGAGCCTAACGGCGAAGCAACAGACGCCGTAGCAAGGGGAGCCCGCCCTACGGGGACATCCCCGTTAGCAGAGCGTTGCCGGCGGGTTGTCAGGGAAACGGCGGGGTGAGGGCACCCCGCCCTACAAGCGGGCGACCGTGAAGGTCGCCCCTACAAACCCCTCCGTCGGCTATGCCGACACCTCCCCTAGTAGGGGAGGCTTGCGGGCGACCGTGAAGGTCGCCCCTACGGTGGAAATTTGGAAGGAATCCCTCCACCGCCTTCGGCGGTCCCCCTCCCTTTGACAAGGGAGGCTAACGGGCGGATAATATCCGCCCCTACAGTATGTAATTTATAAATTCAATGCCACCTCTCAGTCGCCTACGGCGACAGCTCCCCTCAAGGGGAGCCTTGCGGGCGACCGTGAAGGTCGCCCCTACGGTGGAAATTTGGAAGGAATCCCTCCACCGCCTTCGGCGGTCCCCCTCCCTTTGACAAGGGAGGCTAACGGGCGGATAATATCCGCCCCTACAAACCGTTGCCGTCAGGGTGTCAGGGAGGCGGGCTGAGGGCAGCCCGCCCTACGGAAATAGGGGAGCCTTGCGATGGTGGGGGAATGGTGAGTTTGGGAAATGTATATAATTAATTATATGGGAGGATATAGATATGTACGAGAAGGTATCACCGAATCTTGACTTTGTGGAGAGAGAAAAAAAGACGGTCAAGTTTTGGACGGACAACAAAATTTTTGAAAAAAGCGTCGAAAACCGTGAGGGCGGCGACGTTTACACGTTCTATGACGGTCCCCCGACCGCGAACGGTAAGCCGCATATCGGTCACGTTCTGACGCGCGTAATAAAGGATATGATCCCGCGTTACCGCACGATGAAGGGCTGCAAGGTGCTCCGTAAGGCGGGTTGGGACACACACGGTCTGCCGGTCGAGCTCGAGGTCGAGAAAAAACTCGGTCTTGACGGTAAGGAGCAGATCGAGGAGTACGGTCTTGAGCCGTTTATAAAGGAATGTAAGGAGAGCGTTTGGAAGTACAAGGGTATGTGGGAGGATTTTTCCGGTACCGTCGGCTTTTGGGCGGATATGGACGATCCTTACGTGACGTACCACAACAGCTTTATAGAGTCGGAGTGGTGGGCGCTAAAGCAAATTTGGGACAAAGGGCTTCTTTATAAGGGACACAAAATCGTCCCGTACTGCCCGCGCTGCGGTACGCCGCTTTCGTCGCACGAGGTCGCGCAGGGCTATAAGGACGTTAAGGAGCGAAGCGCGACGGCGAAGTTCGCCGTAAAGGGTGAGGATAACACGTACTTCCTCGCGTGGACGACGACGCCTTGGACGCTGCCGTCGAACGTCGCGCTGTGCGTGAACCCGAACGAAACCTACGTTAAAATAAAGGTCGGGGACGAGTATTACATTCTCGCGGAGGCGCTTGTCGAAGCGAATATCGAGGGCGAGTATGAGGTTTTGGAAAAGTATGTCGGTACCGACCTTGAATATAAGGAGTACGAGCCGCTGTTCGCGTTCGCAAGTCCCAAGGAAAAGTGCTGGTATGTGACGTGCGACAACTACGTAACGCTTACGGACGGTACGGGTATAGTACACATCGCGCCGGCGTTCGGTGAGGACGACTCGAACGTGGGCAGAAAGTACGGTCTGCCGTTCGTGCAGCTCGTGGACGGTAAGGGCGAAATGACAGCGGAAACGCCGTGGAAGGGTATGTTCTGTAAGGACGCGGATAAGGAGATATTAGTTGATCTCGATAAGCGCGGACTTCTGTTTAACGCGCCGAAGTTTGAGCATAGCTACCCGTTCTGCTGGAGATGTGACACGCCGCTTATTTACTATGCGCGCGATACGTGGTTTATAAAGATGACGGCGGTCAAGGATGATTTGATAAGGAATAATAAGACGATAAACTGGATACCGAAAACGATAGGTGAGGGACGTTTCGGCGCGTGGCTCGAAAACGTTCAGGATTGGGGTATAAGCCGTAACCGTTACTGGGGCACGCCGCTTAATATTTGGGAGTGTGAGTGCGGCTGCCGTCACGCGGTGGGTTCTATCGCGGAGCTTAAGGAAATGTCGGACAATTGTCCCGACGATATAGAGCTGCACCGTCCGTATATCGACGCGGTGACGATAAAGTGTCCCGAGTGCGGTAAGGAGATGCACAGAGTATCGGAGGTTATAGACTGCTGGTTCGACTCGGGCGCGATGCCGTTTGCGCAGTGGCATTATCCGTTTGAGAATAAGGAAATATTTGAGGAAAACTTTCCCGCCGACTTTATAAGTGAGGCGGTAGATCAGACGCGCGGTTGGTTCTATTCGCTGCTCGCGGAGTCAACGCTTTTGTTTAACAAAGCGCCGTATAAGAATGTGATCGTGCTCGGTCTTGTGCAGGACGAAAACGGTCAGAAGATGTCGAAGTCGAAGGGTAACGCGGTGGATCCGTTCGACGCGCTCGAAAAGCACGGTGCGGACGCGATACGCTGGTATTTTTACTCGAACAGCGCGCCGTGGCTGCCGAATAAGTTCCACGACGGAGCCGTGTCGGAGGGTCAGCGTAAGTTTATGGGTACGCTGTGGAACACGTACGCGTTCTTTGTGCTGTACGCGAATATAGATAATTTTGACGCGACGAAGTATACGCTCGAGTATGATAAGCTGTCGGTAATGGATAAGTGGCTGTTGTCGAAGCTCAATACGCTTGTGAAGACGGTGGATGAAAATCTTAATGATTACAAGATAACCGAAACGGCGCGTGCGCTCGATAATTTTGTGGATGAGCTGTCGAATTGGTACGTTCGCCGCAGCCGTGCGCGTTTCTGGGTCAAGGATATGCCGCAGGATAAAATCAACGCGTACATGACGCTGTATACCGCGCTTGTGACTGTGTGCAAGGCTGCCGCGCCGATGATTCCGTTTATGACCGAGGATATTTATCAGAACCTTGTGAGAAGTATAGATAAGAGTGCGCCGGAGAGTATACATTTGTGCGACTTCCCGACGTATGACGAAAAGCTTATAGATAAAGAGCTTGAGAAAAATATGGAGGAAGTGCTTGATATTGTCGTGCTCGGCAGAGCGTGCCGTAATACGGCGAATATAAAGAACCGTCAGCCGATAGGTAAGATGTACGTTAAGGCGGAGTCGGAGCTTGACGGTTTCTATGTGGATATTATCGAGGACGAGCTGAATGTAAAGAGCGTCGAGTTTACGGACGATGTCGCGTCGTTTACGTCGTACAGCTTTAAGCCGCAGCTTAAAACGCTCGGCAGACGTTTCGGTAAGAATATAAACGCGGTGCGTGAGATTTTGGCGAACATTGACGGTAATGCGGCTATGGCGGAGATCAAAAATACAGGTAAGCTGACGATAGAGGTCGCGGGCGTGAAGGAGGAGCTTGGTGAGGAGGACTTGCTTATAGAAACGGCGCAGACCGAAGGGTTTGAGTCGAACAGCGATTACGGAGTGACGGTCGTTCTCGATACCAATCTTACGCCGGAGCTTATCGAGGAGGGCTTTGTCAGAGAGATCATCTCGAAGGTGCAGACGATGAGAAAGGATTCCGGCTTCGAGGTAATGGATCATATTAAATTGAGCTGTGAGGGTAACGCGAAAATCGCGGAAATTATGTCAAAGAACGCTGACGTGATAAAGGATGAAACGCTTGCGGACGAGCTTGACACGGCGGCTGCAGAAGGTAACGCGAAAGAGTGGAACATTAACGGCGAAAACGTGAAGTTGGGCGTTAAAAAGCTGTAAAAAGGGCATGAAAAGCGCAAAATTTTTAAAAAAAGGTATAACGACCGGTACCTGCGCCGCAGCTGCGGCAAAGGCTGCCGCTATATATCTTGCCACGGGTGAAAAGGTGAAAAACGTGACAGTGACGCTGCCTTCGGGCTATTGCGTGAGCGTTGACACAGAGAAGGTCGAGATGGCGGGTGACGCTGTAGCCGCGTCGGTAATCAAGTACAGCGGCGACGATCCCGATATTACCGACGGCGTAACCGTATGCGCGTCCCTTACCAAAACCGACGGCGCGATCACGATAGACGGCGGTGAAGGCGTGGGGCGCGTCACGAAGGACGGGCTTGACCGCGCGGTCGGCGAGGCGGCGATAAACAGCGTGCCGCGCGCGATGATACGCGATGCGGTGGCGGAGGCTTTGTCCGAGTGCGATTTTGGCGCGGACATTGTAATTTCCGTGCCGAACGGTGAAGAAATCGCGAAAAAAACGTTTAATCCGCGTCTTGGTATCGAGGGCGGTATATCAATACTCGGCACAAGCGGTATCGTCGAGCCGATGAGCCAAAAGGCGCTCACCGACACGATTTATCTTGAGCTTAAAACGGCGCGCGCCGAAGGGCGCAAGGTTGCCGTGATCGTTCCCGGAAATTACGGCGCGGATTTCGCGCTTAAGGAGTTTGGCATACAGAAAACCGTTCAGTGCAGCAACTTTATCGGCGACGCGCTCGATTACGCGTCCGACCTCGGTTTCACAGGCGTGCTCGTAATATCGCATATGGGTAAGCTCGTGAAGCTCGGAAGCGGTATTATGAACACTCATTCCGCTTATGCGGACGGGCGCATGGAAACGCTTGCGCTGTGCGCCGCTTTGGCGGGCGTTAGGGATTTTCAAAAAATACTCGACTGCCCGACGACGGACGCGGCGTATGAGCTTGTAAGGGACACTAAAACCATAGCGGTGCTTATGGACAGGATAGATATGTATTTAAAGCGGCGCGTAAATTTAAAAACGGCGGCGGTAATGTTTTCAAACAAGTACGGACTGATAGGGAAAACGAAGGACGCGGACGCGCTTTTGAGGGAGATATAAATGGTACATTTTGTAGGCGCGGGAAGCGGCGCGGCGGATCTTATAACGCTGCGCGGACATAAGCTTTTGAGTGAGGCGGATATAATCATATACGCCGGCTCGCTCGTAAATCCGAAGCTTCTCGATGCGGCGAAAGCGGGCGCTGAAATTTACGACAGCTCCGAGATGCACCTCGGTGAAATAATCGAAGTAATGAAACAGGGGGACACTAAAAATGTCGTCAGACTTCAAACGGGCGACCTGTCGATTTACGGCGCTTTGCGCGAGCAGACGGATGCGCTCGACTTACTTGGCATCGAATACGACGTGTGTCCCGGAGTGTCGTCGTTTTGCGGCGCGGCTTCGTCGCTTCGCACGGAGTACACGGTTCCCGGCGCGTCGCAGACAGTCATAATAACGCGCATGGAGGGTAAGACCTCTGTGCCGGAGCGTGAAAAAATACGCTCGCTCGCCTCTCACGGCGCGTCGATGGTGATCTTTCTGTCAGCGTCGATGACGGACAAGCTCTCGAAAGAGCTTATCGCGGGCGGTTACGGTAGGGACACTAAAGCCGCGATCGTGTACAAGGCGACATGGGACGATGAAAAGGTGATGCGCTGTACCGTGGGGACACTAAACGAAACAGCTCTGAAAAACAACATAACAAAGACGGCGCTTATCGTCGTGGGTGATTTTTTGGACGGCGAATACTTGCCGTCGCGTCTTTACGATAAGACGTTTACGACCGAGTTTCGGAGGGGAACGGAATGAAAATTGCGGTAATCGCGTTTACGCGCGCGGGCGCGGAGAGAGCCGAAGTGCTTGTAAAATCGCTCGGCGCGGACGGATTTTTGCCGCGAAGGTACCGCGTGGAAAATTTTACGTGCTTTGACGCGCTTTCGGACATCACCGCCGCGCTTTGGGAAAAGTACGGCGCGCTTGTTTTTCTCGGCGCGTGCGGTATCGCGGTGCGGGCGATCGCGCCGTATATAGAGGATAAAGCGCGCGACCGCGCCGTGCTGGTAATGGATGAAAAGGGGAAGTTTTGTGTCCCCATACTGTCGGGACATTTGGGCGGCGCGAACGCGCTCGCGAGAAAAATCGCGGATATTACGGGCGCGCAGGCGGTCATTACGACCGCGACCGACATTAACGGCGCGTTCGCCGTTGACGTTTTTGCGGCGGCGAACCATCTTCATATTAGGGACACTAAACTGATAAAGGAAATATCGTCGCGCGTGCTGCGCGGTGAGAAGATAGGGCTTGTAAGCGACTTTGAGCTTTTAAACGTTCCCGACTGTTTTGCAAAAAACGCCGAGGCGGGTATTTGCATAAGTGCGGAGGATAAAAAACCGTTTGAGGTCACGTTAAATCTTGTGCCGAAAACTGTCGTTGTCGGTATCGGCTGCAAAAGAAACGCCCAAAACGTGACGGAAACCGTCGAGGAGTTTCTGCGTGAAAACGGCGTGAATACGGATATGCTGTGCGCTGCGGCGACCGTTGACGTAAAGAAAAATGAAAGGGGTATACTCGATTTTTGCGAAAGGTATTCGCTGCCTCTTCTCACGTTCACGGCGGACGAGCTTAACGCGGCGCGGGGCGAGTTCGGCGCGTCGGAGTTTGTGAAAAAAACGGTCGGCACGGACAACGTGTGCGAGAGAGCAGTGTGCGCGGCGGGCGCTAAAATAACAGTCGGGAAAACTGTGAAGAACAAAATCACGTTGGCGCTCGGTGAGAGAAAAGCGGAAATTGATTTTAGTAGGGGACAGTAAATCGGAGGGACAGTAAAATGAAGCTTTACGTTGTCGGAATAGGCGCGGGAGGCGGCGACGGTATGACGCTCGAGGCGAAAAAGACGCTTGAAAACGTGCAGGTGATCGTCGGTTACACCGTTTACGCGGAGCTTGTCAGAAAAATCTTTCCCGACAAAGAATATTTTACGTCACCGATGAAAGAGGAGGCGCGGCGCGTGCGTAAAGCGGTGGAAATGAGCGCGTCGGGCAAGAGGACGGCGATCGTCTGCAGCGGTGACGCGGGCGTGTACGGGATGGCTTCGCTCGCGCACGAAATCGCGGCGGAGTATGAAAACGTCGAGGTGTGTTCGGTAGCGGGCGTGAGCGCGATGTTAAGCGGCGGGGCGCTCGTCGGAGCGCCGCTGGGACACGACTTTGCCGTGATAAGTCTTAGCGATCTGTTGATTCCGTGGGAGGTAATTGAAAAGCGCGTGCTTCTCGCCGCCGAGGCGGATATGGTGATATGTCTTTATAATCCGTCGAGCCGCGCAAGGCGCGGTCATCTTGCGAAAGCGTGCGACGCGGCAGGACATTTCCGGGACAGTAAAACTGTGTGCGCGGCGGCGAAAAATGTAGGGCGTGAGGGCGAAGAGTACAGCGTTATGACGCTTGCGGAGCTTAGAGAATACGACGCGGATATGTTCACGACGGTGTTTATAGGGAGCTCCGCGTCGAAGATCGTAAACGGGAAAATGGTAACACCGAGAGGGTATAAAAATGTATGACGTTATACTGTTCGGCGGCACGTATGAGGGACACAAAATCGCCGATTTTTTGGTAAGAGAAAAAATCAGTCACGCGGTCTGCGTCGCGACGGAGTACGGCGCGAGTTTGCTTCAGGGCGCGAACGTCAGGACGGGGCGTATGACGGAGGACGAGATGCGCGTGTTTTTCCGTGAGGAAAACGCGAGGATAGTCGTTGACGCGACGCATCCGTACGCGTCCGAGGTCACGCGGAATATTAAGGCGGCGTGCGAGTGCAGGTATATCCGCGTGCTGCGCGGCGACGACGCCAAGACGGGGACGCGGTTTAAAAATACGGCGGACGCTGTGCGGTATTTGGAAAAAAGGCGCGGGAATGTGTTCATAACGACGGGAGCGAAGGAGATAAGCGAGTTTTCGCCGATTCGCGAAAGGAGCTACGCGCGGGTGCTGCCGTCGGAAGAGTCGCTTGCGCTGTGCCGCGCGGCGGGGTTTGGTATGTCGAGGGTGATATGTATGCAGGGACCGTTTTCAAAGGAGCTGAACGCGGCGATTTTGAGGGAGTACGACATAAAATTTCTCGTCACGAAAAGTGCCGGTAAAAACGGCGGGTTTAAAGAAAAAGCGGACGCGGCGGCGGAGGCGGGCGCGGAGCTTATCGTCATAGACAGACCGCAAAGCGAGGACGGAGTGACGCTCGAGGAAGCGGAAAATCTTATTTTGGAGTGGTTGTAATATGAACGTTTTTATCGTCAGCGCGGGTATGGGGGACAGTAAAACTCTTACCTGCGATGCAGCGGAAAAAATTAAAAATGCTGATATTATAATCGGTGCAAAGCGCGTGGCAGAGCCGTATGCGAAGGACGGCGCTCGCGTGTTTTTCGAGTACGAGGCGGACAAGATCGCGCGTATTTTGAGTGAAAATCCGTGTGAGAGCGCGTGCGTGCTGTTTTCGGGTGACGCGTCGTTTTACAGCGGCGCGGCGAAGCTTTTGGAAATTTACCCCGACGCGGTCGTGTACGCGGGAGTAAGCTGTGTTTCGTATTTTTGTTCGAGGATAAAGATGAGCTTTGACGATATGAATATCGTGAGTGCGCATGGGCGTGTGTGCAATATCGCGAGCGAGGTGCGGGGACACAAAAAAACGTTTGTGCTCACGGGTGAAAACCCGTGCGGGAGGCTGTGTGATCACGGGCTCTCGGACGCGGTCGTGTATATTGGTGAAAACCTTTCTTACGGGAATGAAAAAATAACGCGCGGTACGGCGGCGGAACTTAGGGACATAAAAATCGCGCCGCTTAGCGTGGCGGTAATAATAAACGAAAGGTACGACGACCGCGTGAGAATAGGTATAGACGACGGTGAATTTATTCGCGCGTCGGTTCCGATGACGAAGTCGGCTGTGCGCGCGGTGAGCGTGTCAAAGCTTGAGATAAAGCCCGATGACATTTGTTTTGATATAGGTTCCGGTACGGGTTCGGTGAGCGTCGAAATGGCGCTTTTGTGCCCGAAGGGGAAGGTGTACGCGGTGGAAAAAAACGGTGAAGCGTGTGACCTTACCGCGAAAAATGCGGTAAAGTTTATGGCGGACAACGTGGAGGTAGTGCACGGTGAGGCGCCGTCGGCGCTTATGTCGCTTCCGCGCGCGGACAAGGTGTTTATCGGCGGAGCGTCGGGGAATATACGAGCCGTGCTTGCGTCGTGCGGCGCGGAGCGCGTCGTTATAAACGCGGTGACGCTCGAAACACTTAACGAGGCGCTTGACGCGCTCGGTGAGATGAAATATTTATGTGAAATCGTGCAGATAAACGCGGCGTGCGCGGAAAATGTCGCCGGTCACACCATGATGAAGGCGCAAAATCCCGTGTTTGTGATAACGGGAGTAAAGTGAGGGGGAGGACGCGTTGAAACGGATAATGTTCGCCGGTACGGGCAGCGGGTGCGGTAAGACTACTGTCACGTGCGCCGTTTTGCAGGCGCTTAAGGACAGGGGGATAAACGTTTCGTCCTTTAAGTGCGGACCGGATTATATCGATCCCATGTTCCATAAGACCGTTATCGGCGCGGACGCGCATAATCTCGACAGTTATCTTATGACAGACGATACGATACGTTATCTTTTACATAAAAACGGCGGCGAAATATCCGTTATCGAGGGTGTCATGGGGTTTTACGACGGCTTTATGTCGGGCGATGAGGGAAGCTCGCGCGAGCTGTCGCAAATTACCGACACGGGCGTGATACTCGTCGTAAACTGCGCCGGTATGAGCCGTTCGGCGGCGGCGGTCGTGAAGGGGTTTAAGGAGTTTGGGCAAAACAACATCGTCGGCGTGATTTTTAATAATTTGCCCGAAAGGCTGTACGGCGCTTTGGCGGCGCAAGTGCGTGAAATAGGCGTGGAGCCGCTTGGTTTTTTGCCGCGCGTGAGTGAGGCGAAAATAGACAGTAGGCGGTTGGGGCTTATTACGGCGGCGGAAATTACCGACCTTCGCGAAAAGCTTCGCGTGCTCGCCGATCATGCGCGGCGGTTTATCGATATTGACCGTATTTTGGAGATAGCCGAGCGCGCGGATATAAGCGTAAACGCGCCCGTTATAAATAAAACGGCGGACGTGACGGTCGCGGTCGCGCGTGACAGGGCATTTTGCTTTTGCTACGACGATAACCTTGAGCTGCTGCGAAGCATGGGCGCGCGCATAGTCGAGTTCAGTCCGCTTGCGAACGACGGCGTGCCCGACTGCGACGGGCTTATTCTCTGCGGCGGTTACCCGGAGCTTTACGCCGATATTCTTGAAAAAAATACCGTTACGCTTGGCGGCGTAAGGGAAAAAATAGCGGACGGCGCTCCGTGTATCGCGGAGTGCGGTGGGTTTATGTATTTGCACGATTTTTTGGATACGGGTGAAAAAACTTATAAAATGGCGGGAGTAATAAGCGGCACGTGCCGCCAAACAAACTCGCTCCGTCATTTCGGTTATATGGAAATGACGGCGCGCGCCGACAATATATTGTGTAAAAAGGGACACAAGATCCGCGCCCGCGAATTTCATTACTTTGAAAGCGACGCTCCCGTTTCCGATTTTACAGCGCAAAAAGGGGACACTAAATGGGACTGCGCCCGCGCGAGTAAAAATTTGTTCGCGTCGTTCGCGCATCTGCATTTTTACTCGGATATAAGCATTGCCGAAAATTTTATAAAAAGCTGTGAGGAATACAAATGTACAAGATAAAGGAAATTGACGCGTCGGCGCGGCGCGCGGCGCGGCGGCGGTGGAACGAGATCGCGAAGCCGCTTCACGGCATGGGTGTTTTCGAGGATATAATAACGGATATCGCCGGTATACAGGGGACACAAAACGTTAGCATAGACAAGCGCGCCGTGCTCATAATGTGTGCCGACAACGGTGTTACGAGTGAAAACGTATCTCAAACCACGAGCGATGTAACGGCTGTCGTGACGGAAAACTTTGCCAAGGGTAAAACGAGCGTATGCGCTATGGCGCATCGCGCGGACGCGGACATTATCGCCGTGGACGTGGGCGTTAAACGCGATGTGGAAGGCGTTACGGACAGAAAAATATCATACGGCACGCGCAATATGCTCCGAGAAAGAGCCATGACGCGCGGTGAGGCGCAAAAGGCGATCGAAACGGGAATAGAATGCGTGAAGGAGCTTTGCGGCAAGGGTTATAAAATCATCGTGACGGGCGAAATGGGTATAGGCAACACGACGACCGCGTCGGCGGTCACAAGCGTGCTTTTGGATAAGGACGTAAAAAGCGTCACGGGACGCGGCGCGGGGCTTTCGTCGGAAGGGCTTACGCGTAAAACGGAGGTAATAGAAAAAGCGATACGTCTTCACCGTCCCGACAAAAACGACGTTTTGGATGTTTTGTCGGCGGTGGGCGGCTATGACATAGCGGCGCTTGCGGGAGTGTTCATAGGCGGCGGCGTTTACGGAGTGCCTATCGTGATAGACGGCTTTATATCGGCGGCGGCGGCTCTTTGCGCGCACCGCCTTACGGAAAGGTGCCGCGATTTTATGGTCGCGTCGCACGTTTCGGGTGAGAGAGCGTCGAGGGACATACTTAAAATACTCGGTAAAAAAGCGCCTATCGACGCGGATATGCGCGTCGGAGAGGGTACGGGCGGAGTTATGCTCCTAACCATGCTCGACGCGGCGCTCGGCGTGTACCGCGACATGGTGACCTTTGACGAGATAAATATAGAAAGGTATAAGGAGCTGAAATAAATGCTTGTGCTTGTGACGGGCGGCAGCGGTAGCGGCAAGAGCGCGTTCGCCGAAAATATTGCCGTGAGCTTTGGCGGCGAAAGGACGTACATAGCGGCGATGAAGGTGACGGACGACGAGAGCAGGCGGCGCGTGGAGCGTCACAGGGAGATGCGCGCCGATAAGGGGTTTGTGTCGGTTGAGCGATACACGGATATAAAAAATCTCGACGCTTGCGGCACGGTGATTTTGGAATGTATGTCGAATCTGCTCGCGAACGAGATGTTTTTGCCCGAAGGTGCACAGGCTAAGGGGCCTAACGCGGCGGACGAAGTGATTTTCGGCGTTGAGAGTCTAAATAAAAAATGCGATAACGTGATCGTTGTAACGAACGAGATATTTTCGGACGGAATTGAGTACGACGAGGAAACGAGGCGGTACATGAGGGCGCTCGGGCGCGTAAACAGGCGCGCAGCGGAAATGGCGGACGCTGTTTACGAGGTGGTCTGCGGTCTGGGGCAAAGGATAAAGGAGGTAAATCATGCGGATATTTAAGTCGTTGGGACTCGCGTTCGCGATGTATTCTAAAATACCGATGCCGCGTATATATTGGAGTAAGGAAAATATGCGTTACACAATGTGCTTTTTCCCGCTTGTCGGCGCGGTGATAGGCGGCGTTTTGATGCTGTGGTTCACGGTGTGCCTGAGGCTTGGCATAAATAACGCGTGCTTTGCGGGCGTCGCGGCGGCGATACCGGTAATTGTGACGGGCGGCATACACGCCGACGGGTTTATAGACACCTCCGACGCGCTCGCCTCGTATGGAAGTAAGCAGAAAAAGCTTGAGATTTTGAGTGATCCGCATGTGGGCGCGTTCGGTATAATAAGCGCGGTCATGTATTACATGATCTACTTCGGATTTTTGAACGAGGTGACGATATACGGTGAGGTCGCCATGATAGGCTTGGGCTTTGTGATGTCGCGCGCGCTTTGCGCGATAGAGGTGACGCTTATGCGCACGGCGAAAAATACGGGACTTTTATATGAAATGTCGTCGGCGATGAACAGACCGGCGACGCTTACCGTAACTATATTGATGCTTGCCGCGTGCGGCTTTGTAATGATCGTTTTAAGTCCGTTTATCGGCGGCGCGGTGCTGTTTTTGCTGATACTTATGCTGCTTTATTACAAGTTCTTCGTCGCGAAAAAAATAGGCGGTATAACGGGCGATACCTGCGGCTATTTTATACAGATGTGCGAGCTTATAACGGTTATTGTGATCGTGATTGGGGGAAGGCTGGCATGATTTTCGTATTCGGCGGCGCGTACTCGGGTAAGGGAGAGTACGTGAAAAGTAAGCTCGGCGTGAGTGAAATTACTCCGTATGACGCGCCGTATGAGGAATTGAAAAAGGCGAAGGCCGTGCGTGATTTTCACCTTTTCGTGCGTGATAAAATGTCAAAAGGTCTTGACGCGGTAAAGGAAACGGAAAAATTTCTTGAGGACGATCCCGATGTGATAATAATATCGAACGAGGTGGGCTGCGGCGTGGTGCCGGTAAGCGCCGAGGAGCGCGAGTACCGTGAGGCGGTGGGGCGGATACATTGCCGCCTTGCCGAAAAAGCCGATAGAGTAATAAGGATCGTATGCGGAATAGGAAATGTGATAAAATGAAAATAATTTTAATTCGTCACGGTAAAACGCGCGGTAACACGCTTAGGCGGTACGTGGGTTCGACGGATGAGGAGCTTTGTCCCGACGCGTCCTTCGATTACGTTTACCCCGACTGTGACGCGGTCGTGTCAAGTCCGATGAAGCGGTGCCTGCAGACGGCGAAGCTTATATATCCCGATAAGGATGTGAAAATATGTCCGTCGCTCCGAGAGTGTGATTTCGGTGATTTTGAGAATAAGTCGTATGAGGATTTAAAAGACGACGTGCGTTATAAAAGATGGCTCGACAGCGGCGGAGATCATGCGTTCCCGAACGGTGAGGAGCCAAAGGATTTCAGGCGGCGGAGTGTAAGCGGGTTTTACGCGTCGCTTGAGGAAGAAGCGCAAAATGTCGCGTTCGTCGTCCACGGCGGTACTATCATGGCAATCATGTGCGAGCTGTTCGGCGGTGGGTTTTACGACTATATGACTGATAACGGCGGCGGGTACGTGGTAGAGTACGACGGTAAAGAAAAAACGGCGCGAGGCTTCGAGCCGCTTATGAAAGGAGAAAAGATATGATCATAGCGCAGGCGGTAGCGCTCGGTATAGGGTTTTTGCTTGATTTGATATTTGGGGATCCGAATTTTTTTCTGCACCCCGTGCGTCTTATGGGCGGATTTATTTCGGTTACGGAAAAGGTGATTCGACGTATTTTCCCGAAAACGAAAGCGGGTGAAATAACGGGCGGTACGCTCATGGTTATAATCGTAATAGCCGTGAGCGCGGCGGTGCCGCTTGTAATTTTGCTGCTGCTGTACAGGTGGAACATAGTCGCCGGTGCGGCGGCGGAGAGCGTGATTTGTTACTTTATGCTTTCGGCGCGTGCGCTCGGCAAAGAGGGAAATAAAATATATTATTCGCTCCTTCGCCGTGAGGTGGATAAGGCGCGGGAACAGGTTTCCATGATAGTCGGACGCGATACGGATAAGCTCGACGACGTCGGTATCACGAAGGCGGCGGTGGAAACGATAGCGGAAAATACGTGCGACGGAATAGTCGCGCCGCTTATATATATGGCGCTTGGCGGCGCGGTACTTGGGTGCGCATATAAGGCGGTAAATACGATGGATTCCATGGTGGGATATAAGAACGAAAAGTATTTGTACTTCGGGAAAGCGGCGGCGAAGCTTGACGATATAGCGAATTACATACCGTCGCGCATAGCGGCGCGCGTAATGATTTTCGCGTCGCGTATTTTGGGCTTCGACGCGGGTAACGCGGCGTATATTCACAGCCGCGACTCACGTAAGCACGCAAGCCCCAACAGCGCTCAGACGGAGTCGGTGGTAGCGGGAGCTTTACGTATACAGCTTGCGGGTGACGCGTACTACTTCGGTGAGCTTTACAAAAAACCGTTTATCGGTGACAGTATAAAGGACGTTAAGTACGACAATATAAAGCAGGCGGCGCGTATTATGTACGTTACCGCCGTGATCTGCGCCGTCATTCTCGTGGCGGCGAAAATAGCCGTGGGGTGTTTTATATGAACAGGTTTGCTCACGGCGGCGACACGTATGGGAAAAGTGTGCGTCTTGATTTCTCGGTGAACACCGCCCCGCTTGGACCGGATGAAAAAATATTGAGCGCCGTTAGGGAAGGCGAAAATTTTTTCGGTGTGTATCCCGATATTGAGTACCGCGATTTGCGTGAAAAAATAGCGCGGCGCGAGAGCGTGGATATTGAAAACGTGGTCTGCTCGAACGGTGCGTCGGAGATGATTTTCGCCGTCACGCGCGCGGTAATGCCGAAAACGGCGCTTTTAATATCGCCGTCGTTTTCGGAGTACGAAAGGGCGCTTTTAAGCGTCGGCGCGGAAATACGTTACTACGATTTGCGTGAGGAGGACGGTTTCGCGCTGCGCGGTGATTTTTTGGACGCGCTTCGCGGCGCGGATATGGCGTTTGTGTGCAATCCCAATAATCCTACGGGGAACGTGTTCGACAGAGATATACTTGAAAAAGCGGCAAAGCAGTGCGAAAAAAGCGGCGCGGTGCTCGCAGCGGACGAGTGTTTTATTGATTTTACCGACGCGTGCTCTCTGAAGGGAAAAGCGCCGGTGATAAAGGCGTTTACGAAAACTTACGCGCTCGCGGGACTGCGGTTGGGGTATTTGATCGCGGACGGCGCGTTTGCCGAAAAGGTAAAAAAACAACTTCCCGCGTGGAATGTGTCCATAGCCGCCGCGCTCGCGGGTGAAGCAGCGGCGTACGATACGGCTTACATAGAAAAAAACGTTTCAATAATAAAAAAAGAGCGTGATTTTTTAAGTAAAAGATTGAGTGAAGCCGGATTTAAAACGTTTAAGTCCGACGCGAACTTCCTGCTCATAAAAGGCGCGGCGGGTATGGATAAAAAATTACTCGACCGCGGCATACTTATACGCTCCTGCTCGAACTTTCGCGGTCTTGGCGGTAATTTTTACCGCGTCGCCGTGAAAACGCGCGCGGAAAACGAAGAATTAATCAGGAAATTGGGTGATATTTGTGGCTAAACCTATTATGATACAGGGTACCATGTCAAACGTGGGCAAAAGCCTGATCACGGCGGCACTGTGCCGCATTTTCAGGCAGGACGGGCTGAAAACCGCCCCATTCAAGTCGCAGAATATGGCGCTCAACTCGCACGTCACACCCGACGGACTTGAAATCGGCACGGCGCAGGCGATGCAAGCCGCCGCCGCGCTCACCGAGCCTTCGGTATTTATGAACCCAATATTGTTAAAGCCCACCGACAACAAAGGCTCCGAGGTGATCGTAAACGGTGAGGTGCGCGGATATATGCGCGCCGCAGAGTATTTTAAATACAAAAAACAGCTCATTCCCGACATTATGAACGCGTATAAAAAGCTTGACGCGGAGTATGACGTGATAGTAATTGAGGGCGCGGGCTCGCCCGCCGAGATAAACTTAAAAAAGGACGACATAGTGAATATGGGCATGGCGAAAATGGCGGACGCGCCCGTGCTCCTCGTAGGCGACATCGATCGAGGCGGCGTATTCGCCCAGCTTTACGGTACCGTCATGCTGCTTGACGACGACGAACGGCGTAGAGTTAAAGCGACGATAATAAATAAATTCAGAGGCGATATGGGACTGCTTCACCCGGCGCTCTCGATGATAGAGGAGCTTACGAACGTAAAAGTCGCGGGCGTGGTGCCGTATGAGCGATTTAATATTGAGGACGAGGACTCCCTCTCCGACCGCCTCACACGTAAAGCGGCGGGAGTTATCGATATCGCAGTGATACGCTTCCCGCGCATATCGAATTTTACCGACTTCGACGCGTTCTCGTGCTCAAAATACGCGCGCGTGCGTTTCGTGGAACGCGCGGACGAGCTGTTAAGCCCAGACATGATAGTTTTACCCGGCAGCAAAAGTACAGTTTCCGACCTTATGTGGATGCGGGAAAACGGGTTGGAGGACGCGGTGAAAAAAAGCGCTTGTCCGATTTTCGGTATATGCGGCGGCTATCAGATGCTCGGTGAAAAAATAATCGACGAGTGCGGCGCGGAGCGAAGGGGAGAGTATCGCGGTATGGGACTTTTACCCGTCGTCACGCGTTTTCGTACCGAAAAGACGCGCGTGCTTGTAAAGGGTACGCTCGGTGAAATAGAGGGTGCGCTCAAGGGACTTAGCGGCGCGGAGTTTGAGGGGTACGAAATACATATGGGCGAAAGCTCGAGAGAAGGTAAAATCGTGTCGAAAAACGACGTGTACGGAACGTATATTCACGGGATATTCGACAAGTGCGCCGCGAGGGTGGTGGAGTGCCTTTGCGAAAAAAAGGGAATATCGCCGTCTTTGAGCGCCGATATAGACATGAGCGAGGTGCGTGAAAGGGAGTACGACCGTCTTGCGGACGTAGTGAGAAAAAGTCTTGACATGGAACTTATATATAAAATTCTTAACGGGGAGGTATAAGCGTGATACATATTTACTGCGGAGAAGGCAAGGGCAAAACGACTGCGGCGATAGGGGCGGCTGTGCGTATGGCGGGCTACGGAAAACGTATTATGTTCGTGCAGTTTATGAAGGGCACGTACACGGGCGAGCTTGAAATGCTTATGGAGCAAAGGAACATAAAAGTGATGCGCTGCGACAGGCAGTACGGATTTTTCCGTTCCATGACGGACGACGACAAGAAAAATATAATCCACTGCCACAACGCGAATTTAAAATATATTCAATGGAATATGAAGGACTTTGACATGATCGTGCTCGACGAGGTGTTTTCCGCGTATAATCACAATCTTCTCGACCGCGAGCTTTTGCGTGAGATAGTCGATGATTACAAGGGAGAGCTTATCCTTACGGGCAGGGAGGCAGAGAAGTGGTTTACGAGCCGCGCCGATTATATTTCCGAGGTAATGAAAGTAAAGCACCCGTATGACAGAGGTGTGAAAGCGAGAGAGGGTATAGAGTTTTGATCGAGTTTGAGAACGTGCTCCCCGCCGACATTGAGAGGAGGAGCTTTGAGATAATAGAGAGCGAGCTAAAGCGCGAGATAGACGCGGAGGTAAAGCCGATAGTAATGCGCGTGATACATGCTACGGCGGATATGAGTTACGCGGACAGTATGTGTTTTTCAAAAAATGTTGTCGGTATAATCAAAAACGCCGTAAGGAACGGCGCGGACATTGTGACCGACACGCAAATGGCGCGAAGCGGTATAAATAAGAAGCGTCTTGCGGAGTACGGCGGTGAGGTGTACTGCTTCATGTCCGATGAGGACGTGGCGGCGGACGCGAAAAAAAACGGCGTAACGCGCGCGGCGGTAAGTATGGAAAAGGCGGCGCTGCTCGGTAAGGACGTGATCTTCGCCGTTGGTAACGCGCCCACGGCGCTTATAAAATTGTACGAGCTTATCGAGGCGAAGAAAATAAACCCCATAGCCGTTATAGGCGTGCCGGTGGGCTTTGTGAACGTCACGGCGGCGAAGGAGCTTATCATGACGGCGAAGGTGCCGTATATCGTCGCGCGCGGCAGAAAGGGCGGTTCGAGCGTCGCTGCCGCGATATGTAACGCGATATTGTACGATATGTGAGCGCGCGGTAAAAATTTATGTTGAATTTTTACGGCGCGTATTGTATAATAAGAGGACAAGAAACGATAAGGAGTGTTTATTATGAGCTTAAAGAGGATAATATCCGCGCTTCTCGGCGCGTCGATGCTTTTTGCCGCGTCGGCGGGCGCGGCGCTTGCCGATGACGGTCTGTTTTACGAAAAGTACGACATGACCAAGGTAAAGCCTGACAAGACCGACGGCGTTGTAAAAGAGGTCGAGGTGCCCGACGGCGACTACACCGTTACCGTAACGACGGGTGGTAAGACCGAAACGAAAGCGAATGTTTACATAAACGGCGGTGAACGCGTGAGAGCGTACACGCTCGAGGCGGGTAAGACGCAGGAAAACGAGCAGCCCGTAGTGCCGAAGGACGGCAAAATTACCGTGCAGGTCATAGGTGAAAACCCGAACGTGACGGAGATCGAGATAGAGCAGCTTCCCGCGAGAGAGGAAAAGGGTGAAAAGCCCACGGTATATTTGGCGGGTGACTCGACGGCGCAGACGTATGTTTACGAAAACGTGTACCCGCAGACGGGTTGGGGACAGGTGTTCGCCGATTATTTCACGGACGGCGTTATAATAGAAAACCGTTCTATGGGCGGCAGAAGTGCGAAGAGCTACAATAACGACGGACGTCTTGACAGAATACTGACCGAAATGCACCCCGGCGATTACGTGTTCATTCAGTTTGGTATTAACGACGGCGACGTGAATAAGCCCGAGCGTTATATAAGCGTCGAGGATTATAAAAAGCTCATAACCGACAAGTATATAGGTGAGATCGAGAAGCGCGGCGGTATACCCGTGCTTATGACAGCGTCGGCTGCCGCGTGGTGGGACGATGAAAAGGGTAATTTTATGGAGTCCCGTCAGGACTACGCCGATCCGACGAGAGATTTGGCGAAGGAAACGGGCTGCGCGTTTGTGGACGCGAACAGGTTCGTGACGGACACGTGGAACAGTATGGAAAAGGACGATGTGCTGTCCGGTTACTTCATCTGTGAGCCGCTTGAGAGTAAGGCGTATCCGACGGGTACGAACGATACGACGCATTTAAAGGAAAAGGGCGCAAGAAGAATGGCGAAGCTTATCGCGGACGATTTGGAAAAGGACGTGCCCGAGCTTTATAAGTATGTAAAGAAGGATATTGCGTTTACAGATATGGACGGTCACTGGTCAGAAGAGGTCGTAACGAGGCTTGCCAATGATTTTGTCGTGCAGGGCGACGGTAACGGTAAATTCAATCCCGAGGACAGCGTTACGCGCGGGGAGTTTTTGAAGATGGCGATGGACGCCTGCGGCATAGTCGGTCACGCGTACCGCGAGGGTGAGTGTCCGGGCGCGAAGCAGGAGGATTGGTTCTGCTATTATGTTCAGGGCGCGCTCGATAAGGGGCTTATTCCCGCCGCGATGCTGGAGGGCGCGAATGTGACGACTGAGGTTATTACAAAGACGCTTGCCGAGGCGACGGAGGACAGCGAAGCCGTTACAGCCGAAATCACAAAATATACTCTCACTCCGACTAACGAGCCGCCGTTTGTGCCGGAGGATCAGGCGTTCGGCGGCAATAAGAACATAACGCGTGAGGAAATGGCGGCGCTTATGATGAGCTGCATGAGCTATAAGCTGAAAAATTCGGACAGCGGCGATATGTCGGGAAATAATTACGGCGATGCGTTCACCGACGCGTCGGATATAGATCCGTCTTACGCCAACGCCGTTGAAGCGGCTTACGCGAACGGCTTTGTAAGCGGTATGGGTGACGGCACGTTCGCGCCGAAGGCGGAGCTTACGCGCGCCGAGGCGGCGGTAGTCGTTGACAGAATGATGAATAAGTAAAATATGACGATCCGAAAGGAGCATATACGTAATGAAATTAAAAGTAACTTTGACCGCGCTCGTGCTCGCCGCGGCTGTGCCGATCACGGCGCAGGCGGCAAGCTTTACGGATATAAGCGGTCATTGGGCTGAGGACATAATAAACAAGCTTGCCTCCGCCGGAATTGTAAGCGGCGTGTCGGACACGGAGTTTAACCCCGACGGAACGGTGACGCGCGCGGAGTTTCTGCGAATGGCGATGGAAGCGGGCGGTATAGAGGTCGTTCCGTACCGCGAGGGCGAGTGCCTTGACGTGTCGGGAAACGAATGGTACGCGTCTTATGTGCAGAGCGCTCTCGACAAGGGACTTATTCCCGAGGGAATGATAACGGGTTATTCGGTATCGGACGACGGTGAAAAGGTGACGGTAAGCGGAGCGTTTAACGGCGCGTCGCCGATCAAGCGTGAGGAGATGGCGTACCTTACTCAAACGGTGTACCAGTACGGTCTTGGCAGGGGCGGCGTAAATGAGCTTTCGCTGCCTATGGATCTTTTGTTTAACGATGTAAGTCAAATATCCGTTTGGGCGATCGACGGCGTGAAGCACGCGTACGCAAACGAGTTGGTTTTCGGTATGGATGACGGAAATTTTGCTCCGCAAAGTACCGCGACGAGGGCGCAGGCTTCGTCAATTATAAATAATCTCATAACGAGGCGGGGAGTGTAACAGATGAGTAAAAGAACGATAAGAATCATATGCCTTGTAACAGCGATTGCGATGGTAGTTCCGATTTGTATCGGAATCGTGTCAATGTTTATGGCGCATTGACGGGAAAAATATATTATGAATAAGGTAAGAAATACTGTATACCACGTGTTGTTCGTCATGTTTGCGGTATGCTTCACGTTTGTTGTTTTTAACGCGCTTTTCCGCAATACCGAGCACGCCGCGCCGCGTCTTGTAATCACGGCGCTTGCGTGTATGACCGCGCTTTGCGTGGTATATTTTCTCTTAAATAAGTATCGGGCGGCGGTGTGTAAACATTATAAAATCATTCTTATCATATTCGCGGCAGTAATGTTTACGGTGCAGGTGATTTTGGGTAACGCGCTCGAATGTAAAGAACTTATGTTTGACGTTGGGGCGGTAAATAACGGTGCGGCCGAATGGGTGGAAACGGGTACGTTTGAAAGTCTGTATGATTATTATTACTCTTTCCCAAACAATCTCGGCGCGATGGCTTTTTTGTATGTGTTTTTTAAGGCGGCGTCGCTGTTTGGAATAACACATTATTTTTATGTGGCTGTGTTTGTGACAAGCCTGATGCTTACGGCGGCGATGGTTATTGTGTCGCTTATATGTAAAAAGCTGTCAGGTTCGGTCGATGCTGTGTTCGCGTTGGTGCTGTTTGCTATGAGCCCGCAGTATTACGTTATGGGCGCTTCGGTGTATACGGATACCTTGTCGATGTTGTTTCCGGTACTGATTTTCTACTTATATTTAGTGTCAAAAGAAAAGACGGGTTGGAAAAAGACAGTAACATATCTTCTTATGGGACTTGCGGCTGCCGTCGGGGGACTTAATAAGCTTACGGTGCTTATTATGGTTATCGCCGTAACGGTCGATATGTGTCTTAGTGAGAATAAGAGAGATACGGTTAAGGCCGTCATATGCGCCGTGGCGGTTATTGCGGCTGTGACGGCATCGTTTAATCTGTATATGTACTCCGTTCATCTCGATCGGGAAACGGCGAGGGAACAAAATACTCCGCTATTGCATTGGGTAATGATGGGGCTTAAGGATAAGGGTTATTACAATCCGAGCGACTATGAGCTTACACGCAGTCTTGGCAGTGAGGAGCGTAACAGAGTTATTTTGGATGAAATAGGAAAACGTATTGACGGTAAGGGCTTCGTGGGAATGTATAAGCTTATACGCGACAAATCAGCTATTGACTTCGGAGATGGCACATACTCAATTTCCGATATGACGCATTTTACGCCTGTAAAAGAAACCGCCTTGCGCGAGTGGGTGGTGGAAGGCGGCCGGAATTATGATAAGTACAGTATGTTTGCGACCGCAGTGCACATGTCCGTCATGATTTTAATGCTTTTCGCGGCGTATTGCTTCGCATTTAATAAGTATAAAGAAAAACGCGCCGCGCTGTTTGTCCCGTATTTGGCACTTTTGGGAGATTGGATGTTTTTGATGCTGTGGGAAACAAACAGCAGGTATTTTTCAAATTTTGCGCCGGTAATATTTGTCTGCGCCGTTTCGGGAATGAGTGCGATGATGAGGTCGTTTTTGCTGATTGAATCGGATAAAAATTCAGTGAAAGGGAAAAAGAAAAATAATTCGAAAAAAAATAAAAAAAAGGCTTGACAAGGCAATTTTTACGTGATAAAATAAGTAAGCTGTCGCAAGAGAGCGAGATGTACATTGAAAGATAGATAGTGCAAGCATTTACGAAGTAAATGCCTGAGCGAAGCTCGGAGCGTTTATGAAGTAAATATTAACCAAGTCAAAAGAATTTGAGTTTTTTTATGACAGTAAACGGATAATAGAAATTAACGTAATGTCAGAGTTAGTTTTAGGAGCTAACGGAAACGAACTTTTAACTCTCTGAGGAGAGTTTTAGGAATTGATTTACAAGGCGTTTTGCTTGTCATGTGCGTATAGATTTCGTATTACAAGGAGATAAGCGGAGCAATACTTGATGTATTGCGAGCATTATCGACGAAGAAATACGGAAGAATAGGCGTGCAGGACAAGTAAACAAGACGCAGTAAAGCAATTCAGAATTTAAACGAGAGTTTGATCCTGGCTCAGGACGAAC